>JAFLED010000029.1:0-21200 GCA_017302045.1 Spirochaetota bacterium
GTCTGAAAGCGTCGAGCTCACCACGCGTACCGCAAAGGTCGAATTTGGCATTTCGTGTTCGATATAGGTCGTAAGAATTTTATCGAGCGTATCGGTTTCGACCGGTGTCGGCTTGGAGCCTTTGATCATATGCACGAAGTTTTCAGAGTAACCCATCGACTTGTCGGGCTTCACAAACGGCATACCGTTGATCGCGCGGTAGCTATTGACGGCGATGGTGGGTGCTTTCGCCAGAATTTTCAGGGCTTTCTCTTCGTTGGTTTTCGTCGAGGTATCCATAAGGAAGTCATGTTCTTCATAACCACCAAGAATAGAGATACCGGTACGTAGGGCATCCATCGCTTGCGTCTTTTTCGGCAGCAACTTGAAAATTTCGTACATCTCATTGGGGATTTCAGCCTGATCCATGAGCTTTTGCTCGAAAGCCTTGGCTTCTGCGTCTGTCGGGAATTTATTGTAGATTAACAGATAAGCAACTTTGATATATGAGGTTTTCTGGATCAGCTCGATGAGGTCGTAACCCCGGACGACGATCTGCTCTTTCGCCTCGTCGAGCAAAGATAGTTTGGTAATACAGGCGATGACGCCATCCAAACCCGGTTTATAATCTGCGTGTTCGTTTGCCATGGGCTCATAACGGGAATTTGAGTCATAGCGACTACTTTTTAAGTCTTTACATGGCCTCTAAAAGGCTAATTTACCTCTGTGGATTATGGCCGCACCCTGATACTGCAGGATTGGTATGCCGAGAATGACCTGCTGAACCCGGCGCTGTTTGCGCTCGCCGAGCTTTTTCCGCAGGCCGATATCGGCTTTCTGAAAAACTTTGAAACGACGCTGCCCGCGTCGCTGGCCGACCGCAAACTCTCGATTTTTGCGCCGCGTTTCACACGCAAAAGCCTCGACGACCTTGGCAACCTCATCGAAGCCGAGGGGCAGATTCCATGGCAAGATTACGACCTCGTCGTCGCCAACACGCGCGGCTACCTGCGCCACTTGCGCCGCACCCTGACCGGTAATACCCGTTTCATCGTTTATCAGCACGATCTTTTGCCTTTTCTCTGGCGCGCCAACCCCGAAGCCCTCAATACTGCGGCGGCGACCGAGCTCCTGAATAATCAGGAAATCGATCTCGAATTCAGCGGCGGTATCAACCTCACGATTGCGGCCAATTTTGCCCTCAAAAACACGCTTTCAGCCATGCTGCGTAAGGATATCCCCCTTGCCTACCCGCTGATCGACCAAAGCCTGTTTTTTCCCGACCCGGGCGTCGCGGCGGAATATTTTCTCGCCACCGATGCCGCCGATGTACAAAAACTCGTGCATCTCTTCGCCTGCGTTTCGGATAAACTGGTCGTACTGGGTGAGTCGCAGCCCGATAAGCTGCTGCGCGAGCTTAAACCCGATAACATTTTTTACACCGGCAAACTCGGTGTCTATGATCAGGCTTATTATATCGCCGGCGCCAAGGCGCTCATTTGCGGCGAAACAAAAAGTCTCAGCCATCTTCCGGTCGCGGCGCTCAAAGCGGGTATTCCGCTCATTACGCACCCGTCGCAGGGCATGCATGAATTTCTCGCCGATGGCGAAACCGGCGTTGAACTCGAAACCGGAACCGAAGACGAGATTCTCAAACATGTGCGGCGTTATCGCAACGAAAAAACCGATCGCGAAAAAATCGCGGCATCGGTCGACTGGCTCAACAAAGAATATTTTCTGCGGCGCATGCGTAAGGCCTTCGAAAAAGAAAAATAACTATGTTACGTTTCGGGCCGATCTGCACCGCGGTGTTGTTGAGTGCGAGTCTCACGGGCGTCGGTGCTGCCGTCGAAAATGCCGGCGATACGAAAATTCTGCGGCGCATCGAGGTCACCGGCCTCAAGCGCACAAAGCCACAGGTCGTCTTGCAATACATCGACATAAAAGAGGGCGATCCGACCGATAAGATCGACACCGTCGAGCTGCGCAATTTTCTCGAACGGCTGCGTATTTTTTCCAAGGTGGATGTCCGCCTGACGGAAACCGGCGGCGGGCCATGCATGCGGGAATGCGTGCTGACCGTTGAAGTTAAAGAGAAATGGAGCCTCTACCCGATTCCCGTCTACGTCAAATACCGCGATACCGAAATCGGCGGTGCGTTTCTGGTCGAATCGAATTTTTTAGGCGAGAACAAAGGCATCGCCACCGGCGCGCTGATTTCTAACCGCGGCTGGCAGGCGCTTTTAGGTTATACCGACCCGCATATCGGCTACTCGCGCATCTCGACGACGATGCGTTACCTGACGGGGCGCGTCTTTATCGAAGACGCAACGCCACGCGGTGAAATCCTGCGCAGTTACACTCTCATCAGGCATGACTTTCAGTCGGCGACCGGCTATAACTGGCGTCATGGCTTCTTCTTAGGTGTGCTGGCCGGATACAGATCTGCCGAAGTTCTCGACCGACCCTGGATACAGAGCGCGAGCGTGATGAACATGGGCGCGCGGCTGCGCTATTCGTCGGTGACGCCGGTCGATTTTTTTCAAACGGGGTTTGAAACGACCTTCGATACCGAAAAGGGTATAGCCTTTTCCGGCGAAGATTTGCACACGGTTTCGAGTGCGAGCGCCCTGCACATCAAGACCTTCAAAAACCAGTTCGTCAGTTTTCTGTTCTCGTTTCAATATTCGCATTATCCCGAACCTCTCGAGCAGCGCCTCGGCGGCTGGCAGGGCACGCGCACATTACCCGCCTTACTCATACCCGCCGATAAATTTACCGTCGGCGCAATAAACTATCAGGTCGGATTTCTGCAGTTCTCATGGGCCACGTTCGCGGCGCTGGCTTTTTTCGACGCCGGCACCGCGCGCCGCGACGGCGAAGCGCCTATCACCTTTTACGGGCCCGGTGCAGGGCTGCGGCTTTACCTGACCGAGATTACCATACCGGCGCTGGGGGTCGATGTTGCGCGCGATATACCCAGCGAGCAGATACAGGTAAGTTTCTTTATCGGATATAATTTACAATGAAACCCGGTGTACTGATTATCACGGGCGAAACCGCCAAATACGGCAGCGGCCACGATGTACGCATGCGCGCCGTGGCGCTTGAACTCAAAAAACGTAAGATCGATGTGCAAAAAGTGACGCTCGCGCCCGACGAGCCGCTTATTGTACCACTGTCATGCGCCGTCGCGCTTCTCGACCGCCGCGATACGGCGTTTAATCCCCCGCTGACCGAACTACGAGTCAAAAAGATCGCCGTCGATAATCGCGGTGCGGGTCGCGCCGAAGCCGACCTGATTGCAGATCTCTTGCCGCACCCTGAAATGAACAAAAATGAATACAGCGCAGCGCTCGGCAGCATTATCCTCTCCCGCGAGATATCCTCCCTGCCCTCGCGTGCATCGGCAAGTCTCATCACTCTGCATAACTCGGCTGAAGAAGCGTTCGCGGCTGCCGACTTTGTGCCGGGCAAAGAACGCCTCGCGCCGCGGGAATTCCGGCAACGCCTTGCGGCCGCGTCGCGCCCCGCGCTGTATTTCGGCCAAAGCCTGTTCGAGGCACTGTATCTGGGCCTGCATGTTCAACTTTACCCGGTGAGTGATTATCATAAGAAGCTCGCGGTGGATTTATTTTCGCGGCAGCTCATCGAACCCGATTTGCTGTCGGCACTCGACGGCAAGGGGCTTGAGTGCTTCACCGATCTGATACAGAAAACCTGGAAAGAGGCAACTCAACATGCGTAAGTTTTTTTTTCTCTCACTTCTGCTTTTACTCACGGCGACCGAAGCCAAACAAAAAAGCAAGACGATTACGATCAAGGCCGTCGGCGATATGGTGCCGGGTACCCTCTATCCCGAACGCCGTGTACCCGAGAAGCCCTATGAGACCATCTTCGCGCCGATACAGGAATATCTTTCGGGCGCGGATATCCTCTTCGGCAATTTCGAAAGTACACTGACGAACTACCCCAAAACCTCGAAGAACACGGCTTCGAAGCATGTCTTTGCCTTCCGCACACCGCCAGAAACCGCAGCGGTATTAAAGCGCGCGGGGTTTCACGTGCTCAGCACCGCGAACAATCATTCGGGTGACTTCGGCGAGCGCGGTTTCAGCGATACGATGGCGAATCTCAAAGCGCAGGGCATTACCGCCATCGGCCGTAAGGGCCAGATCGCGTACAAGACAATCCAGGGCGTCGAGTTTGCCTTTATTCCCTTTAGCTACCTGCGCGCGCACAGCAACGTCAAAGATTTAGACGGTATGCGCACGCTTGTGCGCACGGCCCGCGAAAAGGCAGACGTCGTCGTCATCAGCTGCCATTGGGGCGGCGAGGGCGAAAAATTTCTGCATACGAAAAATGAAACCGAAATGTTTTATGGCGAAAACCGCGGTAACCTGATTGCCTTCTCGCATGCGGCCATTGACGCGGGCGCCGACCTGATCTTAGGCCACGGACCGCACGTTGTGCGCGCGCTCGAGCTCTACAAAGGCCGGCTCATCGTCTACTCTCTCGGTAATTTTATCGGCTATGGCGCGCTGTCGTCGCGCGGCAAAACCGGGCTGTCGCTGGTGCTTGCGGTGAAACTCGATGGCGAAGGCAAGTTTGTGAGCGGCAAGATCATTCCGATGAATATGCCCGAAAAATCCCTGCCGCGCTACGATGCTTCGGGAAAAACCATCGAGCTCATGCGCGACCTGACGCGATCTGATTTCCCCAGAACCAGATTGCAGATCAGTGAAGATGGCACTATTACGACAACGGGGGGTGGCAAGGGGGGCGAAGCCCCCCTGCAATAATCTACGCCGCCTTAAACTCGACGCTGTTAAACTTACGCTTCGCGATAATCTTTTTGCCCTGCTCGTATTTACCTTCGAGCAGCGTCTGCGCCAGCGGGTTTAACAGCAGGTTCTCAATCGCGCGCTTCATCGGCCGTGCACCGTAATCTTCGTCGAACCCCTCTTCGATGATCAGCTTGCGCACATCGTCCGAAACCTCGATCTCGATACCGCGCGAGCGTATCTTCTTCACAATCTGATCGATCTGCAGCGAGGCAATTTCTTCGAGATGCGCCTGGCTCAGCCTGTGGAACTGGATCACACCATCGAGCCGGTTTAAGAACTCCGGCCTGAAAAAACCGCGCACCGCATCGAGCACACGTACCTCTTGTTCTTCGGCGTTGAGCTCGCGGTTCGCCAGGTGTTCAGAACCCAGGTTCGACGTCATGATCAGAATGGTATTGCGGAAGTTTACCAGCCTGCCCTTCGCGTCGGTGAGTCTGCCCTCGTCGAGAATCTGCAGAAAAAGATTAAACACATCGGGATGCGCCTTTTCGATTTCGTCGAAAAGAATCACGCTGTAAGGCCGGCGCCGCACTTTTTCGGTTAACTGCCCGCCTTCGTCATAGCCGACATATCCCGGCGGCGAACCGATGAGTTTAGCGACCGAATGTTTCTCCATGTATTCGCTCATATCGATGCGCACCATGGCCTTCGCGTCGTCGAACAGGTATTCCGCCAGCGCCTTCGCGGTTTCGGTCTTGCCGACCCCGGTGGGCCCGAGGAAAAGAAAACTGCCGATCGGTTTGTCTTCGTCGGCGATGCCCGCACGGTTACGGCGAATCGCATGCGCGACCTGTTCGACCGCGTTTTCCTGCCCGACAACACGCTCGTGCAGCGCACTTTCGATCTTGAGCAGTTTGGCTTTTTCAGAAGTCAGCATCTTCGCCACGGGAATTCCCGTCCAGCGGGAGACAATCTCGGCGATGTCTTCTTCGGTAACCTCTTCTTTGAGCAGGCGCACTTCGGAATTTTTCTGCTTCATACCAGAAACCGCGGCCTCGAGTTTTTTCTGCAAAGTGGGCACCTGCCCGTAACGCAGCTCGGCGACGCGGTTCAGGTCGCCTTTGCGTTCGGCGGCGGCTTCTTCGGTCTTGAGCTTGTCGATCTCGGCCTTGATCGCCGAGATCTGCGACAGATTTTGTTTTTCGCTGTCGAGCTTCAGTTTCATCGCGTTAAAATGTTCGCGTAATTCGCTGAGTTCTTTGCGCACCGCGGCGAGGCGTTCTACACTCGCGGTATCGTTCTCGCGGTTGAGCGCAGTCTCTTCTATCGTCAGGCCGATAATTTTACGATTGAGGTCATCCAACTCCTGAGGCATCGAATTACGCTCGATCTTGAGTTTCGCGGCCGCCTCGTCGATCAGGTCGATTGCCTTGTCGGGCAAAAACCGATCGCTGATATAGCGGTTTGATAAAGTCGCCGCGGCGACGATCGCCGCATCGGTGATGCGTATACCGTGATGCACCTCGTACCGGTCGCGCAACCCGCGCAGAATCGTCACCGCATCTTCTACCGAAGGTTCGGTCACATAGACCGTCTGAAAACGGCGTTCGAGCGCCGCGTCTTTTTCGAGATGTTTCTGGTATTCTTTAAGCGTTGTCGCGCCAATCAGGTGGATCTCCCCCCGTGCCAGCGCCGGCTTCAGCATATTGGCGGCGTCGAGCTGGCCTTCGGTGGCACCGGCGCCGACAACGGTATGTATCTCGTCGATGAAGAGAATGAGTTTGTCCTGGTTCGCGCGCACCTCGTCGAGTACGGCCTTCAGGCGTTCTTCGAATTCGCCGCGGTATTTTGCCCCCGCGATGAGGCTACCCATATCGAGCGTTACGACGGTTTTATCGCGCAGAATTTCAGGCACGTCACCGGAGACAATCCGCCCTGCAAGACCCTCGACAATCGCCGTCTTACCCGTACCCGGCTCACCAATCAGCAGCGGGTTGTTCTTGTTTCGGCGCGAAAGAATCTGTATCGTACGGCGTATCTCTTCGTCGCGGCCAATTACCGGGTCGAGTTTACCGGCGCGGGCAAGGTCGTTCAGGTTCTTGCCGTATTTTTTCAACGCATTAAACTTGGCTTCGGGGTTATCGGAATCTGCCTTTTGATTACCGCGCAGCTCTTTCAAAAGCGGCGCTAAAGAACGCCGGTCGATGCCCAGCGCGGCGAGTTCGTTTTTCAGCGCAAAATTGCCGTTGGTGTAAGCGAGCAAAAGGTGTTCGAGCGAAAGATACTGATCGCCCAAGCCCGACATTTCGCGTTCGGCGAGCTGCAAAAACTTGCGCCCGTCGCCCGATAGATTCTGCCCAGGCTCGAATTCGCCCTGTACACGCGGCAGGCGTGCCAGATAATTTTCAAACAGCGAGGCGACCTCGCCGGGGTTTTTGCCCAGCCGTTGTGCCACCTGCGCGGGCAGGCCGTCGTTTTCTTCGAATAATGCGGCCATAAAATGCTCGGGCGTCAGATCGGCGTGGCCGAACTCGCGCGCCTTGTGAACCGCCGCCTGATAGACGGCCCGGGTCTTGATTGTCATACTTTCAGCGTTCATATTTTCCTCTTAGAGTGATAGCACTCTTGTCTTTACAGTGCTAATTTACCAAAGGTCGCAGCCATCGGCTTATTTTTTTTGGGAAAAGGTTTAAGAGGCTCCTATTACAGGAAACTTTTAGAGATTTTCTTTCAGCCAGGCGGCGTCGATGCGCTTGGGCAGATAAAGGCCGTCGCTGCCCAGATGCGAGCTATGCTTTCCCCGCACCCGCAGCTCGAGGCAATGTACGCCTTTCCAGGCTTCCATATTTCTGAATATCTGCTGAATCTGGAAGCGCAGCGTCTGGTAGCTCACGCCCGCCCCGAACGAAGAGTCGAAGTTCACAAAACCGCAACCCGACTCGACACCGGCGCCCAGTATGCGTGGTTTGCGTATGAACGAATCGATATAGTCCTTGTCCTGCTCGCCGATCGTCGGCCCTTTGATGAGCTGTGAAACCATGCTTTTGAGGTCGCTTTTGTCTTCGGCAAGATCGCGCCGCACGCGCGATAACACGGGATTCCCCTTTGTATTTAGCTTATAAAACAAAAATGTAACCGGCGTCGTTTCCCCGGTTTCGGGCTTTTCGGCCGCTGCGGCTGCTGCCGCCTCTTCGGCCACAGGTGCATCGATCGGCTCCTCGACGAAATCCTGGCGTTTGAGCCCCTTGGGCTCGGGTTCGAGCGGAATATTGCGTGAAACGCTCTGTGCTTCGTTGTCTTTGCCGCCGCCATCAGACGAAAGTTTACGGGTTAACCAGTCGCGCGCCGTTTTTTTCCAGCCGGCTTCTTGCCCTAAGGCCCTGCCCTGAACCTTGGTCGACTTCACGCCACGGTCGTTATCTGTCAGCCGGTCGATAGCGAAAAACCCCCAGCCGATAATGCCCAGAACAAAGAGGATCGTGACCATGTTCTGGCCGCTGGAAGACGATTTTTTCGAGCCGCGAGCGCTCCGGTTCACATCTGAATATCGACACCGCGCGGGGCCAGACTTGAAAGTGGCGACGGCTATTCGGCTTTTTGCACGCGGTAAATGAGGTCTTTGAGCCTCAGCCGGTAAGTACCCTCGTAACCCGACGCGGTTTGGCGCTCGAAAACCAGGCGCATTCGTTTTGCCGCCAGCCCGCGATAAAACTCACGCCAGCGGATACGCGCCGCCTCGTCGGCTGCGGCCGAAGTCACGAATGGCTGAAATTCGGGATGCGTGCGGCGCTGGTAGGCCTCACGGTCGTATCTTTCTTTATACAGAACCAATTCGTCGAGCAGCTTCGCCTCGCAGGCCGCGAGCATCGTTTCGCCTTCGCCGAGCGGGCAGCGCACCTGAAAAGTTTCGGTATCGAGAAAGCCGCTCGCGGTAAAATTGCGCTCCACGTCTTTCATGACGCTGTCGCGCGACGGAGTGCAGGCCGGCAGCCAAAGCAACAGTAGCCAGCCTGCCCGCATCGCCTGCTTAACCCGTTTTCATGGAATCCAGAAAGGCCTTGTTATTCTTGGTCCCGCGCATTTTATCGAGCAGCAGTTCCATACTCTCGACTGTCGTGAGCGGCGCAAAAACCTTGCGCAAAATCCAGATTCGGCTAACGTCTTCTTTTTCAAGCAACAGCTCTTCGCGGCGTGTGCCCGAACGGTTCATATCGATCGCCGGAAATGTACGCTTCTCGACGAGCTTGCGGTCGAGGTGGAGTTCCATATTGCCCGTACCTTTGAACTCCTCAAAAATCACTTCGTCCATTTTGCTGCCGGTATCGATGAGCGCAGTAGCGATGATGGTAAGACTGCCGCCCTCTTCGATGTTACGCGCCGCGCCGAAAAAGCGCTTGGGTTTATGGAGCGCATTCGAGTCGACACCGCCCGACAATACCTTGCCCGACGATGGAATAACCTGGTTATAAGCGCGCGCGAGGCGCGTGATCGAATCGAGCAGAATAACGACATCACGCTTGTGTTCGACGAGGCGTTTCGCCTTCTCGATCACCATCTCGGCAACCTGCACGTGACGGTTTGCAGGCTCGTCGAATGTCGACGCAATAACTTCGCCGCGCACGCTGCGCGCCATGTCTGTGACCTCTTCGGGACGCTCGTCGATGAGCAATACCATCAGCGTCACTTCGGGATGGTTCGTCGTAATCGCATTGGCGATATCCTGCATGAGCATCGTTTTACCCGTTCTCGGCGGGGCGACGATAAGACCGCGCTGGCCCTTACCGATCGGCGACACGAGGTCGACAACACGCATCGACAGCTTTTCGGCCGTGGTTTCTAGTTTGATATGCTGCTCAGGGTACAACGGCGTCAGGTTATCGAAATGCACACGGCGCATCGCTTCGCCGGCCGGAACACCATTGATGGTGTCGACCTTCATGATCGCGAAGAAGCGCTCGTTGTCGCGCGGCATGCGAATCTGGCCATAAACCGTGTCGCCCTTTCTCAGCGCGAACATACGAATCTGCGCCGGCGAGACATAGATGTCGTCGGGGCCTGCGAGGTAGTTATACCCCGCGGAGCGTAAGAAGCCATAACCGTCGGGCATGACTTCGAGCACACCCTCGGCATAAACCTGACCCGAGTTATCGGATTGTTTCTGCAAGATCGAGAAAATCAGCGCAGGCTTTTTTAAATCCGCCGGATTTTCAACGCCGAGAGACAAGGCCATTTCGACGAGTTCATTCATCGATTTATTCTTGAACTCGCTGATCTCCATCTTTTTGCCCGTGCCGTTCATGGGCGGCGGATTATACGCTGGTTTAGCTGGCGCTGGGGCCGGTGCGGGTGCAGGTGTCTCGGCTGCAGTCGACTCTTCTTTAAAATTGCCGTTTTCTTCTTTCTTCGACTTCAGTTTCACTTTGACTTTTTCAGTCGCTTCCATCGTTTCTGTAGTTTCCTCTTCTTCGGGGGCTTTTTTCCGGGCCATGTCGTTTCCTCTTTTAGGTTATGAATGCCGCAGCGCGGCGATTTAGTTTTTTTTGGGATTAAATCAGACGGAATGAGGTGTCATTCCAGACGATGTGATTTCTGATGAAAAAATCATACCGCCGCTCAGGACGCGGCGGTTTCAGAACCTTTTATTCTCCTTTAGTCTTCTTTGGTGGAATCTTGAATACCTGGCCTGGATAAATCAGGTCTGGATTCTTGATCTTACCTTTATTGGCGCGGTAGATTTTAGGCCACAGGCGCGCATTGTTGTAGATCTTTTTGTAGCCGGCGATTTTCCAGAGGCAATCGCGGTTTTCAGGGATATAACGAACTTTGTAGGTTTTCCAACCGGCTTTATCGCCCTCTTCGTCTACACCCTCTTTACCTTCTTTTTCGCCACCCTCTTTCACAGGTTTAGTTTCGATACCAGCACGGTCTTTTGCCTGCGCCAGCAGTACTTCGGTCTCTGGCAGTGAATCGCTCAGAATTTTCGCAAGACGGCTTGCTTCGTCAGACTGTGTCGCAACTTCGGCGTAAGCCTGGTTTTTATCCGCTTCGCGCGCTGCCTTGAGGGCCTCTTTCGCCGCTGTCAGGTTATCGTCGGCTGTTTTCAGCGATTGTTGTGCTTCTTCAGAAGCCTCGAGAGCCTTCTGGGTTTGCGGATCGCTTGCCCGGCCTTTGAGGTCGGTCAGTTTTGCTTCTGCCGCAGCAACGTCTTTCTCGGCTTTCGCAAGTTTGCTTTTTGCCGATTCTTTTTGCGCAATACCGAGCGCTTCTTTAGAAGACGCCTTCGCGGCCTGGAGATTTGTATAAGCAGATTTTAATTTTTTGTTCGCCAGGTCGCCGCGTGCATTACCGGCGTCGGTTTTGGCCTTTTTCAGCGTATCAGGTGCGCTTTGCTCGGCGCCTGAACGCTCGGCAGCGGCGATCGTCTCGTCGACTTCGCCCAGTTCACGTTTCATGACTTCAACCTGCGCTTCTGATGTTGTCAGCGCGCGCTTCGCCTTTTCGCGCGATTCTTCGAAGAGATGGTATGAGCTCAAATAATCTTTCGATTCGTAGTACTTATCGCCTTGAACCAGGCTTGCCTTCGAAGCGGCGAGCTCGTCGGTCGCGAACTGTTCCGCATTTGACTCTTCTGCCGCACGAATCGCAGCTTCGGCTTCGCCGCGCGTATCTTGAGCGAGTTTCGGAGCCGATTCGTCGTAAGCGGCGTCGGCTTGTTTTTTAGCTTCGATGGCTTTTTCTTTTGCGTCGCTCATCTTGCCTTTTTCAACGAAATCATGCGCCGCGAGCAGTGTCTTCTGCGCATCTTCGAAGTTTTTCGGAGAATACTTCGCGCTCTTCACGGTTTCTGCGCGCGCAATCGCCACCTTCGCGATACCCATTTCTTCCATGGGAATCGGATCACCGCAACCGACCGCGATCAGCAAAACACCGGCCGTCAGGGCCAGTATCGTTTTTTTCGTTTGAACAAGACTTAGCATATTCTCTCCGTAATTAACTCAGTACGATTACTTAAACTTGGCGAGTGCCTCGCCTTCTGATTCGTAAATCTCGAAAAAGCTTGTGAGTTTTGTTAACTCGAAAACTTTTTTCACCGAAGCGTAGACATTGATGATTTTCAGGCCACCCTGGTATTTCTTCAGGTTTGAAAGGCTTGAAATCAATGCCCCGATACCTGAAGAGTCGATGTAGGAGACTTTTTCCAGATTGATGATGACATTGTACTTTTGCGCTTCGATGAGTTTCTGAATAATGTCTTTAATTTCCGGCGCATTGTAGAGGTCGATTTCCCCCTGAATGTCCAAGATCGTGATACCGTCTTTTTCTCTCTGGCTGATTTCCATTTTTATTCGCTCCGGCTGGTTTGGTTAACCTTAATACTCGTAAAACGCATCTTTAAGGCTTTCGTTATCGTCAATCAAAAAACAGGTTTTTTCCCGCAGTATCGTCATTATGTCTTACTGAGCTCGCTGATCGCGCGCTGCAGCTGCACATCAAACTCGAGATCGATGACCGGGCGGGTTTCGCTCTTGGTCAGTTCGTCTTTCAGGGCCCGCTTCGCGGCAAAATCAGAAAGTGTCAGGCCGCGCGCCGATAAAAGCTTCTGGAACTTTTTAACGGTCTCAGCGTTATAAACCTTGTTTTCTTTGGTGAATTCCTGAACGATTTTCTTTTCGCGTATCTCTTTATAATGACGGCGGTCGTCTTTGTTGAAATCGAGCGCTGGCACATTGATGTCGGGCTCAATACCCTTTTTGTGGATCGACACCCCCGACGGTGTGTAATACTTCTGAATCGTCAATGCCATCGACGTACCGTACATCATGCTGATGACGTTTTGCACCGAGCCTTTACCGAAGGTCTTCACGCCGATAAATTTGCCTCGCTTATGGTCTTTGATCGCACCGGTAACAATCTCGCTCGCCGATGCTGAACCTTCGTTCGCCAGAACGATAAGGGGGATATCCGCCGCAATGGCAGCCGACGGTTCGGCATTAAAAACTTTATCGAGCTCTTTTTTGCGGCCCCGCGTCGAAACGATGACACCCGACTTGATAAAGAAGTTACTGATGCGGTGCGCCGCGTCGAGCAGGCCGCCCGGGTTCCAGCGCAGGTCAAGAATCAAACCCCGGGCTTTCTTTTTCTTGAAATCGGTAATGGCCTTGGCGAGGTCTTCTGTCGCCGTCTGGTTAAATTGTTTCAACCGCACATAACCCAGTTTTTCTTTTTCGAGAAACTGCGACGTTACGACCTGTATTTTGATAACTTCGCGCACGAGATCGAAATAAAGAATCTCGTCTTCACCCTCGCGCACTACGCTGATGTTGACCGACGTGCCCGGCTTACCGCGCAGTTGTTTCACGGCTTCTGACAGCGAAAGGTCGCGCGTGGATTTCTTGTCGATTTCAATAATTTTATCGCCGGGTTTAATGCCCGCTCGCATCGCCGGAGTATCTTCAATGGGCGAAACAACGGTGAGCACGTTATCGCGCTGCGAAATCTCTATACCGAGACCGCCGAAATTGCCGCGCATTTCAGTTTGCAGCTCGTTAGTCTCTTCTTGTGTCATGAAGCGCGTGTGCGCGTCGTCGAGCGCACCGAGCATGCCGCGAATCGCGCCGAAGAGCAACGCCTGGCGCGATACTTCGTCGACATAGTCGTTGCGCACATGGAAGAGAGCAGCGTTGAAAAGTTCGGTCAGCCCCTCTTCGGAGATTTCTTTCTTCGAGTTGGCATCCATCTGGCCGGCGGTGGCTGCGGTGAAGAGAACCAGGCAGACGGCAAGGCCAAGGAATTTTTTACGGCGGTCGCCTTTCGCCGATGGGATCATGTTACTCATGGAGGGTCTCGGCTGGCATGGGTAGTTACGATTGTCGGTCAATCACTTTTGATTAATGCTGACGCCAAAAATACCGGGTTTGATATTCATTGACAGCCTGTTTCCAAAGCCGAATTTTTCTACTAAAATACGGCAAAAAATGCGAAAATCCACTTTCCTCCACCTCACAATCTGGGCTGCGGCTCTGCAGCTAAATCCGCTTGCGGCAGACAGCTTTACGCATCCCTCTGACATCGCGCGCCAGATGCAGGCGAAATTCAAATCGCTGAAAACCTATCAGGCCGATTTTTCTCTGAGCATCAAAGACCTCAACAAGACCAAAGTCAGCTCGGGTGTCGCCACATACGGCGAAGGCGGCAAACTGAACTTTACCTTCAGCCAGCCGGCAGGCGATATCATCGTCTCGAATGGCCAGATGCTCTTTGTCTATGTTTCGCGCCTCAAAGCGGTCGGTAAACAGCCGCTGAAAAGCAAAGACAAAGACGGCAAATCGCTCTATGCCGCAGGCAGCGCCGAGGGGTTATCCAACCTCTTTCGCCGCTACCACTATCGGTTTGATAAACCCGAACAGCCGCGTGAAGTCGAAGGCGGCAAATTCTATATTCTCGATCTTAAAGAGAAAGAGATCACCGGCGGTTACGACAAGATTACTCTCTATGTGCAGAGCGAGACCTACCTGATCGAAAAGATGCGCGCCTCGAGTCCGTCGGACCGTACCGTCGAACTGACGTTTTCCAATATCCGGCTGAATCCGCAGATCGATACGAAACTCTTTCAGTTCAAAGAACCCGAAAACGCAAAAATAGTGGATAACCCACTGACCACGGAGTGATTATGACCGCAGGGGCCCTTCTTAAAAAAGCGCGTGAAGAACGCCGTATCAGCCTGCGCCAGGCTGCAGACGACACAAAGATTACCGCGCGCCATCTGCAGGCAATCGAAGACGATAATTATATGGTATTTCCCGGCGAGACATATGCCCTCGGTTTTCTCGCGAGTTATGCGGTTTATCTCGACGTCGACCCCGACGAGGTTAAACGGCTCTACAAGGGTTCACAACTGACCGAGACCGAAACACCGCTGCACGAACTGATGCAGCCAACGATTCAGATGAGCGACTATATCGAGCGCTTCGCAAAACCGCTTATCCTTATCCCTGTAGCCGTAATCGTCGTTGCCGGCATTATTTTTCTCGTGACGCAGCTTTTATCAGACAAAACGACGGTAAAATCGGGTAACGACAGCCAGTCTTCGAGCACCGTTACCAATTTCACTAAAAACTCGAATACAGTTCCCGAAGTCGAAACCGACCACGTCAAACTATCGCCTGGCCGCCCCAGCCCGCAGATCATCAAGAAAGGCCGCGCGATCAATTTTTCGGTACAGAACACAGAAGTGTATATCGTGCTGCGCGATATCATCTCTGACGACAAGACCGGCACATATAAGGCCGATCTCGAGCTTTTTCCGGGCAAAAAGAAATACACCCTGAAAGAAGAAGAGCCAATCGACATTGAAGATCCGGGTATTCCGCGTAAATTCAAGATTACACTCTCGGGCATCACGGCGACAAATGCGAAGCTCGTGATCGACCTGGGCGAAGAAGTCGCGCCGGCTGATAACGGTGCCGTGAACGAAGTCCGTGTATCGAATCCCGACAACTTTCTCATTCGCCTTGAGGGTACGCTGACGGGCGACACCTACATCGAGTACTTTGTCGATGGTAAACCCGGCAAGCGTGGCCTGTTCAAAAAAGACACCCCGCTGCTGCTCGAGGCGAACGACAGCATCCAGATCAAGATCGGCGATGCGGGCGATGTCAAGCTGTCAATCAACGGCAAACCCGAGGTACTCGGCGCGAAAGGGCATGTCGCCAATAAAATCATCCGCAAGATGCGCGATCCCGTCGAGCAGTCGAAGTTTAAAGTCGTCATTAAAGACGCTTAGAGGACAGGATGTCCCTGGCTGACAGCTGGGCGTTTGTTTCAAACGCCTTTGCCATCTTCGCCGATGGCCGATTTTTAATGGTCACTAAACCCGGCCCGCGAGTATTTTAAGCGTAATTTGTCCATGAATAAGAAATCCGCCTCTGAAATGAGTTTCCATATCGAAACTCTCGGCTGCCCGAAGAACCGGGTCGATTCGCGGCGCATGCGCACATCGCTCTTGAACCTGGGCTATAACGAAGCGAAGAAACCAGAAGCCGCCGATATTTTCCTCATCAATAGTTGCTCGTTTATCCGCGAAGCGCAAGAAGAGACAATCTCTACGGTCTTCGATGCGCTCAAGATTAAAGAAAAAAAGTCACCGCACATGAAGGTGGGTCTCGTCGGCTGTTTCGTCGAGCGCTTCTCCGATGCAGTCAAAAATGATATTCCCGAGCTGGATTTCACGATTGGTACGCAGCGATACCACGAAGTGGGCGGCCTTATCAGCGAAAAGTTCAGCGTCGAAACCGCAGGACATGCGGCCAACCTCGCCGCGGCATCCATAAACGCAGATTCCCATAAGCCATTTGCCTGGCTGCGTATCGCCCAAGGCTGCAACCGCAGCTGTGCTTTCTGTATCATACCAAAAATCCGTGGCGAGCTGAAAACATATCCTGTCGACAGCATTGAAAAACAATGGGCTGACGAACTGGCGTTGCGCGGCGCCCATGGCACGCCCGTGCGCGAGGTTGTCCTCGTCAGCCAGGACACCATCAGCCAGGGTGTCGAAGAAATCGAGCGTATCGTGGCACAGCTCTCTGCAAAAGATGAAATCGAATGGATTCGCCTGCAATACCTTTTTCCCGACCGCCGCGTACTCGATCTGCTCGATCTCTGGGCCAAATATCCCAAACTCACCCCCTATCTCGATATTCCCTTTCAGCATGTTTCTCCCGAAATCTTAAAGGCGATGAAACGCCCTTCGGATACCGGGCTTTTCCGCGAAATTATCGACCGCGCGCACGCCATCACACCCGATTTTGAAATCCGCACTTCATTTATCGTGGGATTTCCCGGCGAAGAAGAAAAGCATTTCGCCGACCTTGAAAAATTTATCGCCGGACACCGCATCGACAAACTCGCGCTCTTTCGTTATTCGCATGAAGCGGGTACGTATGCGGGCGACAAACTTCAGGAAAATACCAGCGACGAAGAAAAATACCGCCGCATCAACCAGTTGCGCGAAGCGCATCTCGAAACCCGCAAACAATACGCGACGGGGCTCATCGGCCGCCGTGAAAAAATGCTCGTCGATGAAATCGCCGGGGGCGAAATCACTCTCCGCCGGGCGCATGACGCGCCCGAAAGCGACGAGGTTGTGACCATACCTCTACCCTACCGGGCGTCGGGCCGCAGCCAAGACGACCTCGCGTCGGCTGCGTCACCGGCGACAGCCTGTCGCGTGGGCGACATGCCGCTGGTCGAACTCAAAGCCTATACCGAGTATTCCTTCCTCGGCGAAATCGTCTGATGGTAAAAATACTGATCGAGGGGGAATTCCCTGCGATCACCGATGCCTTCGCCGATTTCGATTGCACGCGCTATCTGGGGCATCGCTTTATGCTTGATTCGGGCGGCGAGAAAAGTTCAGCCGTGCTGCTTGAGACTAACGATGCCCCCGAAAACAGGCGCATTACGCTCAGCGAAGATTTCTTCAGACATTCTTATCCGGTGCTCAACCCAGATGCGCTGCGCAGCGCCCGTGCGGTCGCCGAGTATTACCTCGCGGAATTCGCCGACGTGCTCGCGCTCATGCTGCCGCCCTCGCCCCGGCGAAAGGTACTCCCGCTCCCGGAGAAAACACAAGATCGTGCATTTACTCCCGGGGAGATCAACGACAAACAGGCAGAAATTATCCGGACGATTCAGGAGACTCCCGCGAGCGCCTACGCAGAGCATCTGATTTGGGGAGTCACGGGTTCGGGAAAAACCCGCGTCTACGAACACCTGATTGCGACGGCGCTTGCGCGCGGCGAACAGACGCTGCTGCTCGTGCCCGAAATTGCTCTCTCCAGTCAGGTGATGGATGTCATCGCCGCGCGGTTTCCCGGCGAGACAGTGTTATACCACTCGGGTCTTTCGGATAGCGAACGCCTCGCAAATTACCGCGCGTTTCTTACCGGCAATGCCGGCATCGCGGTCGGTACACGCTCCGCCATATTTCTGCCGGCGCATAACCTCGCGCAGATCATTGTCGACGAAGAGCACGATGCGTCTTTCAAAGATCAGAGAAAAATCCGCTTCGATACACGCACCGTCGCGCGGCTGCGGCAGATTACGCAACCGCAGCTCAAACTCATACTCGGTTCGGCGACGCCGTCGCTCGAATCCCTGGGCCGCGCGAAAACCGGCGCGGCGAAACTTTATCGCATGCGCGGTCGCGCAACGGGGCAAAATATGCCCGATGTCTTTGTTCCCGAATACCGGTTTCAGCACGGCATTATATCCCCTTTTCTTGCGGCGAAGATGCACGAGCACCTGAACGCCGGTAACCAGGTGCTGTTGCTCATGAACCGCCGCGGGCACAGCACACACGTGCATTGCCCCACCTGCGAAGCCCGCGCCGCCGAAGGCCATGCGCCGGGGGGGTATGCGGAATGCCCGCGTTGCTCCGTCGCTCTCACCTATCACAAGAACGACACACTGCGCTGCCATTACTGCGGTTACTCCGAACAATTTTCTCCGGTTTGTCCGAAAGACGGCGCCGAACGAAGGCTGTCGGGACGCGGTATTCAGCGCGTCGAAGAAATTCTCGATGCACAGTTCGGCGGCTACGAGTACGCGCGGCTCGACCGCGACACGGCGCGCACAAAAAATTTTACCGGCGAGGTCATTGCCGCGATGCGTGCGGGAAAAATCCGCATTCTCATCGGTACGCAAATGATCGCAAAGGGATTCGATATCGAAGGTGTGACGCTGGTTGGCGTACTTGCGATCGACCAGACGCTGGCTTCGCCCGATTTTCGCGCGGGCGAAAGCGCGTGGCAACTGCTTGCGCAGGTCACCGGCAGGTCGGGACGCCATAAACCCGGCGAGGTGGTCATTCAAACCATGACCCCCAAACACCCCGCAATCCGCGCCGCGGCAGAACACGATCCCGATACATTCTATGCCGCCGAGGCCGCATACCGGCAACTGACCGAATACCCACCCTTTGGTTTTCTGGCGCGCCTCGTGCTCATCGGCGACAGCGAAGCACAGGTCTTTGCCGCGGCGGAAAAACTCAGCGTCGCCATACGCCCTGAAAACTCGGCGGATATGTTCGCCGCAGGTATAAATCCCATCAGCCTTCTGGGACCGGCAGTGCCTTCGCTTGCCCGCATCGACAACGAATTTCGGGTGCATTTTCTGGTGAAAAGCCGCGAAGAAAAGCCGCTGCTCGTTTACTTAAAGACTGTGCGGTCTGCGTTAGATCGTCTCGAGCGGCAGGTTAAAGGGCTGCGCATTATTCTCGATATCGACCCCCGCGAAACCGCCTGAGCGATAATCTGTTCTTGACGCTCTGCTTCTCGCCATGGGCTCATAGGCCATGAAGGTAATTAAATTCGGTGCGGCGCTGTTGTTTGCAGGCATCGGCGGTTATGCAGTCTATTTTTTCTTGGGCAACGGCGAGTCTGTCACGCCTGCCGAATTCCCCGGGAAATTTATTACCGCCGCCGAGTTCTGCCGCGACAAGAAACAGGTGGCGCTTACCTTTCGGCCGGGCGAAGAAACCAAACTCCAGGAAGCCGTGAACCTGCTCGAAGACTGCACGACGATCAGTCTTGGCGCCGGAACCTTTAACCTGACCAACGCTATTACCGTCGCAAAAACAAAAGGCCTCGTCTTCAGAGGCGCCGGCAAGACGCAGTCGATACTCAAATTCAACCGCACCGGTAATTATAACGGCGTGGATATCGAAAATGTGCGTTCGCTTGAGATCTCCGATCTGACGATCATGGACTCGCCCAAGAATGGGCTCGAGATCAGGCTGTCTGAACAGATTCACATCAACAACGTGCGCGCCACCTGGTCGGCCTCTGGCGGGCCTGAGAAAACCAAAAACGGCGCCTACGGCATCTACCCCGTTAATGTGAAGAACATTCTGCTCGAAAATTCAGAGAGCTTCTACGCTTCGGATGCAGGCCTCTATGTCGGCCAATGTATCAATGCGGTCGTGCGCAAAAATCGCGCCGAAGAAAACGTCTTTGGCATAGAAATCGAAAACACCATCAACGCCGACGTCTATGACAATGTCTCGCGCAAAAACACCGGCGGATTTCTCATCTATGACCTGCACCGCAACCCCATCGTCGGGCGCAACGTGCGGTTCTTCCGTAATGTGTCTGAAAACAACAATCTGCCGAATTTTGCGCACAGCGGCATCGTCAAGTCCGTACCGGCTGGTACGGGTATGGCGATCGTAGCCCAACGGCATGTCGAGGTTTTTGGTAACCGCTTTCACAACAACAATACGCTCGATATCGGTATTGTGCACGGTCTCGTCGCCGAAGTTCCCGATCTGTCGAAATGGCCGCACAAGAATTTTGCAAACCACCACATCTATATCCATGACAACGATTTCGGCGACGCGAGCGGCGGCGCGATCGATAACGGGCAAGTCGACGGCAAAAACCGTCCACTCGGTTTTCTCATCGATATGGTATTCAAAGAGGTAAATCTCTACCGCAGGGATAAAAACCTCGCCGCGCTTGGAGTTCCCAATATTCTTTTCGACGGTGTCGACGACCACCGTACCATTCTCGCACTCACCAATACTTTTCTCGGCAACCGCAGCGGCAATCGCATTCAACTCTGCCTCAGGAATATGAAAAATACCTCTTCGCGCCCCTCTCTCGTCGACATGAACCTGCCGGCGCTGCTCGACAACAGCGAAGAACCGACGAAGGCGTCGATTCGCAAGGCAATCGATAAAAAAGATTTTGTCGTCTATGCCAAGACAGACAATCCGCTTTATGGCGGTGCCGCACCGGCGGGGTTCGATTGCACGGGCGCCGGCGGTACCGGTGTGCCTGTCGCGGGTCTGGGCGAAGACGGTAGGGCCGTCGCCGATAAGATTCTCAGCGACCTTAAAATCTAAGCCATGAAAAAAACCGCGCTCGGTATTCTGCTGCTCGCCGCGCTTACAGGGGCATGCAAAAAAAATCAAAAAGTGAAGCCGCGCGACTACAAAGCGGTTATCCACAAAAACCTGTCGGATTTCCGGCTTTTCGGCAATATGAATAACCACGGGGGTAATCTTTCCCCTGCTTCAGGTTCTCTCGCCTATGAACTCGTTAGCCCGCTTTTTTCAGACTACGCGCTGAAGTTCAGGACCATCAGGCTACCCGGCGATGAGGCGGCGATCTACGACGAAAAAAATATATTCGATTTACCAGTGGGCACGGTCATCACGAAAACCTTTGCTTTTCCCGACGACTTTCGTGCCCCGCAGAAGAAAATCAGACTCTACGAGACACGGCTGCTGATTCGCCAGGGCGGCGGCTGGCTTGCCCTACCCTATGTCTGGAATGACGAACAGACCGAAGCCATACTGGCGCCCGCAGGCAAAACGATTCCGGTTGCTTTTGTCGATACAACAGGCAAAACCGTGCGCTTCAACTACACGGT
>JAFLED010000029.1:21210-22649 GCA_017302045.1 Spirochaetota bacterium
AAAAAACCAGTGTGGCTCATGCCACCAGGTCTATGAGAACGGCGAGCAGATCATCAAACCCATCGGCATCAAGGCACGGCATTTAAACCGCGACATCGATGATGCGGGCGTTACGAAAAACCAGCTCGCGCACTGGGTAAGTCTCAAGATGCTCGATGCTGCAGGTGATCCCAAAAATAAGTCCGCCGATTATCATGACGCCGCGCTGCCTGTAGACAAACGCGCGCGCGCCTATCTGGATATCAACTGCGCGCACTGCCATACATCCACAGGCTCGGCCGGTATCGATTCAAAGCTCGAGCTCGATGTCTACACGACAGATAAAGACAAACTTGGCTATTGCAAAATACCCGGTTCGGCAGGTAAAGGCGGCGGTGGACTCAAATTTGATATCGTACCGGGTTCACCCGAAAAGTCGATTCTGTACTACCGCACGGCCACCGACGAAAGCGGCGCCATGATGCCACAAATCGGTCGCGCGCTGGTCCATAAAGAAGGCGCGCAGATTATTTACGATTGGATTAAGGGAATGCCGCCGGAAAATTGTTCAGGAAGTTAGGCAAAAGTCTGGGCAGTGTCTCATGAGACACTGCCGAAGGTATACGCGCCCGGCTACGCGGGCGCTCCTAATTCGGCTTTTGCCGAACTTCCTTAATCACTCGCCAACAACGTGCAGCACGATCTGTGCTGAAACGCCGTCGTGCAGTTTTACCTGCAGTTTGTAATTTCCGAGTGCCTTGATGTTTTCGTCGAGAACGATTGCGCGGCGCTCAACAGCGAAGCCCATCGCTTCGAGTTCTTTTGCTACCTGGATGTTGGTTACGCTGCCGAAGAGTTTGTTGTCTTCGCCGACCTTTGCTTTCAGCGTCACTTCTTTGCCGTTGAGCTGGCTCGCCAGCTCTTCTGCCGACTTTTTGCGCTTTGCAACTTTGCGCGCCTGAACCTGTTCGAGAAATGCCTTCTCTTTGACCGAACGCACATTGGCGCTCATGACGAGGCCGCGCGGAAAAAGGTAGTTGCGGGCATAGCCGTCGCGGACTTCTTTGATGTCGCCGGCACGGCCGAGAGTTGAAATATCTTGCTTGAGAATAACGCGCATCAGCCCTGATTGATGTCTGTGACAGGCCGTAAAGACCTTTTCCG
Organism: Spirochaetota bacterium; assembly: GCA_017302045.1. Taxonomy (GTDB): domain Bacteria; phylum Spirochaetota; class Leptospiria; order Turneriellales; family Turneriellaceae; genus Turneriella. Next base: position 22,354 of record JAFLED010000029.1, read on the forward strand.
CAGGGAAAGCCAGACCTCCATAAGGCCGAGTACAGTAAAAACAAGGGCGATGAGTGTCAGAAACTCGGGCAACCAGACCCCCAGGAGGAGAACTCCCAGCGTAATCCAGTGCCCCGGCAACAGACGCACTTCGAAGAACAGGGAGGCAATGCCAATGCCCTGCAGCAGGGAAAGAAAAAGCAGGATGAACATGCCGTTCTTGACAAAGAACATAAACGGCTTCAGCGCGGGCAAGCGCAGCCCCAGCACATAAAAACCGGCAAAACCCACCAGCGCCCAGACCCAGCCGTCGGGAA
>JAFLED010000290.1:0-1844 GCA_017302045.1 Spirochaetota bacterium
CCACCTCGCTAACAACGAACTCAAGAAAACCCACCAGGAATTTCACACCCGCGCCTGAGGTCTTGGCTCAGGCGGCGCGCTGCTGATGCGCGTCGACCATCTTTTTGACGAAGCGGTATTGCATCGCTTCGTGAATCGAAAGTTCATTCACAGTAACACCGTCGAAATCGGCTATCGACTTGGCGACGCGCAGCGTGTTCAGCCATGCCCGCATCGAAAGCAGCTCTTGCGCGGCATAACGTTCGAAGATTGCAGCGGGGTTCAGGTGCGCGAACAACTGGTACAACAAAGCCGCATCGAGTTCGTTGTTGAGTAAGCCGCCGTTATCTTTCAGCGAACGTTCGCGCCCTTCGCTGATTTTCTCCGCTAAACCCGCTGTGGTATAGTTTTTTTCGCTGCCAGAGAAACCAGGCAGATCGTTAAGATTGAGTTCCACAGAAATGCGGTCGAGAAACGGGCCGACGATCTTCGAAAACTGCATAAGGCTCAGCCGCGGTGCGCAGGTGCAGCGCAGCGAGCGCGAAAACAGGTTACCGCAGCGGCAGGGATTTGCCGCGGCGATGAGTTGAAAGTCAGCGGGGTAGGTGACATGCCCGCGCGCGCGGGCGATGGTGATCTTCTTGTCTTCGAGCGGCTCTCTCAGGCTCTGCAAAGCTTCGTTGCGAAACTCGGGTAACTCGTCGAGAAACAGCGTGCCACGGTGTGCGAGGCTGATCTCTCCCGGTTTGGCGTTATTGCTGCCGCCGACCAGCGCCGGTGTCGAGGTGGTGTGGTGAGGGCTGCGAAAGGGGCGTTGGCGAATGAGTTCGCCGTCGGTGAGTCCCGTCAGCGAATAGATCTGTGTCGCCTCTGCCGCTTCGTCGAATGTCAGCGGAGGCAAGAGATGGCGATACGCGCGCGCGAGTAGACTTTTGCCCGAACCGGGAGATCCCACCATGAGCGTATGGTGGCGGCCGACGGCTGCTACCGCCAGGGCGCGCTTTGCGGCTGAAAGGCCAAAAATCTGCTCCATCGAAATCTCGGGTTGCACGATGTCGGGTTCATAGAGATGGCCTGCGCGGGCCTCGAGGCCACCGTGCGCGAAGAGCGGTAGTTCGCGCAACGAAGGTAAAGAAAAGACTTCGATACTCTTGGGCGCGGTGACGCCCTGTGTCTCCGATTCGGGAATAATGAGGCGCGTAACGGCCTGCTGCGAAGCGGCAAAGATCGCGGCGGCGGCAATGCCGCGCGCAGGGCCGAGCGTACCGTCGAGCGAGAGCGCTCCGAGAATTGCCGTGTTGTTAAACGCCGCCTGCTGTAATTGCCCCGAAGCGACAAGCACGGCGGCCGCCATCGCCGCTTCCATCAATCCGCCTTCTTTAGGTGTGTCGTTAGGAGAGAGATTGATGACGATGTTCTTTACGGGAAAATGAAAGCCCGCGTTCGTGATGGCCGAGCGTATGCGGTCGCGGCTTTCGCGCACGGCATGGTCGGGCAGGCCGACGATGGTGAGGTTCGGTAGTCCGGGCAGAATATCTGCCTCGACTGTAATGAGGGTGGAATGGAAGCCGGGTCTGCCGGCGGTGAGTATTTTTGCTATCATGGTGCCTCTATAGGGTAAATACCAAAAACCGCGTAAATTTTCTCAGCTGCGGGAAAAAAAGCGTTACAGGAGGCCGTTGAGTCCAGGATTTTGCACCATCAGGGTTCTCCGCCAAATTTCATATGCGAATGAAAAATCAAGCGAAAAGGGAGAGAAATGTTATTCAGAAACTTTCCGGCGGCGACCTGCGTTCGATTGGGCGCGCGAATGAGGCGGTGCATGCGGTTGGGGTAAGCCAGGCCATTTTGGGTCGTATGGCCGT
>JAFLED010000290.1:1863-4481 GCA_017302045.1 Spirochaetota bacterium
GGCCCATTTGCCGATAACCTCGGCCGTATAATTATGCTGTTTAAGCAGGCCGGTTTCTGCGGCGAAGAAAAAGGTTTGGCGCGGACTGTGTGTAGGTATGTGCCGAGGAAAATCAGCATCGAGAATGCCTGGCGCGCGCTCTGTCCAGTGGATTTCCGGGTTCATCAGTAGCGCCGGCAGGTCAGATAGTTCCAGAAGGCATAGTTGGCAAAATACGCCATGTCGAGTTCATCCCAATAAAACAGGCGCCGGCCACCTGGAAAATATTTTCGCGCGGCAGGTCGGCTATCTGCTATGATACCCGTTGCATCTTCGAGCCAGACATCATGCCCTTGCAGTATACCCGAAAGGCCGGGCTGACTCCCGATCGGGGTAATTTTTGACACGGGTTCATGCACTTTGAGTTCAATGCGCACTGACCTGAATAGCGGGCGAAATTTCAGGCGAAACGCAAGGCCCGAGACGTCTGCAATCGCTTCGATACGCTGTGCCTTTTGCCAAATTGTCGCGCCACCATAGGCGCTCAGCGCGCGCTGTGCCGTTTTTGATAGTTTACCCATGGGTAAACTATTGTTTTGCCGGTAACCCCGGGTCAAACGTTTTAAATGCAGACCTTTAGCGTTTATGGGCGTGCCAGCGGGTAAATCTGCTTGAAGGTCTAGCGGGGGAATCCATAGCTGCGAGGCATGCCAGACAGTGTGCTTGTTTCTGATGCCGTTGCGGGTTTGATCAACAGCCATTTTCTGAAGTCGGTCACCGATACGCGCGGTGTGATTCTTGAAGCGAATGACCTGTTCTGTCGGCTTTCTGAATACCCGCGCGAAGAACTCATCGGCAGACCGCATAGCATCATTAAATCAGGTTATCACTCTGCCGCTTTTTTCCGACAGTTCTGGCAGACGATTGAGGAGCACCAGGTCTGGCACGGTGAAATCTGTAACCGCGCGAAGAGCGGCAGGCTCTACTGGGTTGATACCTTCGTGATGCCCTGTCGGCTGGCGAATGGCGAAAAGGGGTATCTTTCAATCCGTTACGATATCACGCCGCTCAAAGAATTGCAATCCGCGGTCGATAACCACAGCAGCGCCATCGACAGAAAAAACCAGCGCCTGAACCAGATTGCGTTTGCGCTGGCGCATGAGGTGCGTGCACCGCTCGCCAACATGCTCGCAATCGTCGACGGTATCGAGCAGGGCATGATATCCGGCGATCAGCTGCCGCGCATTCTCGTCGCGCTGAAAAAACAGGCGCATGAAGCAGATCGTCTATTTGAAAAAATTATGCAGTCGGCGGTACCCGACGCGGGGAGTTCCGTTTAAACACTTATGCTGGTGTGGCATATCGACGACGACGATATCCAGCTTGAACTGGTCGGATTAACCCTGCGGAAAGCGCATCCCGGAGTGGCGACGGCCGCCTTCGACCGGGCGGCAGCGGCTCTTGAACGCATGGCGGCTCTCGAGAGGCCCGATGCGCTGATACTCGATCTCAATATGCCCGAAGTCACGGGGTGGGATGTCTTGTCTTTTATGCGCGATCATGGCATCGTGATGCCCACGTGGATTCTGACATCCTCGATCGATCCGCGGGACCGCGACCGGGCGACGAGCTACGGTTTTGTCAAAGGTTTTTGGATTAAACCTCTGAGTGTTGCGGTTGCCCGCGAGCTCTTTGCCGGGGGTTGAAATGGGTGGAGACACCTCACTTAAAGATTTTCGCGCTGTTAAAGTCCCCGATTTTGGCTCAGATGCAGTCTTTAATCAACACCCAATACCGTAAAAAACTCCCGGGTACAAATCTCGACTACTTTGACGCCGCCGAAGCGGTGAATGGGATCGAACCCGGCGCCTGGGATAAACTTTCTTACACTGCGCGCCTTTTCGCCGAGAATCTCGTGCGCAAGGCCGAGCCTGAAAATCTCAAGGCTTACCTGAGCCAGCTCGTCTATAACAAGCGCGACCTCGATTTTCCCTGGTATCCCGCGCGCGTCGTCTGCCATGACATTTTGGGTCAAACCGCGCTCGTCGACCTGGCGGGCTTACGCGATGCGATCGCGCAAAAAGGCGGAGATCCCTCTAAAATTAACCCCGTCGTGCAGACGCAGCTCATTGTCGACCACTCCCTCGCGGTCGAGTATGGCGGTTATGACAAAGACGCCTTCCGCAAGAACCGCGAAGTCGAAGACCGCCGCAACGACGACCGCTTCCACTTCATCAACTGGACTAAAGAAGCGTTTGAAAATGTCGATGTGATCCCGCCCGGCAACGGCATCATGCACCAGATCAACCTCGAGAAGATGTCACCCGTGGTGCATGCGAAAGATGGTGTTGCATTTCCTGATACCATGGTGGGTACCGATTCGCATACGCCGCATGTCGATGCGTTGGGTGTGCTTGCGGTAGGTGTCGGCGGTCTCGAAGCCGAAAGTGTCATGCTGGGGCATCCGTCGTTTTTGCGCCTGCCCGAAATTGTCGGTGTTGAACTCACAGGCAAACCGCAGCCGGGCATTACCGCCACAGACCTCGTGCTCTACCTCACCGAATTTTTGCGCAAAGAAAAAGTGGTCTCCGCGCATGTGGAGTTCTATGGTGACGGCGTCCAGTACCTGACACTCGGCG
>JAFLED010000291.1 GCA_017302045.1 Spirochaetota bacterium
GATCAAAATCAACTGGACGTCATGGTCGATCAGCTGAATACACGCCCCAGAAAGCGCCTGAATTACCGGACGCCAGCGGCGGTATTCAACGAGGCAATCGTTGCATTAGCGGCTTGAATCTAAGGGCTTTTATGGTTTGCGGTGGAGAGGCCATCTGTATTTCAGCGGTGTGGACGTATCGAAGCTGATCGTGTTCTTTGGCAGCATGCTGCTGCTCGTGCTGCCGCTCTGGCCGCTGCAGATACTCCGCGGGCGGGGTTTTCGCGAACCTTTTCTCGTCTATATCTGCCTGCTGTGGTTTCTGTCGTTTTTCACCGGTGGCCTGAATTTTTCGAGCCAGATTAACCTCGGCGATGTTGTCTATCGTTTTCGCCTTTCTTCGGGTATTTACACATTGATTTTTGCGGCGTTGCTTCTGGTCTATATTGCCGAGGGCATCAACGAGGCCCGCAAGGTGATCATGATCTCGATCGGTTGCCAGATTTTTCTGATTGTGTTCCAGGTGTTTTTATATAACGCCAAGGGAGCCTTTCTCAAAGAGTCAGAATGGGCGCTCACGAACCAGGTGCTTGAACCCCGGGTGTTCAACATCGCGGTGTCGATTTTCAATACCATACTCGATCTCTTTCTCGCGGTGGTGCTTTTTCAGTTTTTAGTCAATCGCCTGAAAAAAGTACCGCTGGGCATCATCATGTTCGCCGCGCTCTGGGCGACCATGATGCTCGATTCGGCGATCTATGTCGGTCTGACGCGCCGCGCCGAGTTCTTGAATCATTTCACGGGGCATATTCTGTTCAAAACGTCGATGCTGCTCTTACTGGTACCGCCTTTATCTTTTTTCATAGCGCGGTTTCGTAAACAAGTCGACCTCAATCGCGGTACTCTTGATATTTTCAAGAAACTCGAAAACCTGGAAAAGGATCTCGAAAAAGCGCATAGCGAACTGAAGGCCTATGCGCAGAACCTCGAAATTATGGTTGAAGACCGCACCAAAGAGATTCGTGCCAAAGCCGAGGTAACACGCCGCGAGCTCGAACTCGCCACCGAGGTACAGCAGGCGATGCTTCCCGTAGCCGGATCTCTCACTTCGTTGAATGTGGCGTCGCTGTACCGCCCCTGCCACGAGGTTTCAGGCGATATCTACGACTATGCAGAATTACCCGACGGCCGGTTCTTTATTTTCATCGCCGATATCTCGGGTCACGGCGTACCGAGTGCGCTGGTCGGTGCGATGTGCAAGATGTCTTTGGGCAGCCAGGATTTTTCACGAACCACCGCAGGGGAAATTCTCAAGCGACTCTCCGATGCGATGAAGAAAGTGACGACGAGCCATTATCTCACCGGTGTTATATTGCTCATCGATCCGAAGGCGCGCACGATCGAATACGCCAACGGGGGCCATATCCCATGCCTTTTGCAGAGCAGTAAATCCGCCTTTATGCCCATGGAGGCAACCGGCACGGTCATTGGGTCTTTCATTACGGCGCCGTACGATTTTAAGAAAATTGCCTACCCACCCGAAACCCGTCTGGTGCTTTTTACCGACGGCATTGTCGAACAGAAGAACGCGGCCCGCGAAGAATTCGGCGGTGAACGCTTTGAAAAGATACTCACGCAGTTTCGCGATCAAAAACCGGCCGTAGTGCTGGGAGAAATTTACAGGCAGGTGACGGAATTCAGCAATACCGATAAATTTGCCGACGACGTGACGCTGCTCATCGCCGACTTACCGTAACATGCGACGTATTTCCCTTGCGCTCAAGGCCTTCCGGGCTAACCGGTTTTTGAATGCCTTTAACCTGCTGTTCGTCGGCATGGCGCTGCTTTATCGTATAGCGCTCGCCGCGGGCGTACGCACCTCTGAGGCTGCGCCTTTCGGCGCCGAAAAGACCTTCAAGAATTTCATCGTGATTCTGATGACGATCGGCAACGACATCGTCGTGCTTATCGTGCTGAACGTACTTTTTCTCGCGGGGTATATTGTGCGCGGCGAGCGGCACGATCAGCATCTGCCACCGAATAAAAAACGCACGCTGTATATTCTCGGCGGATTTATCGCGCTGGTCTTCTGGCATACGATGATTACCGGTTCGCATTTTAACCTGTTGTTCAATATGAACTCCGGGTTTACCTTTGCACTTTTCACCGAATTCTTTTCAATTTTAGGATTCCGCAATTTTCTGACGCTACTCACGACAAAAGACTTTGCGGTCATTTTTATCCCGCTGACGGTATTTCTTGTGCTGTGGCTGCGGCACCACTGGATTCCGCGAAAAAAACACATTGCGACGGCAACGGTCGTGGTTTTTCTGCTGCTGGTCTTGGGCCCGCTTCTGGGCTCGCAGAAACTGCCCGACGAACTGCGCATGAACCCGCATGCGTATTTTATCCGCGATATCGGCCGCACTCTTTTTAAAAAGGGCGACTCGGTAAAACAGAACGCGGTGACTGCGCGCGTCTATCTCGGCGATAAACTCTTCGCGAAGCAGCGGCCCGACGACAGCGACGGCCCGCAGAACAGCCGCGAATACCCGAATGTCGTCGTGATTATTCTCGAAAGTAATGCATCCGAATATATCTTCGACACCAAAAAGTACGCCAACGGACAGATGCCGATGCCATACCTGCATTCATTGACGCAGAAATCTCTTTATATGTCGAAACACTTCGCCTCGAATAACAGCTCGCCACGCTCGATTTTTTCGATTTTTTCGGGTCTGTATGAAAGCCCGCAAACTGCGTTTTATTCGATGGAGAAAAACCTGAACGTGCCGCATCTCATCAATTTTCTCGGCAAAAAATACGACGCGTTTCTGGTTACACCGGCCGACATTAACTGGTATTTTCCCAAGGCGTGGTTCAAGAACCGCGGTTTCACGCAGATACACGATTACAACTCGATGAAACAGGTGCCCGAATACAAAGCGGGCCCAACAGCGGTGCGCGACGAATTCATGTCGGTGAGTTATTTTCTCGACCTCGTCGAGCAGACGAAGAAACCCTTTCTTGGGGTCTATTATACCTTCGTCGGCCACTGGCCATACCCCGATCTCGAAGCTGAACACAGAATTGTGAAGCCCGATTCGTCGCGCAGCCGCTATATCAACAATCTCTACGCGCAAGACCAGGTGATCAAAAAGATCGTGACCAGCTTTGAAAAAAACGGCAAGTTCGACAATACGATCTTTGTCATTGTCGGCGATCACGGCGAGGCGTTTTACCAGCACCCGGGCAACCGTGTACACTCGGGCGAAAGTTATAACGAGAACATCGCCTCGCCGCTCATTATGTATTCGCCGCGTTATATGATTTCACAGCGCATCGATTATCCCACGGTGCATGCAGACATTGTGCCGACGCTTTTAGAAACGCTGGGTATCCCCCACAAAAAAGAACAGTTTCAGGGCGAATCGATACTCGAAAAACCGGTGCGGCGTTATGTTTTCAGCTACGGCAATGAAAATACTTTAACTGCAATTACGCATGATCTGAAAAAAATGCAGATCATGCGCAAAGATGAGGGCGGCTGCCGTTATTTCGATCTCAAGCGCGACCCCGAAGAGCTCAAAAACGCCGAATGCCCTGTGGGCTCAGACCATTACAAGGCGATTGAGAGTTTCTTTCGTGTGCAGCCAGGCGTGCTCAAGGGCTACAACGAACTCTGTAACCGCAGCGGTTGCTGATATGGTGCGGTGCATCCGTATTTTATGTCGCAATTTACCCCACGGTACGTCTAATATAAGCAAGGGGAGAACCCATTTGTGCAGGCAAAAATACAACTTTAGCTGCCGCGATGCCGAAATTATAGACAACTGCGCAGATGGTGAGCGACATGACTAAGGCCGTGATTCTACTCTTTTCGCTTGTCTATCCGCTGAACGAATTCGGCCTTTCGGATACCGGACTGCGTGGCGTGAAACGCGTCGTCGCGATTGCCATCGACGGCACACGCGAAAGCGAGGCCGCCCCGGTTTTTCAGCAATTCCAGAAAAAAATGACCGAGCTCGGGCTCTATTCTTTCTGGCGGGGCAAAAACCACCAGTGTTCTACTTCGCAGCCTTCGCACATGTCGCTGCCCGCCTATTTCAGCGTATTCTCGGGTTACGCGCAAAAGAATATTGTCAACAACCGGTTTCAGGGTAAACTTCTGCATAAAACCCTGTTCGAAGAATACCCCGACTCGCAGCTTTTTTCCGCCTGGAACCCGATCGTCAACGCGGTTTCGAACGACATCCAGACCGTCGGTCGCGCGTATATTTCAGGTTCGGGCAATAAACCCGGCGAAGATATCTGGGTCATGAGCAGCTTTCGTATGGTGCACGATTTCGCGAACCGCTTCGTTTTTGTGCATCTGGGCGACGCCGACGAATACGCGCATGTCAATAACTGGCCCGGTTATGTCGAGGCCGTGCGGCAAGAAGCCGACTATGCGCACGAGATTGTGCAGACATCAGAAATT
>JAFLED010000292.1 GCA_017302045.1 Spirochaetota bacterium
CGTAACAATAAACTGCACCGTATGCTCGCCGTCGCCGGGGTTGTTTTTAACCTCATCAGCAGCGTTTACCTGCTGTACATGGTGCGCATGGTCGGCGTCGAGATGCCGGCGCGTTTTCCTGTCTGGGTCGTTACCACGCACCGGCTGTTTGCGACGCTCATGGCTCTGACGATGCTGGCGATGCTGGTCACGGGCATACGGCGTAACCGTGCGGCACACATCGCTCTGCACCGGTTGTTTTTACCGGGTTACACCCTGACTTATTTTTCGGGATTGGTGATTTTTCACGGATGAGCACACCAGATTTTATCGTCGGCGACGAGGCACAAAAGCAGCGGCTGACCGAGATACAGAATAAAAAACCGGCGGATATCAGCCACGACGACCTGAAATTTCTCGCGGCGCGCATACGGCAGAACGCCGTCGAAATGGTCTTTCGCGCCAACTCGGGGCATCCCGGTGGCCCGCTGGGCTTAGCGGACATCTATGCATATCTCTATTTTAAAGTAATGAACCTGACCGGTGAAAACCGCGACCGCCTACTCATCAGCAATGGGCATGTCTGCGCAGTCCGTTACAGTGCGATGGCGATTCGCGGCCAGTTTCCCGAAGGTGAACTCGCGACTTTTCGCCGCGTCGGTTCGCGCCTGCAGGGACATCCTTCGACGAAATTTTTTCCGTTGGTAGAGAATTCGAGCGGTTCGCTGGGGCAGGGCCTTGCCAATGCGAGCGGTCTCGCCCTGGGGTTGCGCCTGCAAAAAAATACCGGCCGCGTTTTCCTGGGCATGTCTGACGGCGAATGCCAGGAAGGCATGACATGGGAAGCCGCGATGGCCGCGGCGCATAACAAACTCACCAATATCCATCCCTTCCTTGATTTCAATAATATCCAGATCGACGGTAAGGTCGAGAAGGTCATGGGCATCGAACCGCTCGACAAGAAGTTCGCCGGCTTCGGCTGGCTGGTGCGTGTCGCAGACGGTCACGACTTCGGTGCGATCGCCGATGCCTTCGACTGGTCGCTCAAAAACGAAGGTACTCCTAAAATGATTCTCTTTAAGACTGTTCTGGGTAAGGGGGTGTCTTTCATGGAAAATAACCCCGACTGGCATGGTTCTCCGCCGAACCAAAAAGACCGCGATGCGGCGATGCAAGAACTGGCGACTGCAAGTTAAAAATTCTTGCTGTCGGCCACTCTTCTCGTTTGAGTTAATTTACTTCGGTTAAACCGCAGGCCTCGCCGTTAATCATCTCACGATTAGTCTGAAAATAAACGGGACTATCAGAATCCCGTTCTCTAAGAGTTCCTTCGGCGGCGGGCCGAAGTCGTGTGCCGCATAGAGTGCTTCGATGCAAGAGCGGTCCAGAGATTGAAATCCTAACGAAGAAACCAGCTTCGCGTCGCGTACGACACCCTGATCGTCGAGCAAGAACTGTATGTAGATGTCCTGACTCGGGAATGTCGCAAAACGCGTATACCCTGAAGCATGGCCCATACGATGGTACGAATCGCCGAAGGTCGGGTAGGGATCTCCCCCCGGGGGCGCCCAGACGCTTTGAATCTTGTTAATCATCGAACGAAAATAGCTATAGTGCGCATAACGCGCGGTGGGGATTGCCGGCCTGCCCGCATAATCCCACGAGAGCGCAAAATCGTTGCGCCAGCGGTAATATGCCGGTATGCGCAGTTTCTCTGTGGGCGTCTGCTGCTGCTCTTGCTTCTCGGGCGCGATGGCGATGCGGCTGCGGCTTTCTTTCGAGGTAAGTATTTTCGCGTATTTTTTCGCCGAAACGATGCGTGCCTGAACGGTTTCTCTCTGGCCTGGGGACAACACATAGTCGTTCGAGATCGATTCGAAGCCCTTTTCTTTGGTGATGTCGCCGCGCGCTTCGGAATCTTTGTCCGAGAGAAATTTTACCGTCGAACGTTTCTTTTTCTTTTCAATGTACGAGTTTTCAAGCAATGCCTGGATGATTTTATCCTGGTTGGGTTGTGTTTTTTCGGGGTCGCCGAAAATGAGCCCCCTGAGGTCGAGCTCGAGGTACAGCGTCAGCAGAATGCAGAGCGAGAGCAGCGCCGAGAAAAACCGCGCAAACGCGGCGTCAGAAATCCGCTTCGACCGGGTCGAATTTTCCGCGTTTTCTGACGATGCTTTCGCGAAGCTCATTTATTGCCTTATCGGGCCCTGGGGCTGCCGCCCCACCGGCCTGGCGTTTCAAATACAGGTCGATGAGGGTGAGGGCGGTCGTATAGTCATTTACCGCCGCGGTTACCCTGCTACAATTTAACAAATACCGGGGGTGCCGGCTTTTTTGCCAGTCGACTTTGCCGCAGAGTTTAGCCGCCGATTTGCCGTCTTTGAGCTCAAGCGCATAGAGCCTCAGCAGAAAATATTCGGTTTCTTCGTCGCCGGCATGCGTCTCGAGGTAGGCCGTCACCACCTCGCGTGCGCGGTCTTTTTCTTTGAGCTGCAGGTAGATCTGCGCCATGCGCCGTAATGTTGCTCCGTCGATGACCCGCATCGCGCCTGAAATTTTAGAGAGATTTTGCAGCGTCTCGTCTTTGTCTTTGCGTTTGACGGCGATTTCGGCGATGCGCACCAAAGCCCGAATGCGGTATTTCTCTTTCAGATCGCCTTGTTGCACTGCCTGCTTGAGCATCGTCAGAGCGATGTCTTCGGTGATCTGTTCTTCAGAGAGCAGCATACCCTTGCCATAGAGCGCGAGGGGTTCTTGCGCGTTACTGCGCAGTGCCCGGTCGAAGAGTTCGAGTGCCGAAGTCTGTTTGCCCTGCTCGAGGCGCTGCAGGCCCTCTTCAGACAGCGCGCGCGATCTGCCGCAGCCGATCACGCCGAGAAAAAAAATAACCGCTAAAGCCGGATAGATGCCGCGCCGTGCTCTCACTTCTTAGGCATGAGATTCGGCATGCCCGCCTTGTCGACCAGATCTTCAATGCGCGGGAAGAGAGCCTCAACCTTGGATTTGGAAATCGTCAGCGGTTCGGCCGTGTCGGTCGATTTGGCGATAAATTCCTGGTCTTTGGTCGGCCCGAAAAATTCAATCTCTTTAACGATACCGGCGCTGAGGCTGACCTTAATCTTGCCGTAGGAATCGGGTAATTTTGCTTCTTTAAAGAACTTAACACCGGCGAGGTCAGAGAGATCGGCGGTATAGGTACCGATACGGGCCTTGTCGGTGGCGCGCGCCGGGTCGAGCGTCAGCACACCTTTTTCATCGGCCTTCAGATTAAACGACTGCTTTCCCGAAACCTGAATTTCTTTGATGTTCTCTTTCGCGATACGCAGTATGCTGTGATCGCGGTAAAGATCGAATTCCTGGTTCCAGTCGCCCTTCAGAAAACCTTTCACCGCAAAAACCGCGTTTTCGTCGGCAAGGCGAATGAAACTTGCATTACCCGAACCCGAAAATTTGCCGAGATAAGCATGTGCTATTTTTTCGCCGTTGTCGCCTTCGAGAATCAGCTGAAAGTCCTGGTCGCGCACTTCATAGTCGGCCTGCTTATCTTTGTTCGAAGAGACTTCCTGGTAGCGGCGCGCTTCGAAGATGTTCTTGAGGCCGGTTTCGATTTTACCGGTGTCTGCACGCAGAACGCCGGCGGCACCGGGTTGCTCCGCAGACCAACCTTCTGTCGTGCGCGTAAAGACGCGTTTATTGGCGCCGTCGATCGTGGTAACTTTTTTTACGCGCTCGCTACGGCCTTTGAGCAGTGGTTTGGATTTCTCATAACTGCTCTCGAAGAGCAGAAACGGATCGTTCACCAGAAACCCCAGAATGAAGGTAACGCCGACAACCGCGGCGAGAATCGTATTTTTCTTTTCTCTCGGCATATTCACCTCAGGCTTCCTTGGGCGCGAGATTTTTACGCCGCGTCAGGCGGTACGCGCCAAAAATGAGTATTGCAAGTAACGGGATAGCGAAGGCCAGCAGTGTGAATATCTTGCGCGCGCCTTCTTCGACGAGTTTCGTTTTGATGCGCGGCGACGATTTCTTGCGCAGTTCGACGAGATCTTCGTTGCCGTGCATAACATCTATGGCAGAGAAGAAAAGTTTCATGTTCTCTTCGAGCAGGGGAACGCCGGTCATTTCGCTGAGGATAAACATCATATTGCTGAGCGCAAACGGCGTACCGACAACGAGAATTTTGCTGTCTTTCTCGGATGTTTTCAGATAAGTTTTGGGTGCATCTTTCGGCAGATCTTTGCCGTCGGCGAACTGGCTCTGAAAGCGCCCACCCACCATGACCGCCAGGTTGTACGTGCCGGTGGTTTGTTTTGGGGCCGCGAGCATCTCTTCCATTTTGCCGGGGGAGGGGAGGGATGCCTCGGACAACTTCAGCTCCACGGGAATCGTGAAGGAAAAACGGCAGCCCGAAAGAAGATCGCCATTGTAGAGATTCTCGGCACGCAAG
>JAFLED010000293.1 GCA_017302045.1 Spirochaetota bacterium
ATGGCTGTGGGGGGCATCCCCGTTGCGAACAGCACTCACCCTTTTGACTGCGCTCTCGCGGCGCTCGAGATTCAGTCTTTCATGGCGCAGATGCGCGAGATCAAGACAGAGCAAAACTTACCTTACTGGGAGCTGCGCCTGGGGCTGCACACCGGGCCTCTTGTTGCGGGCGTTGTCGGCGATAAGAAATTCGCCTACGATGTCTGGGGCGACACCGTCAACACTGCCGCGCGCATGGAATCTTCGGGCGAAGCGGGGGCCATCAATATCTCGCGCGAGCTCTACCACGAAATCCGTTTTCTCTTCGAATGCGAACACCGCGGTAAGGTCGCTGCGAAGAACAAGGGCGAGATCGATATGTATTTTCTGCTCGGACTCAAACCAAAGTTTTCCGTCAGCGGACTCGGCCGCGTGCCTAACGGCGATTTTAAAGATCTCTATGCCAAACTGAAGGCCGGCGCGAAGCTTGTGGCTAAGGCCTAAGCGATACAAAATACTTTTGCATCGAGGCGATGAGGACAACAAACGCGTTCGGGCTATTGAGCCCCTTGCCCCCGCCTGAGATGCTCGTCGAGCCCGCGCACCCACAGGTCAAGCGCCGCCTGCAGCCTGTGGTGACCAAAGCTACTGAATCGCAATCCAGATTTCGAGACCACCTTCGCCCGTCGCGGGGTTAAACCCGCGGCCATAGCGCTCGAGCATCGGCGATTCGACGGCCTTCGCGCCCGATTCGGGAAACCAGTCACTCCAGATGGTGGCGATCGTGGAGCGGATACCCGCGACATGTTCGCGGTGCACGAAGACGACGTACCTTTGCGCAGGCACCCGCAGGGTCTCGAATTCTTTTGGCAACCCCGTCGTGTCCGTCACCTCAACCGCCGTCAGGTAAGTGAAGTTGCCGTCGTCGTCAAAATCGTAGCAAACGCCGTAAGCCGCGTCGCCGGTTTGTCCCCTGATCTTGCCGATATACGGCCCGAAATTTTGCCACTGGTTGGGAATCCCCATCGGCGATTCGCAGTCGTAGATCTGTTTGAGCCCCGCAAAGATGCGCGGGCTCATGGTTTCGAACCGGGGCGGTTCGAGGTTTATTTTCGTGATATTGTGCATGGTCAATGCCTCCGTGAGTTTGATGCCGGCAACATTGCCCCGCGCGCGCAGCTCTTCTGGGGTCAGACCAAATTCATCGCGGAAAGCCCGTGTAAAAGCCTCGTGCGAGGCATAACCCCACATCAGCGCCATACTCAGAATATCAGGAGATCCAGCCGCCAAAAGCCGCGCGGCTTCACTGAGACGCCGCCGCCGAACGTAACGCATCAGCGGCACCCCGGTTACCGACGCAAACGTGCGTGTCAGGTGAAAGGGTGAAATACCGCATGCCCCGGCGATCGCATCGAGCGAAGGCGCCGTGCGGTTATGGGCCTCGACATACCAGATGGCCTTGCGTGTGATATCCATGGTCAACTGCTGCATTACCCGGCTAAATTAGCCTTTGGGATGTACACCGGTTTGACAGTTCTTGCGGTTGAAAAAAAAATTATCCATGTCGAAAACAAGGCTTTGGCTCCGACCAGGAGTGGCAGCTTTGCCAGGGAGAATATATGAAGTACATAATGATGATGCAATTCGGTGTGGCCGGTTGGAAAGAAGGCAATATCACCAACTGGAAACCCGAAGAGGTGAAAAAGAACATGGATTACCTGATCGCGCTCAACAACGAGCTTGTCGCTTCGGGCGAGATGGTTCAGACCGAAGGTTTGGGCGGCCCCGAGACGATGAAGATTGTGCGGGCGGGTTCCGGTAAGCCCGTCGTCACCGACGGCCCGTTTCCCGAATCGAAAGAATTTCTCGCAGGCTTTTGGATCGTCGACGTTGAAACAGCCGAACGCGCGCAGGAAATCGCGGCGCTGATTTCTGCGTTGCCCGGCCCTGGCGGCAAACCCGCAAACCTGCCGATCGAAGTGCGGCCCGTCATGAAGCATACGGGAACAGAGCACACTTTATGAAACGCAAAATCTTATGGGTCGGGGGGATTCTCCTCGTCCTGTTTTTTGCGGCCGGGACATTCGGCCTTTGGTCGGCCAGCAGCCAGCTGCTTTTTCCCGCATGGCGCGGTATCACGAAAGATCTTGCAGTCTGCCCCGCCGAGGCGGAGCGCCACTGGGGAAAGCACTGCGGCAATTTAAGGCAGAGCGGTGAATTGAAGTTTGAAGAAATCGGCTTTGCAAATGCGGCGGGCGGGCAGCTGCCGGGCTGGCTTATTCAAACAACTAAGAACGGTTTCGGCAAAAGCGCCGGCGCGATTCTGTTGGTGCATGGCGGGGGTTCTGATCGCCGCGAGATGACGCGGTTCATCCGCTTCTATCTGGCGCAAAAACTCGATGTGCTGACCTTTGATTATTCGTGCCACGGTGAAGCGCCTTGTTCAGTCCCCGGGCTTAGCTACGGTGAACGCGAGTCGCAGGATGTCGTGGCGGCATACGATTTCTTAAAGGGAAAATATGCGCACATCTATGCCATGGGGTCGTCGGTCGGGGCAGCTGCGGTACTCATGGCGCTGCCGCAGCTCGACGGTATTGCCGGCATCATTGCGGAAAATTCACCCTACAGTTTTTCGCGGCTGATCTTTGAAACGCCCGCGGCACCTAAGGGTATGCCTGTCTGGTTCACGCAGCGCCTCATCGTTCTGAGTGAGTGGCGTGGCAAATTCGGCTCGCACAGCGATGCGGGTAAAATTCTTGCAGGGACTAAGTCCGCGAAGATTTTTTTCATCCATAGCAAGGCTGACACCATCGTACCGTGGCATCACGCAGAGCAACTGGCGGCGGCCTATAACGGCCCGAAAGCTTTGTGGCTGCCCGAATATGGTGACCACGGCGCCATCTGGGATGCAAAGCCGCAGGAATACGAACGCCGCGTGAGGGATTTTCTCGCGGAATGACGCAGAGCGGCGCAACTTTCGACGCGAAACTTGCGGCCAGCCTCGCGCCGCAGGTTCTGGGTACATTGATGCGCCGCTTCGGCGACATCGTCGCTGCCGAAGACGCCGTGCAAGAGGCACTCATTGCCGCGGCGCTGGACTGGCCGCATAAAAGTATACCGCAAAACCCCGCCGGTTGGCTGATGCGCGTTGCGAGCCGGCGCATGGTCGATAATATACGCAGCGAAAGCGCGCGGCGTAAGCGAGAAAGTGAATGGCTTGAAAATCAAGCCGATGCGGTTGCGGCGGAAGAATATCCCGACCCGCAGCGCGATGATACCTTGCATCTGCTCTTTTTGTGCTGCCACCCTTCGCTGAGTGATGCCTCGGCCATTTCCTTGACTCTGAGAGCTGTAGGCGGCCTTACCACGAATGAAATCGCACGCGCCTTTCTCGTGCCTGAGGCAACCATGGCCCAGCGCATCAGCCGCGCGAAACAAACCATAAAAACCTCGGGTATCCCTTTTGCGGTCACAGATGCCGAGCGCGGTACAAGGCTGCCTTCTGTTCTGCATATTCTCTACCTCATCTTCAACGAAGGTTATGCCAGCAGCGGTGAATCCTTGCAGCGGCCCGATCTGGCTGCCGAGGCGATACGCCTCGCCCGATTACTTATTCAACTGTTGCCGGCAAATGCAGAGGCCGAAGGCTTACTGGCTTTGATGCTCTTGAACGATGCCCGGCGCGAGGCACGTATTACGACAGACGGTCTATTAGTGCCACTCGACGAGCAAAACCGTTCGCTGTGGAACCGCGCCTCGATCGCTGAAGGCGTTGCGCTGCTCACACGCGCATTGCCCCGCGGGGCGGTCGGTCCTTACCAGTTACAGGCAGCGATTGCCGCGGTGCACGACGAAGCACAAAGTTATGCCGCTACCGACTGGCCCCAGATTCTCGCGCTCTACGACTTGCTGTTGCGTATACAAGAAAACCCCGTCATAAGACTGAACCGCGCGGTAGCACTGGCCATGGTCGAAGGGCCGCGCGCAGGTCTTGAGGCACTGGCGCTGCTCCTGACAGATACCCATTTAAAACACCACCACCGCCTGTTTGCAGTGCGCGGCCACTTGCATGAAATGCTGGGTGAAAAAACCAGTGCGCTTCAAGATTACCAGAAAGCCGCGGCATTGGCGACGAGTATTCCCGACCGCGACTATCTGGTACTTAAAGCCGCGCGACTTCAACTATAGAATTTTATCTTCTCTCCGAAACCCTCGCGCGGTGTGTGAAAGCGGTTGAGCTCCGGGTCGGGTTTGGGATAGCCGAGACTCAAGCCAACCAAAACCTTTTGCTCTGCGGGTAATCCCAATTCGGTGCGAATGATATCGGGAAACGCCGACAGCGCCGCCTGCGGGCAGGTGCCCAGACCCTGTTCGCGCGCGAGCAGCATCACCGACTGCAAATAACAACCGATGTCGATTGCGACGTAATAATTCGTATCGAAGTT
>JAFLED010000294.1 GCA_017302045.1 Spirochaetota bacterium
CGAAAAATCGTCTGCGGGGTTGAGCGGTGAATAGGCATTAACTTTACCCTGGATTTTTTTTCCGGCAAAGAACGCGGGCAGCACGATCTCTATCCCTTCGGCCGCGGTAGTCATTCGCCCCCCGCCCTTTGCGAGCAGTTTTTTCTCGCGCGCCAGGCGTTCTGAAAAAACCTTATCGCGATAATAATAATCGGTCGCGACGAGATCAACGCGTTCTGAAAAAGCCCTTTTTACATAATAAACGGTCATGCCCATAAACAAGACCAGTGCGATGACAATACCCAGGGGCCAGGAATATTTATCCCGAAATGACATTCTTTCCATTGCTGTTTCTGCCTGCATCAGGTACCTCCGGCTGCGATGAACACCGTTTTTTTCTTTCGGATCAGTTTACCGTTAGACCAGACTTCAAGCTCGATGGGGCGGCTCGCGCCTGCAACAAGCTCACTCTTCAGCGCGATAAAAAAGCGCGCCTCGGCAACTTTCTGCGGCCCGATTTCGCCGACCGGGTCGATGAGGCGGATCTCTCCCGGAATATCAGCCAGGCGCACCTGCGCGTTCTGTGTCTCGAAGGTCTTGTTGAAGATTTTCAAAGAATAAAGATTGGTCACGAAACCGTCGGGTAATTTCTGCGAGAGCATACCGGGCTGGCGCAGCAGTACCGTCTCAATTTTTTCGCGCGCGAGCACGAGATAAGCGAAAGCAGAAACGAGCACCAGCCACAACGTGAGGTAACCCACCGTTCTGAACTTGATCGGTATCTTGCGCCGTGCGGGAGACCCGGCGGCGACGGTATTGTGCGAGGTATAACGGATGAGACCCGGCGGTTTGCCGACCGCCTGCATCATCTTGTTACAGGCATCGATGCATGCAGTGCACTGGATACATTCGAGCTGAATGCCGTTACGGATATCGATACCTTCGGGGCAGACGACAACGCAGGCGCCACAGTCGATGCAATCGCCGTATTGAGACGCCGAAGCGGAGGTGGCGAGCTGTGCGCCGGCGGCCGAGAGTGCTATCGGGCCGCTCTTTTTTCGCTGACCCAGGGTTCCGCGTTTTTCACCGCGTTTGAAATCGTAAGTGACGCTGATCGTGTCGTTGTCGACGAGTGCAGACTGAAAGCGGCCATACGGACAGGCAAAATGGCATGCCTGTTCGCGAAAGCGCGCAAAGACAAGAAAGAATATCACCGTAAAAAGATTAATGGCGACAAAGCCGCCAATATGCTGGCTCACGGGCTCGCGGATAATTTTCCAGAGCTCTTCGCTGCCAATTATATAAGAGAGAAAGGTATTCGCAATGAGAAAGGATAAAGTATAGAAGATGACGACTTTTGAGGTTTTTTTGAAAATTTTACCCGCATTCCAGGGGGCAATGGCAAGCTGTTTCTGTTCCTGAAAATCGCCCTCGATGGCGTATTCAATCTTTCTAAATAACATCTCGAGAAAAATGGTTTGGGGACATGTCCAGCCGCACCATATTCGCCCGAATACCGAAGTAAAGAGCACAATCGTCAGTATCATCGCGAGCAGCCCCAGCACAACGATATAGAAATCCTGCGGCCAGAAAACGAAGCCGAACAGGATAAACTTACGCTCGAGAACATTGAGGAGGAGAATCGGCTGCCCGTGGATGCGGACATACGGCCCCGCGAACATCAGGAAAAGCAGCACATAACTGACGAGCGTGCGCCAGTTATAAAACTTTCCCTTGGGTTTTTTCGCGAATATCCACGCGCGTTTACCCTGCGCGTTGACTGTGTTGATATGATCCCGGTATTCTTCGGTATCTTTTTCGACTTTGGTCATCGGATCTGAGGCCGTATACATATTCTCCCCCTGTTAAACTAAACTACTTGGGCGTACATTTCTTCTCGCGCTCGGGGTCGATCGCCTTGGCTCCGGCGGGGTTTGACCCTTTTTTCGAGAAGACGTAACTCACCAGCTGCTGTAACTCCGCCTCGGCAAGCGGTTTACCGTTGCCGTATGGCATCATGCCCTTCTGCGTAAAACCCTTGCTGACATTCGCCATAACAGTGGTGTAGTCGCAACCGTGCATCCAGTATTCATCGGTCAGGTTCGGCCCGACCAGGCCGCCGAGGTTGGCGTTATGGCAGGCCGAGCATGTTTGCGAGACGAAGAGTTTTTCACCTGCGGCGAGCGCGGCAGCGTCGGTCAGGGGTTTCAGTTTCGTATCGGCAACCTGAACCTGCTCCACTTTTTTAGGCGAAGCGGCCGCCATTTCCATTTCATACTCTTTTACCGAGAGTGGTCCCCCGGCAAAATGATAATAGACGAGATAGACAGCGGCAAAGGCAATGGTGAAATAAAAGCCGAGTACCCACCAGCGCGGCATATGGTTGTCGAGTTCGCGTATACCGTCGTACTCGTGATCCATCAATTTGTCGTCTTCGCTTCTCTTATCCATGCTTCACCTCCTGAGTTGGAGTAACCCCGTCTTCCAGGGGCAACTGCGCCATGACGGCGTCTTCGGACTTTTTACGCATAAGTACCTTCACCAGCATGAAGCCGAAAATACTGAAGAAGATAATCAGCGTCGCCACCGGGTAGATGCCGACGCCGCTGATATCGTTAAGAACTTTTGAGATCATATTCCCTCACTTGGCCTTGATGTCGATACCCAGGCGTTGCAGGTAAGCGATCATCGCGACGATTTCCTTTTCCGGGGCGACCGGCATGTTGTCTTTTTTCAGCGCATCAGCAATCTGCGATGCCTGCACGTTGAGATCGGTCAGCGCCTTATTCTCATAGAATGGCGGGTAATCGACGCCGATTTTCGACAGCGCGCGGATCTTTCTCGTAGTCAGCGAGGTATCGAGATTGTTTTCAAACAACCAGGGATACGCGGGCATGATCGAACCAGGCGAAGTGACGCGCGGATCTTTCATGTGCTGGTAATGCCATGCGTGGTTGTATTTGCCGCCGACACGGTGCAGGTCGGGGCCGGTGCGTTTAGAACCCCACAGAAACGGGTGGTCGTAAACGAACTCACCGGCCTTCGAATATTCGCCGTAACGTTCTGTCTCAGAGCGAAACGGGCGAATCATCTGCGACTGGCAGTTGTTGCAGCCTTCGCGGATATAGATATCGCGCCCTTCGAGCTCGAGCGGGCTGTATGGCTTTACGCTTGCGATCGTCGGTATGTTCGAACGCACCATCGCGACCGGCACAAATTCGATCACACCACCGATCAGTACCGCGACGAGAGTCAGGCCGGTAAACACCAGAGGCTTGCGTTCGAGAATACGGTGTTTGTAATTCGACTTCTCGACATGCGCCATCGCCGATTTGAGCGACGGAGCGCTCGCCTGTTCGGCAGGTACAAACGTGCCCGAACGCATGGTCTTGATCATGTTATAGGCCATCACGAGAAAGCCCGTCAGATACAATGTGCCGCCCACAGAGCGGATGATATACATCGGGATAATCTGCGTCACGGTATCGAGAAAGTTCGGATACATCAGCGCACCCTGCGCCGTGAACTGTTTCCACATCAGACTCTGTGTAATGCCACCCCAGTACATAGGAATCGCATAGAAAACGATGCCGATGGTCGAAATCCAGAAATGGAAGTTCGCCATGCGCATGCTGTAGAGTGGTTTACCCCAAAGGCGCGGAATAATAAAATACAGCATCGCCGCCGCGAGGCCGCCGTTCCAGGCGAGAGCACCCAGGTGCACGTGACCGATGATATAGTCGGTATAGTGCGTCAGGGCGTTTACGTTCTTGAGCGACATCATCGGCCCTTCGAAGGTCGACATACCATAGGCGGTGACTCCCACCACCATGAACTTCAGAACCGGATCCTGGCGAACGCGATCCCAGGCGCCGCGCAGCGTCAAAAGACCGTTGATCATACCGCCCCACGAAGGCGCGATCAGCATCACGGAGAAAGCCGTACCGAGCGACTGCGCCCAGTCGGGCAATGAAGTATAGAGCAGGTGGTGCGGGCCGGCCCAGATGTAGATGAACACGAGACCCCAAAAGTGAACAATCGAAAGTTTATAAGAATAAACCGGACGATTCGCCGCCTTGGGAATAAAATAATACATGATACCCAGAAACGGCGTGGTTAAAAAGAATGCCACCGCATTGTGACCATACCACCACTGCACGAGGGCATCCTGCACACCCGCATAGACCGAATAACTTTTCAGGAAAGAAACCGGGATCGCGAGAGAGTTACCGATATGCAGCATCGCAACCGTAACAAACGTCGCGATATAGAACCAGACCGCAACATAGAGATGTTTTTCACGGCGGTTCAGAATGGTCATCAGCATGTTGAGACCAAACACGACCCAGATCAGCGCGATCGCAATATCGATCGGCCATTCGAGTTCGGCGTATT
>JAFLED010000295.1 GCA_017302045.1 Spirochaetota bacterium
GCCTTTCGCGTTTTTTTAACGGATTTCAATCGGCGCGAGATAGACCGCCGTCTTCTTGTCGGCTTTTGATTTTTGCGTCATGAAAATGAATAATGCATGGCTTTTGTCGGCATTCGTCACCGCTTTAAAAATTCCATAAGCCGGGGCATTGATTTTCGCGATTTCTTTTTTCGAAAAATCGTCGTTGCCGCCGAAGACGGTAATTCCGTTGAACTCGGTGCCGAGCACAAAGTCGGTCTGCCCGTCGTTGTTGAAATCGCCGTAGGTAAAGCCGGGAACCGCCGATTCTTTTGAGTCGAAGGTCAGTGTGGTTTTTTCGAGCGGGTTATCCTTTGTGGCGATCGGGTCGATCAGTTGCAGCGTCAGTGAAACCTTCGACCGGATAATATAGTTAATAAAGAAACCCAGACCGGTGTCGACCGTGGGTAAGAGCAACAGCCTGCGCTTTTTCATCGAGGCAACGAGCGGCGAAAAAACACCGCCCTTCACGGAATGTTCGATGGGCTTTGCAGGGTCGGGTATGGATTTTACGCCCTTAAATACCTTCATATCGACGCGGATATTGAGACCCAGGCCTTTGACGGCCGAATAGACGAGATCGAGATTACCGTCGCCGTCGAAGTCGACGAATTCAGAGTAGGCGACGTAGATGTCTTCTTGCGGCATTGGGTAGATCTTGAGGATGGTTTCGGCAAACGGCTGGATTATCACCGGCTTGCCTGAGTTCTGCGGCGCGGGTTGACTTAAAAAATAGTAAATACGTTCGTCGACGCGCGCGGCGGCGTCGAGAATGCCGTCGTTGTTAAAGTCGAGAAACGCGGGCTGCGGAATAATGACGCTCGAGCGGATGCTGTTCGACGGCAGATCGGAATTCTGCCAAAGCCGGTTGGTGAAGCTGCCGCGCGGCTGGTAGGGCAGAATTTTTTCGCGCGTGAATTTTTTGCCGCCGTCGTTGTGATAGACAAGAAATTTCCCTTCGGCCGGCAGAAAAAAATCGGTGAATCCGTCCCTGTCGTAATCTAAAGTCAGGCGGCTCTGTTCGAGGTTGTCGACATAGAGCGGCAGCGCGAGCTTGTCTTGGATAATGCGCTCTGCCTCGCCGAATTTGCCGGCGACAAGGCTGCGTTTAAAGATGCCGTTTTGCGTCATCTCAATGAGATCGTCGTTCTGGTCGCCGTTGAGGTCGGCAAAATCGATCGCCGCGGTTTCGTTCAGCAGGTGGATCGTTTGCAGAATTTTCAGGGTATCGTCGAGAATCACGAGGCGTTTCTCGCGCCCGACATAGAAAAAATTCCGCTGCGTTGTGCCTTCTGCTCTGGCTTTAAAGCTGCCGCCCATTTCGGGTACGAAGCCGACATCGACACTCAGCACCGGGGCTTCGGCAAGAATGGTGCTGCTGGAAATTAAAAAAGCCCACAGGAATTTCGTACAAAGAAACTCCCGGGGGCTCTTGGGGGCAGAAAGGGGGATATCCCCCTGAGTTTGCATGAATCGGAACTAGAGGCCGATTGCAGCACCGCCGTCAACCCGAAGTACGACGCCGGTAATAAAATCTGCTTCAGACGAAGCGAGAAAACGTACCGCGCGCGCGATATCTTGCGGCGTGCCTTGTTTCGGCAGCGGTGCCATCTTTGCGAGCTCTTCTTTGATCTTGTCGGGCAATACGCCTGTCATCTGCGTCTGGATAAAACCCGGAGCGATGGCATTGATGCAGATATTGCGCGACGCGTATTCGCGGGCTGAAGTTTTTGTGAGCGCGATAACGCCGGCTTTCGCTGATGCGTAGTTAGCCTGACCGGGGCTGCCGACGAGGCCTGCGACAGAAGAGATATTGATGATCTTGCCGTATTTGGCTTTCATCATGACTTTGGTCGCAGCTTGAATGCCGAAGAACACGCCCTTGAGACAGACATTTTGCACGAGATCCCAGTCTTCTTCAGACATACGCATAAAAAGGTCGTCGCGGAGTACACCTGCGTTGTTCACCCAGATGTCGAGGCGGCCGAGTTTTTCAACTGCTGCCTGAGCGAGCGCGGTGTTGTCGGCTTTTTTCGTGACATTGGCGGCGACACCGATTGCTTTGACGCCATATTTGTCGGCGATCATCTGCGCGGTTTTATCGCAATTTTCCTGATTGATATCAGAGATGACGATATTGCATCCCTGTTCGGCGAGCGCTTCGGCTGTTGCACAGCCTAAGCCCGCGGGTGAAGCTGAACCCGTAATAACGGCTACTCTGTCTTTAAACATGGCGGTATTTATCGCTGTTCGAGATAGAGCGTCAAGTCGAATCTTGTAGCAATCGCTACAGCGCGCGCTGGGTTAAAAGATGTTGTTTAGTCACGGAGCAGGGTGTTGGAGCATGTCTTATTTGTTCTCTGTCGTTAACAATGTCATTCCCTTGACGGGCTATTCGGCCAAGCGACATAATCCGGCGGCGGATTGAGGGGCGGTAATCATGAAAAAAACTCGATACATCTTCGTTACGGGCGGGGTGGCAAGCTCGCTCGGCAAAGGTGTCTCTATCGCCTCGATTGGTGCGCTGCTCGAGGCGCGCGGGTTTAAGGTTACGATCCAGAAGATGGATCCCTATATCAATATCGACCCCGGCACAATGAGCCCGTTTCAACACGGCGAGGTCTATGTCACCGAAGACGGCGCCGAAACCGACCTCGACCTCGGCTACTACGAACGTTTTACGAGCGCCGATCTCGGTCGGGAAAATTCCGTTTCAACCGGCCAAATCTACCACAGCGTGATTTCGCGCGAGCGGCGCGGCGAATATCTCGGCCGCACGGTGCAGGTGATTCCGCATATTACGAATGAAATAAAAAACCGCATTCAGCTGCTCGCACAGATGAATCCCGAGCTCGATTTTGTACTCGTCGAAATCGGTGGTACCGTCGGCGACATCGAGTCGGTGCCGTTTCTCGAAGCGATACGCCAGTTTCGCCTCGATCAGGGCCAGGATAACACGATGTTCATCCACCTGACGCTCGTGCCCTCGATCGTCGACGGCGGTGAAATCAAGACCAAACCCACGCAGCACTCGGTAAAAGAATTGCTCAAGCAGGGAATACAGCCCGATATTCTGCTCTGCCGTACTACGCACCCGCTCGACGCCGAAGTTAAGGAAAAGATCTCACTCTTCTGCAATGTGTCGAAGAACCGTGTATTCTCTGCACCCGACATCGAGCACACGATCTATGAAATTCCGCAGATATTTCACAGCGAAGATTTAGACCGCGAGATTCTGCAGTATTTTAAAATGGAAAACCAGTCGGGCGAGTTTCTGCTGAACCTCAATCCGATGCTCGCCAAATGGGAGCAGGTCGTCGAAGTTTTTCGCAACCCGCGGCTGCATGTCAAGATTGCCGTCGTCGGCAAATACATGGCGTTACACGACGCCTACCGCTCGCTCTATGAAGCGATGACACACGGGGGATTTCCACGCCATATCGCCGTCGATTTTATTAAAATAGATTCTGAAAAAGTCGAGCCGGGTAATTTTGAGACGTTGCTGAAAGACGCGCAGGGCATTCTCGTGCCGGGTGGTTTCGGCGAGCGCGGCGTCGAAGGTAAACTGCTGGCGATACGTTATGCGCGCGAAAAAAAGATTCCCTATTTCGGCATCTGTCTCGGCATGCAGTGCGCAGTCATCGAGTTTGCGCGTAATGTTCTGGGTTACAAAGACGCGCACTCGACCGAGTTCGACCCCGAATCGCATTACCCCGTGATCAGCCTCATGGAAGAGCAGACGGCGATCGTCAACAAGGGCGGCACAATGCGGCTTGGCGCGTACCCGACGAAGCTGCGCGAGGGCTCGCTCATGGCCGAATGTTACATGCAGCCTTTGATACAGGAGCGCCACCGCCACCGCTTCGAATTTAATAATAAATACCGCGCGGCATTCGAAGCTGCAGGCATGCGGCTGTCGGGTCTTTCACCCGATGAAACGCTGGTTGAAACCGTTGAACTCGACCGTAAGCTGCATCCGTTTTTCGTCGGTACACAATACCATCCCGAGTTTAAATCGAAGCCGTTGGCTCCACACCCTGTCTTCACGCGTTTTATCGAGAAGAGCGCGGGGCTCTAACCGCCACGAAAGGGCATAACAAACTGTGCTGTTTGACGAGCATCAGCTGAATTCCGCCGAGCTCGAACAGCTGTGGCAAGAGATGGCCGCCATGAAGGCAAAGGCCACGGTGCCGTTGGATATCCCCCCGCCGAGCTTTAAGGATATGGAGGGCGCGTTCTGGCGCTACCGGGTGGGGGACTGCAGGGTGATTTGCGACATTCAGGACGGTGCCTTGCGCGTGCTGGTGGTGCAGGTTGGCAACCGGCGCGAGGTTTACCGCTAAGGATCGGTGAT
>JAFLED010000296.1 GCA_017302045.1 Spirochaetota bacterium
AAAATGGCGCCCATTGCTGCGAAAATCCGCTTCAAGGGCGTATTGGAAGCAGCATACCTGCTGCGATTTCTGTTACAGCAGAAGTCAAACGCAGAAATTCGGGCAGCTATGGCTCATATTTTTGGCCCGCACTGGAATCGGGCCAACCAGGAAAGGCGTTATTTTGATATTCTGAAGACCTACGTGCGCCTGCACCATGAGGCCGATTTCACGCGTTTCTTACTAAAAGAAGAAATTCGTAGCAAGGCAAGCGACCAGAGGGCGGCGCGCAACGCTCTGGTGCGGTATCTCATTACCGTCCAGGGACTGCACGGAACCAGCCCGGTATTAAACGATATGGAATAATGCGCAAGTTTTCTACCCAGATTACACTTTAGAATTATGACGGAGAGTCTGATGAGAAAAAACAACGAAGAAACCATCGGTCTTTGGGGCACTATTGCCCTCACGCTTTTGCTATATCCACCCCTCTACGCACAAACTCTTGTAAAGACAAAATGTACCCGACTCGCACCGGCAATTATCGGCTTTAACTACCACCGCTCCGAGGGTCAGGAGATCGATAGAGGACAAATCTGGCGCTTCGTTGAGCAAGGCAAACTTCTGACTTTTAGCGCTACGAAACACGGTCTCGCCGGTGCAAAACCGCTCAGCGACGCGGTATGGAAACTCGAAGATGAAGACGGACGCTGTGTCCTCAAAATTGCGGAAGTTAACCGGCAAGAACAGACTTTTCGCATCACCGAAATCACTTGGGCGATTTATAACATCGGGGGCGAAGACAAGCATGTGCCTGATTTTGAAGACCATGCAGGCATGAAAACGCGGTACTGCGGAAGCGGCGACGCATGCGTCCGACTATGGAAATAGCGCAGCCATGCGGATTTTTCCCGGGTTATTATTATTTTTTTACTGCACCGCGCATCTCGCAACGACGGGCGCGGCCCCTGCCGAAGGAGAAAATCCGGCGGTAACAAAAGATAATAAATACAAACGCCGGGTTCTGCTGACGTTGTTTGTGAACGAAAACCACGACCAGAATACCGAATATCTGAGCGCGACAATCTCCGACGCGTTTACCCGACCGCTCTCGAAGACAGGTAATTTCACCGTGCTAAACAGAGATTCGGTCGAACGCTATATGCGCACCATGGGGATATCCATCCGCGAGATTCATAAAGCTGAAAATGCCGTAAGACTCGGCAAAGCCGTAGGGGCCGACGTCGTTGTCGTCGGCCGCTATATCACAGAAGGCCAGCAAGTCACCATCGAAGCAAAGGCAGTGGATATTCAGGCGGGCCGCACCAGCGTCGAAGACACGGCGGTTGTCCGCACCAACTCTCTCATGTTCGACGCGATCAACGAACTCGCGCGCAAGATGAGTGCGCCGATGGCCGAAAAGATGCAACCGCTCGAAGAACCGCCGCCGCCGGCTGAAGTCGTACTCGACGAACAACAGGTCATCGCCGAAGTCAAAAAGATTGAAGAGAAAAAAGCCACTGCGAAGGGTGAACCAGCGCATTCGACCGAAAAGACGCTTCGCTTCACGGTGCGCGCAGGTGCCGTCTTCGGTTTATCTCTCGGTTATACACGTTCGGTTTATCCGATTGGTTTTGGCGCCTTTCTGGGGGGCGAGGTATCGGGCCTTTCCAATCTCTTTTTCAGGCAAGAGTGGCTCCAAAAATTCGAACTGGGAGTATTTGCGGGCTACGCGATGTATCCGTCTAAGCATGATTCGTATGAAAGCCTTTCGCAGATACCCACGCAGGCGAGCATAGGCTACAGATTCGATCTCCCGTGGTTTGGTGGTTTCGCGCTGACGCCGCTGGTTTCGGCGGGTATGGATTTCGGTAAGTTCAGCAATATCAACGGCACCGCTTCTTATCGCATCTTCGCGTGGACTGCCGGCGGGCGGGCAGAGTACGCCATCACAGAACGGTGGAGTATCGCGCTGACAACGTTTGTGCTTTTTGAGCATGATGAAGGATTGAATTACCAGTGGGTGAATTTTTTTAGCGCGGGGTGGAGGTGGTGATGTTGTTACGGGACAAGAGATACTTACTTCTCGCAGGAATTGTTTTCTCAAGTTTGGCTTGCCTCGGATACCGCGATTTATTTCCTCTGCTCTCGCCGCCAGCCCCGATTGCAGGCAACTTCGGTCAAAATACCGAACTGCTGAGTACCGTCCTTCTAGGCACTGCGGATGTTTCGGTCACCGCGGTAGAGGTTTCGCTCGACGGAGCGGATTTTCTACCGGCAACAGGCACGACGGCTTGGAAATTTTTCCTACCCACGGGTTCATTAACATGGAAAACGGGATCGCTCCATACGATTTCAGTCCGTGCCCGGAACACAAATACGGTATCGCCGGTGTCACAGTACAGGGTAAGAAAAGGGCGCAATCAGGATCTGAATGGCGACGGTTACGCCGACGTGGTCATCGGCGCGGGAAGTTACAACGCCAGCCAAGGACGACTCTACATCTTCTATGGTTCCGCCAACGGAATTCCGGGGGGCAGCATCGGCGGAGCCGATCGCATTATCACGGGTGAAGCAGCTACGGCGGGGTATTTTGGCGGCGATCTGGCAATCGGCGATATCAACGGAGACGGCTATGCGGATATCGGCGTCGGCGCCTTTGATTTTGGCAGCGGCGGCGGTAGGGCCTACCTCTTCCACGGCGGCCCAACCGGTATCACGCAGACAGGGGCAGCGGCTGCAAATACCATACTTACGAGCGACGGATTTAGCAATTATATCAGTAGCCCGTGCTTCGGGGATTTCAACGGCGACGGCTATGACGATTTCGTCGTCGGCGGAGCACGAGCCAACGTAACAAATAACCGGTTGTATATTTATTATGGCAACGCCTCAGGCATAACGAGCGGAGCAGCGCAAACGGTAGCCAATCGGACAATTACACCAGAGGCCGGGCTTACGGGGTTCGGCCGTAGTCAGTCTGGAGACATCAATAATGACGGTTTTTCCGATCTAATAGTGGCAGGTATGGTCTACAACAGCAGCCAAGGGCGCGTGTATACATTCATGGGCTCAGCAACGGGAATCATGAATACCACAGCCGCGTCAGCACCGTCCATTATTATGGGAGAGGCGACGTCGAACGCGTTTGGCATCACGCGCGCCACGGGTGACATCAATGGTGACGGCTTTGCCGACGTGGTGATCGGCGCCTCTCTGTACAACTCGAATACAGGACGAGTTTACATCTATCTGGGGTCGGGCTCGGGACTACCTACGGGCGGCGCTGCGGCGGTGGCGAATGCAATCATCACGGGTGAAAACACGAATAACGATTTAGGATCGGCAATTCCGGCACTAATCGATCTGAACCGCGACGGTCATCTGGACTTAGTACTCACTGCCTACACCTACAACAGCAGCCAGGGACGCGCCTACATCTTTAACGGCAGTGCCACGGGATTCGTAACGATGAACGCGTCTGGCGCGAATACCATTCTGACCGGCAATCTCTTGGGCGATGCTTTTGGCTCAGGTACCGGGGTTACTGACTTCAACGGGGACGGTAATATAGACTTACTTTTCGCGGCTAATCAGAATACCGGCAACCAAGGATTGGTTTATCTGTTACGGAATGGCGGGCCCGGATTTTCGACAAGCGGCATCAATACTACTTCGGCGGTGCAAATTACAGGTGAAGCAGGCAACAACTACCTGGGAACATTCCCCTGAATCCCATAAATAATGAAAACGCCGACGCTATCGTTATTTATCTTATTCGTACAAGGTTGCACCGGCGACCGGCACATTTTCGACATCAAGCCAGAAAACCTCTGTTCTGATTCCATTGCACGATTTAGCCCGACCACGTTTGACTAGACTCACATGACTTTCTCCGGAGTTCTAACGAAACTGAATTCAAACGCAGAATCCGGATTCATGGGTGATACCTGTAGCGATAATGAAATCCTATTCTTCCCGTCGCCATTAAACAATGACACCTGGGGTTTTCGAATAACCACCCACATCTGATTAGCGACTGCCACGAATAGTCCGGAGTAAGCAAACAGAATGCGATAATACTATTGACCGAATCGTCATCTTTGGCAGAAGGCAAGGCCGCGTCACATTCTGCGATGGTATACGGATACCATATTTTTACTCATCAAACAAGCACCCTGCTTGTTTACGCAATCGCCTCCATAGCACCACGCCGCCCGTTCACAAAATACATCTCGACCTTGCCCTTCCGTTTCGCCTCGACCGCGCCTCGGTGCTCGCAGATAAAATCGTCTTTCACGCGCTCGTAGGTTTCCGCTGAAATATTGATCATCCCGGGCACTCCCGACGACTCCATGCGACTTGCCATATTTACCGTATCGCCCCAG
>JAFLED010000297.1 GCA_017302045.1 Spirochaetota bacterium
ATTGCCGCCTGGCAAACCATGCCCACTAACTATATCGGCATGATGACGACGATCATCGGCTCGATTCTCGGCGCAGCGGCCGTGATTCTCTCGTACTCGCGCATCAGCTTTCTGGTGTTTATGCTCGGGTGGATTACCCCCGGCCTTGTGTTCATGTTTGGCAAAAACGAACCTTTTTTTCTTTTTATGGGGCTGCTGTTCATCGGTGGAATTTTTTCATTCAGTTTCATCAATTTTATGGAGCATGCAAAGCAGCGGCAACTTTTTGACGCGCGCAACAAACTTTTCGAAACCAACGCCGAGCTCACGCGCAAAGACGCCGAGCTCGACCAGGAATTGCTGTTCGCTTCGCATATCCAGATGGGTATATTTCCCGAACCTAAAACGCGCGCGGGGGCATGGTCTTTTCAAACCACGATTTTGCCACTCGGCCGTATCTCGGGGGATTACTGCGATATTGTCGCGCGCGGGGATATCATCTTTGCCATCATGGCCGACGCCTCGGGGCATGGTGTACCCGCGGCGATGCTGACGATGGCGGCAAAGAACGTCTTCGCCAACACGCTCAGCGAGAAAATCTCGCCTGCCGCAGCACTCGCGAAAGGCAATCACGAAATTCTGAAAATGATTAAAACCCAGGATTTTATGACGGGATTTCTGACCAAACTTTATCCCTCGGGGTTAGTGGAATTCTCAAACGCCGCACACCCTACGGCTTTTCACCAAAGCCGCGCGGGGGATATCCGCTTTCTGGACACCTCGGGTTTTATTTTAGGCGGCCTCGACGATGTCGACGCGCTCTATGAAAATGGCAGCGCGCAACTGCAACCGGGAGACCGGCTGTTTCTTTATACCGACGGTGTCATCGAAAGTTTTAATCCTGCAAATCATCTCTATGGCATGGATCGTCTCGAAAAGGTACTGCGCATCACGCGCGGCCTTGAACTCGCTAAGGTCATTCCCCGTATTTTTTCAGACCTGGTCACGTTTTGCGAGGGTGTGCCCTTTCGCGACGACATTGCCATGATGATTGTCGAATATAATCCATAACGCTGATGCTTGGCGTGCAGCGCGGTTTTTGAGCGCGGGTTACCGCAATGTCAGAATTCCGGTGGCGGTTTGCAAAAAGACCGCATCGCCCCGCGCAATCATCCGCTCTGCGGGCAAGTCATTACGGTCGAGTAGCAGCCCGCGGCGGTTGGCAATCAGAGTACGACCCGAACGGTGCGTAAAAATGCAGGCCTGTTCCTTGCCGATTTGCAGCGTTGCTCCGCGCCAGAGGTCAGGCGCCATTTCGGACGAAGCGACCGGTAACACAATCGTATACTTCAGCGCAGATTTACGGCTCGTGGTATAATAGAGCGCGAGACCGTCTGGCGCCTCGCTCTGAGGCGCTGCCTGCAGAAAGCATGCGGATTCCCCCGTCATGACAAGCGGCGACGCGGTCACTGTACGCACCGGCAATTCGACGGCAGAAACCGCGTCGAGTTCTACGGGTACCATCCGCATTGCCTCGGGCGCTTTTTCGTCTTTGGGAGGTTGCAGGTTAAACACCATACGGAGCAAAAGATCTCTTTGTACCTGTGTTTTCTCGATCTCGACACTGCGTTCGACGATGGCTGCCAATTCGCCGCGCTCAAAATCGCACTGCAACGATTTGAGCGCATACCCTAATTTATGCCTGAAATAAAGTTTTCGGTCGAGGTGCGCGACAACTATCTCACCGTCGAGCGAACCGATACAAACCTGCGCCTTCTTCAAATCGGGATTGTCATCGGCAATAAACCGGGTGAAGAGTACTCCCTGAAAGTCGGCATGCAGCTTAAAATCAGGGTTCATGAACAGCATGCGGGAGTGGTCGCCCGCAGCGGCAAGAATGTAACGACCGCGCGGCAACGCGTTCAGGTAATGGCTCTCTTCTTTTTCCCACAGGAATGAACCCTGTTCGTTGAAAACATAAACCTGGGTGCCGATCTGCGGATACCAGATATAATAAGCGCCGTTCTCAGGTCCGGTGATGTACCCCTCTTTGCCGGCCAGGGAAATTTTTGTATCGTCCGCTTTTTTGAGTTCGCTGCCAGGCAAGCGTACAGAGCGGACGACAGCCCCTGTTGCCCCTGTACCATAGGCGGTATACTGACCGACATCGTTGCGCCGGTAGAAGACCATTGCCGGAGACTCGCCATTTGCCGGCGGTTCGTCGCTGAAGGCAGAAAAAGCCGCAATTTCAGGCAGCCGAATTTCATCGGTAGCAGAAAACGGCACCTGCCAGAGCAGCCAGGTGGCGACAATAATCGCGGCGATGAAGCGGAAAATCACGTTTTGCTGACCGGTGCCCGCCGCGCGTCGCTCTCGCGACGGTCATCTGTCTGCCTTCTGTCTTCGCCCTCACGCAGCTCTTTCATTTTTTTCATGATTTCGACATAAGTACCGTATTTGTCGCGGAAATCCTGATACGAGTAGATATAATATTCATACCCCTGCTCGGTCAGAAACAACTGGCGGTTACGGCAGAACTGTTCTTCGCTCGACTCGTTGGTGATTACCGAATAAAACAACGCCTGGTTACCGTTGGCTTTCGGGCGTAAGACACGCCCCAGACGCTGCGCTTCTTCTTGCCGGCTGCCGAATGTACCGGAAATCTGGATCGCCACATTCGCGTCCGGGAGGTCGATCGAAAAGTTCGCGACTTTCGAAACGACGAGCGCGCTGATTTGTTTAGTACGAAAGGCTTCGTAGAGCCGTGCGCGTTCATCGAGAGGCGTTTTACCCGTGATCAACGGAATTCTGAAACGTGCGGATACGCGCTGCAGCTGGTCGAGGTATTGCCCGATAATGAGCACCTGATCGTTGCGGTGGTGATAGAGCAGCGTGCCGATGACCCGCAGCTTTTCGGGGTTCTCGGACGATAAGCGGAATTTTTCGCGGTCGTCGGCGACCGAATACATACCGCGCATCAGTGAGCGCAGCGGCGTGCGTATCTCGACGCAACGCGCCTCGGCGATCCATTTCTTCTTTTCTAACTCTTTCCAGGGCACATCGTATTTCTTGGGGCCAATCAGTGAAAATACGTCTTCTTCAAGACCATCTTCACGCACGAGCGTTGCCGTGAGGCCCAAGCGCCGCTTTGCCTGTAGTTCAGACGTCATACGAAAGACCGGTGCCGGTAAAAGATGAACCTCATCGTAGACGATGAATCCCCAGTTATTCGACGAAAACAGGTGAAAGTGGGTGAACTCCCCGCCTTTTTTCTTGCGGTGTGTGAGAATGTTATACGTCGCGATGGTGATCGGTTTGATTTCTTTCTTGTCCCCCGAGTACTCGCCGATTTCACTTTCGGGAATCGTTGTCTTATCGAGAATCTCGTTTTTCCACTGGCGAATCGAAAGTGTGTTCGTTACCAGAATCAAAGTCTGTGCGCCGACGGCGTGCATGGCGCCGATGCCGACGATGGTTTTTCCCGCACCGCAGGGCAGAACGACAACACCCGAACCGCCCTCAACGCTACCGTCAGCATAAAATGCCTTGATGGAGGATTCCTGGTAGTCGCGGATGACAAAGTCGTTGCCGCTACCCAGCTTTTGGCGCAGATCAAACTTGTAGTCATTCCCTTTTTCGTAACCCGCAAGATCTTCGACGGGATAACCGATCTTGATCAGCGCTTGCTTGATATGACCACGGAAATCCGCTTTTACATAAACTTCATTAGGTGTCTTAGGACCCTCAACATACGGTTGTACTTTTTTATTGCGGATTACCTCAGCGATGTAACGCGCGTCGGCAGATTTAAGCACCAGATCACCACGATCGTCGCGCTCGAGTTTCAACTTTCCATAACGACCGATCTGCGTATAGACGTCGGCGCTGACCGCCTGCGGCACTGGATATTTGGAATATTTATAGAGGGCATCGACAATCTGTTCGGCTTTGAGCTTTGAGGCGGCAGCGTTCCACAGGGAGAGCGGCGTAATACGGTAAGTGTGCAGATATTCGGGAGATTTTTCGAGCTCGGCAAAACGCGAAATCTCGGTTCGGCAATCCTCGAATTTCGGGTGGTCTACTTCGAGAAGCAGAGTCTTATCTGACTGTACAATGAGCGGTTTTTCATCCAAATCTGCCACGTTATCTCCTTTGTCTGGTTCTCTGATCGCCTGAGGCGAAAAAAACAGGGCGGTATGGCCTCGGAGTCAAATACGTCCTGTAAAGGAGAATATAAGGGCTATTTTTCTGTGCGGCTAAGATTCAAGTTCTAAATGCAACGTTCTGTCCTTCGCTGACCTAAGCCGCATTTTCCGGTAGTTTGGGCGTTTGCGCCAACTACCGGAGAATTGCATGCGTCCGAAATTTCGCCATCTTACC
>JAFLED010000298.1 GCA_017302045.1 Spirochaetota bacterium
CCGGCATTCGAGATGAAATTTTCGGCGGCGGTGGCCTGGCAGCGGCCTTCGGTGCTGGACGGTCAGGCGGCCGTTGCAGTCGGGTTGCAGTTTGCGGATTTCACGCCGCTGCCCGATGCGCTCATGCACCTGATTGAGAATTACGACGCCGTTTAACGGGTTGATAAAGCCGCTGGCCTTAACTTAATCAGGCGAGCGGAACATGCGACATAATATGTCCCGCGTAGCGGTTCTGCAGCGGTTTCAGGCGCTTGAGGTCATCCCCGCGCACGATGCCGCGGCACAGGGGTGATCCGCAGCGGCAAGTCAGACTAAAATCGGCGCGGCTTTCGCTCGTCGCATAATCGTAAGTGATTTCTTCTTCGGGCAAAATATCGCGCCGTGCCGTCATCGAACCGTCGGCTTCAAACCAGGTATTCGGATCACAGCTGTGGTTCATGTAATCGGCGTCATCACCGGCCTTGCCGGCGGGAGTGCCATAGAACTGATCGGGGCCGACCTGGTAAGAATAGTTGTAAAAATTCTTTTTCTGCTCCGGTGTGAAGGCGTCGATCTCGGCCTGCGTGTAATACTTTTCATCGGCTTCTTTGCGCCAGATGAATTCGCCGTGGGCTATTCTGGCTTTGGCAAACAGGCCGCGGCCTTCGATGTCGCTGCCGCGCACTTCAATGTTAGGATTCAGCATTTGCCGGAAAATCTTGCTGAAAAAATCAGGCGTGCGCGACGCGCATTTGTTCAGAACCCCGGGTTACTTCAGCCGCATGAAAAAGATCGTATGGATCTGCGAGACCTGCTGAGCGCATAACAAAATCGGGTACGATGCCGAGATCGATATACTTGTGCTGTAGGGGAATGGGGATGTATTTGAAATCCCGTACGCGCGAGCGGCAGCTGGGGACTCCGCAGGCGCAATCCATTTCCCAGTGGTCTTCGGCCATGGAAGTCGAATAATCGAAGGTGATTTCGCTACCGACGGCAATGGTATCCACTGCAACCAGGAATGCCTTCCCTTTGTGAATTTTAAGGCCCGCGTTAGGTTCGCAGCAGTGATTTACAAAATTATCCGGCGTCGTCGTGGGGCCAAGAAAGGCGTCATCGCCGATCTGCATGTAGTGGCATTTTTCCGGATTTACTTTGCTCAGGTACTCTTTTCGGCTGTAAATTCTGCCCTTGAACTGCAGGATCTTTTCACCGGGTTTGAATTCTTTTTTCGCAAAAACACCTTTCCCGAACCGGGTAGGTCGAACCTCCAGCTGCGGCACAGATGACCTCGTGTCAGCCGCAGCCTCTATACCTCCATGCATACTCGGGGGAGGTTCGCCGGCCGCCGCAGGTGCGGGAGCCGAAGCAGTTGTGGTCGTCATTTTGTCCTCAACATCGAAATGTGTGAGTCGCCCTCCATAAACCAATCAATAGCACAAGTAAAAAAATTCTTTCGGACTTATCTTAGACCCCGGGCGTGACGCACGCCAGCCATGAGAAAGATCAGCGACAAACCCGCCTGGCAAACCTACAAATGGCGCGACTCGAAAGAGCGCATTCTGATTGGGGCAACCGTTGCATTTTCGCGCAAAGGCTTTTACGGAACCTCGGTGCGAGAGATCAGTCTCGAGGCCGGGCTCGAGCAGCCGAGTATTTACCACCATTTCGGCAGCAAAGAGAATCTATACTGGTCATGCCTGAGGGCAACGCACCTATTCATGATCCGTAACCTCAGGCGGCGTATGGTCAAGCAGGCGACTCTCGAGGGCGAGATACGGCAGATGTTTCGCGCCGTGGGTTGGTTTCATGCCGAGTACCCCGAATTTTTCGCGCTGATGTTTTCTCTCGTCTATTCGTCGCCGCGTGAGATCGGCGATCGTTACACCAGTCTCTA
This sequence comes from Spirochaetota bacterium, assembly GCA_017302045.1. GTDB lineage: Bacteria > Spirochaetota > Leptospiria > Turneriellales > Turneriellaceae > Turneriella. The sequence continues at coordinate 1,877 of JAFLED010000298.1, forward strand.
TGGCGGGGATATTTTCCAATTTGTCGCAAACGCCTTCGACCGGCATCCGCCGCGAACGGGCAGGCTGGAAAAGTATTCCCTGACGGTGCATACGCTTTACAGCCATATTCTTTCGTACTCGGGCAGCCGTCCGAAAAACCTGCATATCTCGTATTTTCAGGCGTTGAGAAAGCTATTTCGGGCTTTGTAAGGTCGTTGTGTTAGGCGGCCGTGTGCAATAAATGCCAGATTTGCATAGGTGAAAGCCCAATCTTGGTGATGATCTGCATACTTTGGGAATATTCAAGCCCAGTTTGGTCGTTTTTCCGCGTCTGGCATTGATAGTTAATGAAAAAGTCAGGTTGCTGCTTGCGGCGACCGTATCGTTTCATCCAATAATGGGTGTTTCGGCGCAAAGTCAGCCCCGGAGCTGGCACAGAAAGCAAACTCTCCAAAAGCTGCGGCAGATAAACGCGAATAGCCAAATCAAGCATGCGCGAAATCGATTCACCAGAGTGTAACGCGCGCTGCCAAAGCGCGGCGTAGAGCACTTGGTTGACATAGAGCGGATGGACTTCAAAGTCCATGCCCGCTGAATTGTAACGGCGCAAGCCGTTGCTTTTTAAACCACGACCGCGCCAGTTTTTGAGAAGAAGTTTGAACAGGCGGCGGTAAATCTCCTGCTCGGAGTAGCGAAGGCCATTACGCGCAAAGATCTTGCGTCCCGCGCACAAGCGACGATAGGATGCATGGGGCAGCGAGACGGATGTTTTCCTGTGGCGTAGGGGATGGATATATTTCATAGAACCTCTACCAAAGAAATACCGGAAAATGCTGAATTTTTATCACAGGATGAGATTTTTCCTGCCCTCTGCCTCACGACAGAATGTCAGTGTAGCGTTTGCTACAGAAAAACTTGACGTTTGGTTCGCTTTTTTGCAACTTATTACCGCTATGCAAGTTCGTATCAATAAACAACAATTCGAAGGCGGAGTTCCCGCACACTGGAGCGCGGCGTCGGCATTACAGAGCCATGTGCTGAATACCCTGAGCCTGATGTTCCCCGACGGCGAGCGCTTCTTCGTGCGCTCAGTGAAGTATTTTTCAGACCGCGCGAGCGACGACAAGATGCGCGCTGAAATCAAGGCCTTTATCGGGCAAGAGATGCAGCACGGCGCCGCGCATGACAGCTTCAACGCGGCAATCCGCCCGGGACTCGCCGACATGGGATGGTTTATGTATCTCTTCACGGTGCCGACGTTTCAGGGGCTCGAACCCTGGGTGCACAAGCTCGATTTCGGAATGGAGTTCGGCCGCGTCGGGGCGCTGTCGGTGACCGCGGCAGCCGAGAATATGACTGCCGGTTTTGCGAACATGGTTTTCGAAGATAAAGAACTACAGACGGCGGTACGCGAAGATATACGCGACCTTTTTATGTGGCATGCCGCAGAAGAGATCGAACACCGCGATCTTGCGTTCGATCTTTTGAAGAAAGTCAATGGCGCTTATTGGGTGCGTATGTTCGGCGCGACGGTTGCATACTCGATCATCTTCGCTTATGTCGTCGCCGGCACTGCCTGGTTCATGCTCAACGACAAAAATTACCCATGGGCGAAGTTACCGGGTGATCTCGTGAAAATTTTTACCGATAAATTTGGTCTGGGCCGGCTTTTCTTCGAAGGTTTTGTCGACTATGCGCGGCCGGATTTCCATCCGTCAGATGTACCGGCGCACCCGCAGGCGGCGCAGTACCTCGAAAAAATGGCTTCGTGAAGCGGCGCGGCTTTACGCCGCGCCCTCGCTGGGCGAACCCTCGCCGCCCGATTCGCCACCCGACTCTTCTGCGGTTTCTTCGATGATGTGTTTGCAGTTCTGGTTCTGGCAGGTCAGCGTGATGCCAGTCTTTCTCACTTTTTGACCCATGATAGAATTACACTTGGGGCAAGTGCGCTTCGCCGGCGTCTCGAGCATCGTAAACTCGCACTGCGTCGTCGCATAGTTCGCGCAGCCAAAAAAACCACGACCCTTTTTGCCTTTCTTTTTGACGACGTTGCCGCCGCAGAGCGGGCAAATGCCCAAAGGAATACTCTCTGAGAAGCGGCAGCCGCCCTGGAAATTACTGCAGCCGATGAAATAACCGTTCTTGCCGAGCTTCTGCATCAGCTTGTTGCCACATTTAGGGCAGTCGCGGTCGAGGGGAATCCGTACGAGGTGGGTCTGATCGGCGATCTCATTGCCGGCGCGTTCGACCGTGCCGTGAAACGGCGTATAAAACTCGCCCAGCATCGATTGCCAGTTATTCTGGCCGGCGGCGATACTGTCGAGTTTCTCTTCCATATTCGCTGTAAACTTCAGGTCGACGATATCGGGAAAATGCGCCGCCATGATGTCGTTCACGACGCGGCCGAGTTTTGTCGGTATCAGCTGGCGACCCTTGCGTTCGATATAGGCGCGCTTGTCGAGCGTTGCCATGGTTGGTACGTATGTCGCGG
>JAFLED010000299.1 GCA_017302045.1 Spirochaetota bacterium
GCCGGGTGTTGAGCGCGTTGATCATGGTCGCGATCGCGGTCAGCAGGAACACCGGCGCGACGGCAAGCTGGATGACGCGGGTGATGTCGGTGAGATGGGATTCCATGGCGTGGGCGAAGTCCGTGTGGCGCAGGCGCGCATCAGGCCGGATTCTACGGCCGTGGCGCATGATGCCAATGGAGCAGGCCGGATGCTCCCCGCAGGCAGCGGCAGTCCATAATCGACCCCAGCAGAATCGCACATCCGCCGAATCCACCCCCCATGCATTTTTCCCGGGTATTCCTGAACCGCCTGCAGAACCAGCCCGACCCGATCGACACCGTCGTCGTCGGCGAAGGTTTTGCCAACGCACCGAACTCGGCACGCGTCATCGCCAACCTCATCGGTCTACGGGATGAAATTCCCGCCATCACCGTCGCGAATAACTGCGTTTCGGGCATGGATGCGATTGCCGAAGCCACGCGCCGCATCGTGCTCGGCGAAGCCCAGGTCGTGCTCGTCATTGGCGAAGAGTCGCAGACCTCGATGCCCATGATCATCAAGGGCGCACGCCTCGACAAAAAGACAGCGACACTCGAAAAACTCAAACCGCTGTTGCCAGACAAACTCCCCGACGGTGTCGAACTCAGAGACACGCTCGAAGACGGTCTCGGCGACGGCGAGAACTCCTACGGCATGCAGGCGACCGCAGAAATTCTTTCGCAGAATTACAACCTGTCGCGCGCCATCAACGACAAAGTCGCGTTCCAGAGTTTTAAGCGCGCTTACGACGCTTCGGAAAAAGGTCTCTACAAAGACTATATCATCCCGATGAAAGACGAAGACGGCGAAGTGCTCGACCGCGACGAAGCCGTGGTGTTGCGCAAAGGCCTGGTCGAAAATCCCGAGCGCATGGGCCGCGCGATGTTGCTCTTTGACAATCCGCAGTTTAAATTCGACCAGTTCAAAGAAAAATACGGCAAAGACCTGAAAGAGATTCACGGGCCGACAGTTTCGATCTTTAACGCCAGCCCGCGCTCTGACGGCGCCGCAGGTGTCATCGTTACGACGCCTGAAAAAGCCAAAGAGTTAGGATTAACCCCCGTGATGAAAGTCAGGGGCTTTAAAATGAAAGGCGTTCACCCAAACCTGATGGGCTTAGGTCAGGCCGAGGCGACGCTTGCTTTACTCGACGAAGTCGGTATGAAGATCGAAGACATGGACTATGTCGAGATACACGAAGCTTTCGCAGCGACCGCGATCGGTGCGCTCGAGGAGATAAAAAAACGCGCTGGCGGCTGGGACTGGGAGAAAAACTTCGACGCCATGAAGATCAACCCCAACGGCGGCTCGGTTGCCATCGGCCATCCCTTCGGCGCAACCGGTGTTCGCTTGGCGCTCAATGCCGCGATGGACTTCGCCAACGACGCGAATGCGAAAAAAGTGCTCACCACCGCGTGCGCGCATGGCGGCGTCGCAGGGGCAATCGTGTTCGAGCGCGCATGAGCATCTCGCGGTTAGGGCAACGAACCGAGGGATTAGATTGGCTCAATGCCGGCGCGGTGTGCTTCAACTTCAACCTAAGGCGCACCGCGCGCGCCGTGACACAATACTACGACGAGGTATTAAAGCCATCGGGTATTAAGGTTACGCAGTTCACCATTCTCATGGCGATTGCGACTCGCAAAGACCACACCATCACCGAGATCGCGCGCCTCGCGCAGGTCGACCGCACCACGCTCACCCGCAGCCTCAAGATTCTGCAGGGGGACAAACTCATCGAAGTCAAAAAAGCGCAGCCCGGCAACAAACGCCGCGTCAGTATCACGCCGCTCGGCATCAAACGCATGAAAGAAGTCTATCCCTATTGGTTTAAGGCGCAGCGTTCTCTCGCCAAAGCGCTGACGCCGGTGAAAACACGCGAATTACGCCATTTACTCGGCGATGTCAAAAATGCCGCCGAAGAACTCCATGCTGTCTGAAACACCCGGACTCGAAGAATATCTGCAGCCGACGGCGACGATCGATTCCGATCACCCCGAGGTGGTCGCCTATGCCCTTAAAATCACGCAGGGTTTAACCACGCCGCGCGAAAAAGCTGTGGCCCTTTATTACGCTGTGCGCGATCTCGTCATGTACGATATGAATGTCGAGGTTTTCACGCGTGAGGTTTTTAAAGCGAGCGCCTGCCTGCACGCCAAGCGCACGTTCTGTATCCCCAAAGCTGTTTTACTGGCCGCTACGGCGCGCGCTGTTGGTATTCCCGCGCGGCTCGGTTTTGCCGACGTCACGAACCACCTTGCCACCCCCAAAATGCTCGAGCAGTTGGGCGGCGACTATTTCGCATTTCACGGCTACACCGATCTCTTCATCGAGGGTAAATGGGTCAAGGCCACGCCTGCCTTCAACGAACGCCTCTGCCGTTTCTTCAAAATCAAACCTCTCGAATTCGACGGCATACAGGACTCGGTTTTCCATGAGTTTTCGCAGGATGGCAAGAAGCATATGGAGTATCTGCACGACCATGGTACCTTCGCCGATATGCCGTTCGCGTTGATGATACAGACCTTTCGCAAACATTACCCGCACTGGTTTAAATCCGGCGGGTCGATGACGCAAGACCCGGCGTGGGCCAACCTGCTCACCGCAGACGGTAAAATTTCGAACTAAATCACCAGCGGCTGAGTCTAAGCCTCATGAAACCTCAGGGGGCTTTATGAAATCTTATAAATTTTTTGCGGCCGTCATCGGCGCCATCTTTATGACTCTGGCACCGACCACAGCCGCCAATCTGCAAGACGCATCGAGAGAGATCTCCGCCTATTTTGCGAAAAATCCGGGCAAAACCGTCGCAGTTCTGGCATTTAAACATAACGAAAAGACAGACAAAGAGGTCAGCGGCGTACAAGACCGCTTTATCGAACAGCTTGTCGCTCAGGGTAAGGTCACCGTAATCGAACGCGACCGTATCCAGCAACTTCTCGGTGAGCACCAGATCGACCAGTCCGGCGCGACTGTATCGACGCGCATCGGCCAGCTCTTACAGGCGGATTACATTCTGACCGGGAGTATTTCCGTCAAAAAGAAAACCACTCTCGATATCAGCGCGCGGCTCGTCGATGTTACGACTTCGAAGATTGTCGCCACCGCGCGCGCCAGCGCCGTGAGATCCGACTTTGCCGACCCGGTGCTAAGCGTGCAGCCGCGCGGCAATTACCTCGGCGAACCGCTGGTGCAGATCGCGATTCTCATCGATACTTCGTCGAGCATGGATGGCCTCATCGACCAGACCCGCACGCAAATCTGGAAAATTGTCAATACACTCGCGAACGGTAACCGCGAAGGTAAAAAACCCAAAATCGAAGTCGCGCTCTATGAGTACGGCAACAGTAATCTTGCCGCGAGCGACAACTACGTGCGTCAGGTCTCTCCCTTTACCAACAGCCTCGATAAAATCTCCGAGAAACTGTTCGAACTCAAAACCAATGGCGGCGAAGAATACTGCGGAGCGGTGATACAGCGCGCGCTCAGCGAACTCGCCTGGAAAAAATACGACGATGTCTACCGCGTCATCTTCATCGCAGGCAACGAGCCCTTCACACAGGGTCCTGTGGATTTTCGTCCTGTCATGGAAAGCGCACGCACCCAGGGTATCTTCGTGAATACGATCTTTGCCGGTAACAGGCAAGAAGGTATCGCCACGCAATGGCTCGCGGGTGCGCAGCTTGCACAGGGGGATTTCCACGTCATCAACCAGGACCGTATGGTACAGGTCATGACAACGCCCTATGACGATGAAATCCAGCGCCTGGGCAATGAATATAACTCAACCGTAATCCCGATGGGTTATGCCGGCAAAGAAGAAGAGGATCGCATGCGTGTGCAGGACCAGAAGATCGCGGCGGCAGCACCGGCCAGCGGCGCCTCTGTCGAGCGCGCAGCCGCGAAAGCCTCGGCACAGTACTCTGAGGCGAACAACTGGGACCTCACCACGGTATTCAGCAAGAAAAAAAGCGTTAAATCCGTGAAGAAAGAAGAACTGCCGGCTGAACTCAAGGGGAAATCCGAAAAAGATATCGAAAAATACGTCGCGGAGAAAAACCAGAAACGCGAAAAAATTCAGGCACGCATGGACGAGCTCAATCGTAAACGGAATGAGTACATCAGCCGCGAATCGGCGAAAAGCTCACGCCACGACGACGTCGGTCGTGCCACGCAGGCGTCCGTCAAGTCGCAGGGTAAAAAATCGGGGTTTGCGTTCTGAAGGCGCAGGCTTAAGGGGTATTATGAAAATCTGGATCTTCATGGCCGCGCTTGTCGCGCTGCCGCCGGTTATG
>JAFLED010000003.1:0-34449 GCA_017302045.1 Spirochaetota bacterium
TAACATCATTGATACCCCGGGCCACGTTGACTTTACCGTTGAGGTAGAACGCTCGTTGCGCGTTCTCGACGGTGCCGTAACCTGTTATGACGGCGTTGCGGGCGTCGAGCCGCAGACCGAAACCGTTTGGCGCCAGGCCGACCGCTATCGCGTGCCGCGGCTTTGCTTTGTGAACAAGATCGACCGTATGGGCGCAGACTTCTTCCGCGCTGTGGCGATGATGAAAGACCGCCTTGGTGCAAACGCTGTGTGCATTCAGCTGCCGATCGGTGTTGAATCAGGTTTCGTCGGTGTGATTGACCTCGTTGAAATGGACGCTGTTGTCTGGTCGGGTGAAGAGCTGGGTGCTAAGTTTGAACGTAAGCCGATTCCCGAAGATCTGAAAGCGCAGGCTGAAGAATACCATAACATTCTGGTCTCAGCCGTTGCAGAAGTGAACGATGCTCTGACGGAAAAATATCTCGAAAGCGGCACGCTCTCAAAAGAAGATCTCGTATCGGGTCTGCGCGAAGGCACGATTGCGATGAAGATATTTCCGGTGCTCTGCGGTTCGGCATTTAAGAACAAGGGCGTTCAGACTCTTCTCGATGCCGTGGTTGCATACCTGCCGAGCCCGCTCGATATTCCTCCGGTGAAGGCATTCAAACTCGACCAGGAAGCAGGCGAAGAGCCTGCGTTACTCAGAAAAGCCGACGATAAAGAACCGTTCGCGGCCCTCGCGTTCAAGATTATGGCAGACCCGTTTATCGGTAAACTGACCTACTTCCGCGTCTATTCTGGAACCCTGAAGAAGGGCTCTTATATTCTCAATAGCACAAAGAACAACAAGGAACGTATCGGCCGTCTGGTTCTGATGCACGCAAACTCACGGGAAGATATCGAAGAAGTATCAACCGGCGAAATTGCCGCAGCCGTGGGTCTCAAAGATACCACTACGGGCGATACCCTGTGCATGGAAGATAATCCGGCAATTCTCGAAAAAATGACATTCCCGGCTCCGGTAATCTCGGTAGCCGTAGAGCCCAAAACCAAGGGCGATCAGGAAAAAATGGGGATTGCCCTCAACCGTCTCTCTGAAGAAGACCCTACATTCCACGTGCGCACCGACGAAGAAACCGGCCAGACTATTATTGCTGGTATGGGTGAGCTACACCTCGAAATTCTCGTCGATCGTATGAAGCGTGAATTCAAAGTCGAAGCGAATGTCGGTAAGCCGCAGGTTGCATACCGCGAAACAATCCGCAAAAAAGTCGAGCAAGAAGGCAAATATATCAAACAAACGGGCGGTCGCGGTCAATACGGCCACGTTTGGATCAATGTCGAACCGCTGCCACCGGGCGGCGGCTATGTTTTCGAAAATAAAATCGTGGGTGGTACGGTACCGCGCGAATACGTACAGCCGGTGAACAAAGGTATCGAAGAAGCGCTGACTTCGGGCGTCATGGCGGGTTATCCTGTCGTCGACGTCAAGGTCGAGCTCTTCGACGGTTCATACCACGATGTCGACTCGTCAGAACTCGCGTTTAAGATTGCGGGTTCGATGGCGTTTAAAGACGCCTGCCGTAAGGCAAACCCGGTCCTGCTTGAGCCGATCATGAAAGTCGAAGTAGTAACTCCCGAAGACTACATGGGCGACGTTGTGGGGGACCTCAACCGCCGCCGCGGTAAAGTGAATGCGATGAACCAGCGCGGTAACGCGCGTGTGATCGAAGCACTGGTGCCACTGGCTGAAATGTTTGGTTATGCGACGGAGCTGCGCAGTATCACGCAGGGTCGTGCGGCATATACCATGCAGTTCGAGCACTACGAAGAAGTTCCACCGAATATCTCGAAAGAAATTTCAGAGAAAGCGGCTTCTAAGAAGAGCGGCTAATTTAGCGAGAGACGGGAAGGCTGCTTAACGGCAGTTCTCTCCCGTTATTTCCCCGTCACTTTCAACCCAGCGCTTCCGCTGGGCGGCCGTGCAGCGTTTTAATTTTTCCAGCTCCCTGAACCAGCATTGGTATGCCGATTTGGGCTCAGCTTTGCGGCAGTTTTCATAGAGATTTTCAAAAGCTTTGCCCTGTGGTGTATAGCGGTGCAGCTGCACAAGTGCCGCATTGTTAATTTCCGGAAATGTCGTCATACCAAAATATGCCGCGCGGTTACGGAGCCTGCTGTTAAAATCTGCGATAAGTTTTTTCTTGTCGGCGAGTTTCTCAGTATCGGGAGCCTGCGATTCATAGATTTTTTCCAGCGAGTCGCGCAGCATGAGTAGCTCCGCCGTCAATTCTTTGCGTCGTTTACGTTTTTCGGCCACCTGCCGTTCGTTTACGGGCCGGCCGACGGAGGCCAGGTATTCGCGGCCTGCCTTGATTTCAATAAAGGAAGCGAGCATCTCGGAGAATGCGGTATCGTTTTCAAAGTAGAGTTTTTCGTGCGCGATCTCATGCGCGAGCAGGTAGGCCAGGCCCGCTTCGCCCCAATCGAGTTGGCTCGAATATAGTGGATCTTCGAACCAGCCAAGGGTCGAGTAGCCGCCGATGGCTGCCACATGCACGTCGAAGCCGCGCCGGCGGTATTCATCTGCCCAGGCATTGGCGTAAGCCTCGTCGAAGAACCCGAGGTAGTCAAAACTTCCAATCGGCCAAAAGCGAAACGATTCCGGTTTAAGGTTGAGGGCCGGTGCGACGGTAATATTAAAGCCCAGCTCTTTTCGCCCGAGATCGTAAAACGATCTGTAACTTTTCGAACCCCGCAGGCCATACAATGTTTCGACCTGTTGCCGAATACGCAACGTCGTTTCAAGAGCCTGCCGCTGTGGTGCCGGAATGTCGCTGCGTTTTAATCTTTCGCTGATCTGCTCTTTAAAGAAAACCACTCTAAGCTGGTGTTTGGCGAGATGAGCGAGGTACACCACCCAGCGCCGGTTGACGATGCCAAAAGCAAGTAAGGCAACCAAGAAACCCAGTGCGATCTTTTTCTTCCGGGACACAGGTAAGTCCGATTTATCTTTACCCCCTGTCAAAATTTCGCGCTAAGCTACAGCAATGCCGGATATCCCCCGTTCGCACATCCGCAATTTCTCCATTATTGCGCACATCGACCACGGTAAAAGCACGCTTGCCGACCGTCTTTTGGCGCTCGGCAAGCTGACCGACGAGCGTACCGGCAAAGATCAGATTCTCGACTCGATGGATATCGAACGCGAGCGCGGCATTACGATTAAGAGCAACTCGGCGTCTTTCTACTGGAAGGGCACCGATGGCGAGACTTATCTTTTTAACCTCATCGACACGCCGGGGCACGTTGACTTTACCTATGAGGTTTCGCGCTCTCTGGCAGCCTGTGAAGGGGTCTTGTTGCTAGTCGATTCGACGCAGGGTGTGCAGGCGCAGACCCTCTCAAACTTTTATCTTGCTCTCGAGGCCGATCTCTATATTTTACCCGTCATCAATAAGATCGATCTGCCTTCGGCCGACGTCGAAAAGACGAAGAAAATGATCGGTGAGTCGCTGGGTTTAAATCCCGACGATGCGGTTGCGGTTTCGGGCAAATCGGGCCTCAATGTCGAGGCGCTGATGCAGGCGATCATCGATAAGATTCCGGCTCCCAAGCTCAAGGCAGGGGAAGGATATCCCCATACACGCGCGCTGGTCTTCGATGCGTATTTCGATACCTACCGCGGTGTCGTTGAAAAGATCCGCGTGTTCGACGGCGAGATTTCAAAAAACGACCAGATATTTTTCATGCGTAAAGGTGTGACACACCCGGTGAACGAAGTTGGCATTTCACAGTTAAAGCTCGTGCCGACACCGTCGCTCAAAGCCGGCGAGGTGGGTTATATCGTCACCGGTATTAAGAATGTGGCGGATGTCATGCTCGGTGACACTATTACGCTTGCGTCAAAACCGGCGGACGAACCGCTGTTCAAATATAAAGAAGTAAAGCCCATGGTATTCTCGGGGCTTTTCCCGGTAAACGGCGACGATTATCCGCTGCTGAAAGAGTCGATGGATAAATTAGCTTTGAACGATCCCGCTCTCATCTATGAGCCTGAGAGCTCAGAAGCGCTCGGTTTTGGGTTTCGTGTCGGTTATCTCGGCCTGCTGCACATGGAAATTGTGCAAGAGCGGCTTGAACGCGAATTCGGGATTAACCTCTTAACAACCGCACCTTCGGTTACCTATCACATTCAACATAAGCCGATGATGACGCTCAACAACCCCGCGGAGTTTCCCGACCCCGGGGAAATCGACCGTATCGAAGAGCCTTACGTCAAGGTAGCAATTATTTCCCCTTCGGAATATATGGGGGCGATTCTGCAGCTGCTTGCCGATAAACGCGGTGAGAATGTTTCAATGAACTATCTCGATACGACGACCGTGCAAATCATTTATCTTGTACCGCTTGCGGAGATGATCTTTGAATTCTATGACCGGCTGAAAAGTGTCTCGCGCGGTTACGCGAGCCTCGACTATGAGTTTGCAGAGTACCGCAGGAGTACCCTCGTAAAACTCGATATTCTGGTACACGCCAACCGCGTCGACGCGCTTTCGATGATCGTGCATAAAAACGCCGCCGAAACACGTGGCCGGCAGGTTATCGAACAGCTGAAGGAACATATCTCTAAACACCAGTTCCAGATTGCAATTCAGGCGGCGATCGGTGGCAAGGTCATCGCGCGTGAGACGATTAGCGCGCTCCGAAAAAATGTGACTGCAAAATGTTATGGGGGCGATATTTCACGGAAACGCAAGCTCCTCGATAAGCAGAAAGAAGGCAAGAAGCGGATGAAGATGATTGGTTCCGTTGAAATTCCACAGGAAGCCTTTCTTTCGGTGCTTAAAACAGGCGACAATTGATCATCGTCAAGCGCGGGATCGCGTCGGGTTCGGTCAGCTCTCTCTTTATTGGTAAAGATGCGGCCTTTGCTGCCGAAGGCTTCACCAGCCAGTATCAAGAGATTCTTGGTAAATTCCCCGAGTTAAGGGGGCTTGCCTACAGCGAGCAGGTTCATGGCGATAGATCCTTTGAAATTGGCGAGACGACAGAAAAGCTTTTCTTCGCCGGAGAGGGGGATGCGCTCTTTACGCGAATATCCCGCCAGGCCTTGATAATCCGTACCGCGGATTGTATTCCCATTCTTTTCTATTCCCCATCGCAGCCGCTTATCGGTGCTGTCCATGCAGGCTGGCGGGGACTGAAGGCCAAAATTCTGACGAAAACTCTCGCGGCCGCAGGCCTGGGGGATGATCTCGAATTCATTGTCGGGCCATGCATCGGGGGTAAATCCTACGAAGTGGGGAGCGATGTTTCAAGCCAGTTTGCATCCGCCTTCAGCATTTCAAAGGTTCAAGGCAAATTTCTACTCGATCTGCGTCAGGTTTTGGAATCCGAATTTGCGGAGCTTGGGGTGACCCCGGAGCGCATCGAGTGGCACGACGAAGATACGCTGCGAACGCCGGAATGGTATTCGGCACGCCGGGGAGATACCCGGCGCAATCTTGCCGTGATTTTTCGCGTCTGATTCTTCAGAATTCGTTGAAGTTGATTTTATAGCCGAGCGTGAGAACAGCGGTATAGTAATACCCGGAAAGATCATCGCCACCCTGGCCCGCGCTACCGAAACCGGCCCGATGAATGCGGAATTCAGTCTCGGCATAGAAGCCGCGATCGGCCGAGAAATAATAACGCGCAGCCAACCCGCCGTTGATATTGAATGAATCGCTGTATGCAGGCCGCAGCCGGGAATAGCGCGGGACCGAATAGTGTGAAATGAGATCATAACCGAAGCCCGCAACTGCAAGTATGGATAGCTGTTCGAAGTTCAGGAAAGCCCACTTGACATCGGGGCCGACGAATAATCCGAAAAACTGGCTGTTCTGTTCCAAGGCCCCTGTATTCTCGTTGAAAAAACTATATGGCGCGGGTGTTAGTCCGAACCGGAAATCCATCAGCAGTCCAAAAAAGAAATTCCCGTAACCCATATGCATCTGCATACCGATGCCGGGGTGGTTGCCGAGGCGCGCCAGATTGCCATTCGGTATCCAGTACGTACCTTGCAGGGCAAGAGCCAAAGACAAGCCGCGCTGGGCGTAAGTTCTGTCATTTTCAAAAAACGGATAGAAACGGCTTTTTTCTGCCTGGGCTACCGCGCGCAGGAATGGGGTGTATCCCGTTGCAAACCAGATCTTTAGCAGTTTACCTTCTTCGCTTGTCGGCTTGGCTGCTTCGCCATTTGCACGGAAGAGGGCGCTTAGCTGCGGGTGTCGGCGCATACCCGTTTTGCTCTTCGACCAGGTCTTGAGCGTTTCCCATAAGCTGGCGTTGATTTCAGGCGAGGTTGGCCCGATTTCGGGAAGACGCTGGGCGATTGTGTAGAGAAAATACTCCTTGCTTGCACCGCAGAACTTCTGCCATTCGGTTAGGATTAAATCTTTATGCGGCGGGTTTTGCAGCAACAGGCGCGCCGCATTTTCAGAGATCGTTTCGCATTCAGGTATTTGGCGCGTCAATTCGGCACGAATGGTCTCTGCCGGGTCAGAATTTGTCACCGCGGGTGCCGCTGCCAGGTTTAGCTGTGTGAGCAGTACGATTACGATCGGAATTACGCAACGCATACCTTATACTATTGCAAGCATGCGATCGAGGGATGCGCGGCCCCGGCGAATTGTATCTTCGCTTAAGGATATTTCAAAGCGCTCGTATTTGAGAGCGTCGCGTACTTTTTCGAGTGTAATTTTTTTCATATGCGGGCATGTTTGGCATGAGGAAATGAATGTGACTTCGGGAAATTCCGCACGCAGATTATCACCCATGGAGCATTCGGTCATCAGTAAAACCTGGTTCGCCTTCGATTCGCGGATGTATTTCCCCATTTGCGAAGTCGAGCCGGTGAAATCGACCTTTGCCGTGACTTTTTCTTTGCATTCGGGATGAGCGATGATTTTGGCGTCGGGGAAACTCTTGCGCGCTACGTCTACGTCGAATTCGGTGTAGAGTTCATGCACCATACATTTACCCGCCCATGGAATAATTTTCTTCTTTGTATGTTTTTGAATGTTTTGCGCGAGATAACCATCGGGCACAACAAGGACCGTATCTGAGGGTAGGCTCTCTACGATTTTAACGGCATTGGCGCTTGTACAGATAATATCAACCTCGGTTTTAACCTCGGCGGTGCAGTTGATGTAGGAAACAATCGGTACCCCCGGGAATTTTTTCCGTAAATTGCGGACATCCTCACCGGTCATGCTTTCGGCAAGAGAACAGCCGGCTTTGAGGTCTGCTATCAGAACTTTGCGTTCGGGATTAAGTATCTTGGCGGTTTCGGCCATGAAATGAACCCCGTTGAATAGGATAATATCCGCTTCGGTATCGCGCGATCGTCGCGCCAATTCGAGTGAATCGCCGATAAAATCGGAAATACCGTGGTATACGTCGGGTGTCATGTAATTATGCCCGAGTATGATCGCATTTTTCTCTTTTTTGAGTTCGAGAATTTCACGAACCAGGCCCTCGCGCTGGTCGAGTTCTTCTTTCAGGTAAATCGATCCGGCTTTGTCGCGCCATTCTGCAACAATGGCATCGGCTGTCTTCATGGTATGTAGGGAAAATAACGGTTTTGTTTCATGCCGTCCACTTAAAGGGGACGGATAGTGGGAAAAAATCGGTGTTTTCTGGTATTTCTTTAGTATGAAGCATCGCGATATTTCACCGGCCAGGCCGACTTCGGTCACCATGCGCTCCGCCATTCGTGCGACGCTGAAAGATGCCCAAACCCGACTCTCTGCCGGGGGTATGAATTTCTCGGAGCAAAGATTAATGCGGGAGTGCCTGCGCCTGGCCCTGCGCTTTTGGCGTGGGCGGCGTGGCATGGCTTCCTGCAGTCGGCGTTATAACGCGCGCAGTGGGCCATATGAAATTGTCCCGTTTTACAGCACAGAGGCTCTGCGTCAGGTTTCGATGCTGCGTTGCCATCATTCCGGGATTTCGCTCTCCCGCCTTATGGATTTCGCCGTGCGCCACTATCTGGCGCGCGTTGTCGAGAGCTGGTTGAGTGTTCCATTCATCGGCCGCGATATGACGGAGGTAGAATTTTGGAAAAGTAAATATGCAAAAAGGCGCCATCCCCATGACTTCATTATTACCTATGCGTCCAAAATAATGAAAAACGAAGAATTCTGTCTCGCATATGCGGAAAAATACCAAATCAAACCCTGGCCACCCGATTTGACGCCGCAATACGGCAGGTAAGCGCACAATCGACCAAAAACAAGCAACGCCGCAGGGCGGAGCTTTGCCGGATACGATGTTGCGGCTTACGCTTAGAAACGATCGAGGTATTCGAAAACAATCATACGATTCGTTTTCTGTTCGATGCCCATCATGAAATCGAGTTCGAAGGCGAGGTGGTCGAAAAACTGGAAACGCAGACCCACGTTAAACAACACTTCCTTGAGGCGACTCGAATCAAAGAGAATACGCTGAATCTCGAAGATGGGTACAAATGGCCCGATCGGAAAATCGATGCCGATATACATCTCACTGTCCTGAGGAGTATAGTTCGGGTAAACCGGCATGCGCGCGCCGAAATGTACGTGCTGTTCTTCACCGAGCAAGTATATGGGTTTCGTAACCGTGAAATAGGGGCCGAAGATCATGCGGTTGTATGGGTTGTCGGATTGCACCTTGCCACGACTACCTGCATAAAAAGCGTCATAACCCACCGCGATCAGAATCGGGAAATCAGCCCAGCCATCGGTGATCTTCGCTTTCGCAAGAACACCGGGAATATTTACCTTGGCGTTGTTTTCACCGATGGCGCCCTCGATATCAAATGCGGCTCCGAGATAGATGTTATCGTGCACCGCCAGGATATTACGATTGAAGATTCCGCCCCCTTCGTAGGCGGTTAATGCGACATCAAACTCCCCGCGTTTCAGGGTAACGGCCGTTTGCGTGTTAACACCGTCGATCATGGGGACGCCCTTCAGCGTCGGCGCCGCGGTATTTTGTGCGGCAACCGGCGCTCTCAAGGCCGCTAGAAAGATTAATGCCGTGAGGGTATGGCGCAAAGGCGCCGAAAACTGCAATGGCCGTAACATGGTAACTTAAGTTTAGTATCGTCCGGAAATCCCACTATGGAAAAGTAAAATTTGCACCGAAAATAACATATGGCGCGCATTACCGAAATCAGCGATTCGGGTTACGATAACGACTTTTCGTACCGACCCCAACCGGGCGGCGGAGGTAAGAACCGCACCGTACTGATTTCGGCGGGGGTGGTACTTCTCATTGCGCTGATTGCCTCTGGCGTCTATTACATGCTTTGGCAGAAAAAACAGGCGTTGAATGAAACACGCCTCAAACCTTCGACTGATTTCGAAGATGCCTCGTCGCGCAAGATGGCGCCTGACCAACTACCGCAGGATCTCGAGCTTAAAAAAGCGGTCGAGATGTATAATCGGGGCTACCTAAAACCCGCACAGGCCGAGTTCCAGCAAATAGTGGAATCGGGTAAGCCAGCTGAAGTAAAGAGCATGGCGCTCGTCTACCTTGGCATCATGGCTGACGACGAGGGTAAGTTTAATCTTGCAGGCGATTTTTTTGATCGCGCGATTAAATTCGACGGCAGCAATTTTTATGCACATTACAACATGGCGATCGCCTTACGGCATAAGGGGATGTACAAAGAGGCCCTTACGGCGCTCGAAAGGGCGCAGAAGCTGCGCCCGGACCTCGTTGAAGCGCAGAACCTGAAAGGGCAGTTGCAATACCAAAACCAGGATCTCAAAGGTGCGGAATCCACCCTCAAACAGGCAATCGAGACCAGCAAAGATCCATTGGCTTATTACAACCTGGGAATGGTATATAAGAAAGACGGCAAATTTGCCGAAGCCAAGGCCGCTTTTCTCGATGCACTGAACCAGGCATCGGCGGGTGAAATTGCCTATAAAGCCGCGACGCAGCTCGGCATGCTGCATGCGACGCAGGGCGATTTGCCCAACGCGAAATATTATTTCGAACGTGCCGTTGCGCTCTCACCCGCAACCGCCAAATACCATTATAATCTTGCGCTTGTGCTGCACCAGCTGGGTGAAAACGAACGGGCTGTGCGCGAGCTCGACGAAGCGATCAAGCTTGGCAGCGATAACCCGCAGACCTATATGTATATCGCGCGCCTCTTCTCCGAGCTCGGCAGAAAAGACCAGGCAGAAGAAGCTCTGCGCCGCGCTCTGAAAGAGGCTCCTAAAGATCCCGTGATTTTGTCGCAGATGGGCGACATGCTTATTGCTCAGGCAAAGTGGGCACCCGCGATTCAGGTGTTTCGCGATCTTTACGAGTCATCACCGAAGACGCAAGAAAAGGCACAGGCGCTTTATAATCTCGGCAAAGTCTATGTCGCGGTCCGCGACTATAAGAATGCCGAAAAAGCTCTCGAAGGCGCCTACCAGCTCGATATGATGAATGAAGATGCGCTCGTCCTGCTCGCCGACGCGTATGTTCAAAACGGCCAGGCCCATCGCGCCGTGACACTGTATAAAGAAGCACTCCGCCTGAACCCCGATAACCTCAAGGTCTTAAAAGGGCAGGCACAGCTCTACCTGAATCTGGGAGAGCTCACCGAAGCCGAGAGTACGCTGAAACGCCTTGCGGAGCATCCGAATCGTAAGGGCGAAGACGCCTATTATGCGGCACAGATGCTTGGCGATCTGTACATGAAGCGCAAGGCTTATGACACCGCGATGCAATATTACGAAAAGGCCGCGCTGACATCGGATGCTGGCATCCGGTACAATACGCTGATTTCACAGGCAGACGCCATGCTGCTGAGCGATCGCCCGGTACAGGTGATTTACCCCGTGCTGATGCAGGCGATCAGCTTAAGACCCAATGCCGACGAGGCGCGGTTTCTGATGGCGCGTGCGCTGATGCGCGAAGGTACGATGTCATCGCAGGATAAAGCCATCGAGGAGTTGCGCGCGATTACGGCCGAAGTGCGCTCGGTACCGATGGCCTCGAAGGCGTTCACGCTGCTCGGCATCATCTATTTTAAGCAGGGGCAGCTCAACCGTTCGCTCGATGCGTTCAATCGTGCGCTCGAACTCGACCCTTCGAATACCGAGGCTTTCCAGAACCGTCGTTCGGTAGCCGATCGCCTCGAAAACGGCTGAGTTTTTTGTTGCGATAATTGCTGTACTCTGCGACCCGCGGCGAGATTTGCCCTTTATGCGGTCGCATGTGCGGCTGAGACAGCGTTTTATTCTGCAAACGCGCCGGTTTTTACGCCGGCGCTATATGCCGCTCTGGCTCAAGGGCGCCACGACGACATTCGTTCTCTTCGTTGTTCCCTTTGTTATTCTCAGCTACCTCTCGATCAACGACAACGTCCAGAATGAAAAAGAGTCGCTGTTCCAGAATTTTTACCTGCGGGCCCATGCATTCTCGCTCGAGGTGCGCACCTACCTCAAAGATAAGGTGGATTTACAGGTCGGCAATAACTACCTGGTAGCGCGCGGCAACTTTTCGACCGGTTATGAACTGCCCGTACCCGAGTCGGTGCGGCTGAATATACAGAGCTGGCTCGCGAGCTCCGAAAGTGGCGGCGCGCTCATCGAGTTTTATACCGACCCGGAGAAGGGGAAGCCGCGCATTGTCTATCTGGAGAAAAAACACACGCGCCGCTATTTTATCTTCGAATCGACGTTTCTTTCGCAGTTGCTCGACGTTTCGCAGAATATCAGCCCCGACGACCGTATCTTCATTTATAACGTGCACGAAGAACCTTTTCTCTCAAATACGATTGAGGCAGAATACCATGTGCCGCCTGACTGGCAGGCGGGTATCCACAAGCTGTTCTGGCAGCATACGGTGAACGGTATTCAGGAGCTGGTGCTCAAAGAGACGCGCTTTATCATCGCCCGCTACCAGCTGCGCGATCTGCCGCTGGTTATCTACCTTGCACGCCCGTATGGCGTGGCCATGAGTCAGGTCGAGGCGACGGCGACACGCCTGCTGGTTATTTACCTGTTTGTAGGACTCAGCGTTTTTCTTCTTCTTATGTATTTTTTTCGCGATCAGCTGCGCACGCTGCGAAACCTGCGCGCATTTATCGACAGCAAGATTGCGGCCGGCAGGGCGCGCAAAATGTTTCTGGTGCGCGACGAACGCGCCGAAATTTTTGCCGATATCATTTCGATCCGCGAACACGAAAAACGCGCGCGCCTCGAGCGCGACGACGCTGAGCTGAGAACCAAAGCAAAGGCCGATTTTCTCGCGAGCATGAGTCACGAGATACGCAATCCGCTGAACGCGATTTTGGGCATCGCCGACCTTTTGCGTGAGCGCACGACCGAAACCGAGGCGAAGGGATACCTGCAGCTGATACGGGATTCGGGCGACAGCCTGCTGCGTATTATCAACGATATTCTCGATATTTCGAAGATTGAGAATAACCGCCTGACGCTTGAAAAAGCCGTCTTTGATATACAGAAAATGATTGCCGATCTCGAGTTTTTCTACGCTGCAAAAGCCGAAAGCCAGAAAGACAAGATTATTGTGCGCGTTCAGCCGAACACGGGAAAGCTGGTTTCGGGTGACCCTACACGTATACGACAGGTCGTGATCAACCTGGTTTCCAATGCGCTCAAGTTTACCGAGAACGGGCGGGTGTATATCCGCGTGGCGCGCGCCGTGGAACACGATTACGTGAATTTTTTCGTGCACGATACGGGCATTGGTATCTCGAAAGAAAGTATCTCGCGCATCTTCGCGGCATACGAACAGGCCGAGGTCTCCACCACGCGCCGTTATGGCGGCACAGGGCTGGGCCTCAATATTGCGCTGCGGCTGGCGCGCCTCATGCAGGGGGCAATCCGCTGCCGTAGCCGCATCGGCCATGGGACTACGTTCTATTGCCGTCTGTATTTGCCGATTGCGGCCGAAGAGCCGCGCGCGACCGAGGTGCCGGCGCAGACATTTACCCCGGTCGCGCACCTGGCTAAGTTGCGCGTTCTCGTCGCCGAAGATAATGAAATCAACCAGTTGCTCATGGTCGAGAATCTGAAGCCGGTCGTCGCCGAGGTCGTGGTCGCAGAGAATGGCAAAGAGGCTTTCGAGCTTGCGTCGGGCAGCCGGTTTGATCTCATCTTCATGGACATTATCATGCCCGAAATGAATGGCCTCGATGCCACTGGCGCCATAAGGCAGGCCGAGGCGCACGGCAACCGACGGCGTACGCCGATCGTGGCGCTTTCGGGTAACGCGATGGCAGAAGATATCGAGGCTTCTATGGCTGCGGGTTGCGACGCGCACCTCGCAAAACCTGTACGCAAAGAAGATCTTATCGGTGTTTTACACCGGCTTTGTCCGGCTGAAACTCCAGCGGTATCATGAATTTCAGATTCTGCGCGGGAAACACCTTCTGCCGCCGCGTGGTAACGGGGACTACCGCCAGGCCCGTCGCATAACTCTTGAGCAGTTCTGCGCCGCGCCCGCGTATCAGCGAGAGCGAACGGTAAAAACCCTTATGCCCGGTTTCCATGAGATGGCGCCATTCGGCGAGTTCGTCGGCAAGCCGCGGAAATTCCTCTGCGAGATGCTGCCAGATATTGCGGGCGGATGAAAATTTGCGGCGGTTCTTATGCCCCCAGCGGTGATCGGCTGTCCAGATATAGAGGGCGAGCGCACGGTCGAGCGCGTGTTTTTCGTGGCCGAGCGCTTCGCGCGAGCGGTGCGAACGGGCCAGCAGCGCACGCAACGAGTGTTGCTCCGCCTCGGGCATGGCATAGAGTAGCTGAAACAGGTAACCGTAACCGACCAGCCGCCGCTGCGGCATCAGTGTTTTAATGATTTCGAAGGGAATAAAATAGGCACCGTCAGGGTGTTGCAGAACCCACGGTATTTTTTTTTCGAGTTTCTGGTAGCGCGGGCGCATTGCCGCGCGGCCGTCGTGTGCAAAGTTCTTCAACAGCAGCGCGAGCGTCTTTTTTTCGGTCGCCGCCAGCGCGGGTAAAACCTGCTGCGGGTGGTGTTCGATAATCAGGTGTTGCCAGAAGCGGTGTACATATTCGCTTTTTTCGCGGCTGATCAGATATTGTGTCTTGCGCGACAGATACCTGAGGTATGCCGGGTCGTCGTGGCGGAGTATTTCGCCGAGGGTTTGCATCAGGTATTCTGAGCGATGTCTTCGCGCCAGTAGAGCTTCTCGCGGCTTGTCGGGTTCGCTGCCGTAAAGGCCGCGAGATATTCGTAGGCGAGCGCGCGGGCCGTCGCCCTGTCTTTACCGTAAGCGACGACATTGGCGATGCGTCCCCCTGTGGACAGATACGATCCCTGATGTTCGCGTATGCCTGCGCCGGTGACGTGCAGGTCTTTACTTTTGTGTTCGGGAAAAATCAGGGGGATATCTTTCTCAAACGCGCCGGGGTATCCTGCTGCGGCGATGACGATATTGACCACGGAGCCCCGGCGATAGGGCACGAGTTTCGCGGTTTCGGCTTTGATCAGCGGAAAATCCGCCCTGCCGCCATCGGTCCACAGCAGGTATTCGACGAGGTCGCCCTCGATGAGGGGTAGAATCGACTGGGTTTCGGGGTCGCCGAAGCGACAGTTAAATTCGACAACCGCGAGATCGTCGGCGCGCTCCGAAGCAATCATCAGGCCGACATAGAGTAGCCCGCGGTATTTGAATTTTTTGAGCACGGGGGCGATAATCTTTTCATGCGTATAGATCTTTTGTGCTTCTGAAAGATGATCGCCGGGCGTGTAGGCGCCCATACCGCCGGTATTTTCGCCCAGGTCGCCCGTGAGGGCGCGTTTATAATCGCGGGCGGATGGCAATAGCAGTGCGTCTTCGCCGTTGCAGAGCGCGAACAGCGAGGCCTCGGTGCCCTTGAGAAACTTCTGCAGCAAGACCCGGTTACCCGAATCGCCGAAGATGCGGCCTTCGAAAATCTCTTCGAGCTTCTTTTCGGCTGAAGCATAGTCTTCGTGTATACTGACACCTTTGCCGGCGGCAAGGCCGTCAGCCTTGAGCACGATCGGCAGCGTTTGTGAGGGCAGGGCAGATTTGGCTTCGGCGAGACTTGTCGCCACAAAGCTGGTGCCATGCGGAATGCCCGCTTCGGCCATGAAAGCATCCGAAAAAGCTTTCGAACCTTCAAGCTGCGCTCCGAGTTTATCGGGGCCAAAGACAAAATGCCCCGGTAGCTCTGTCTTGAGAAAATCGCGTACCCCATGCACGAGCGGGGCTTCGTTGCCGACAACGGTGAAAGCGATGTTTTCGGCCTGGATAAAATTTTTGAGTTCACCGAAGCTGTCTGCAATCTGCGCGCGCTCGACTCGGTCGGCCGCAGGTACGAGGCCATTGCCTGGCCAGACAAAGACTTTTTCGGCATGCGGCGAAGCTTTGATTTTAAGATACAGCGCATGTTCGCGCCCGCCCGAGCCTAAGATGAGAATTCGCACAGTCGCAAGTTGGGCTGAGGCCGCGCGCGTAAATAGATTTAAGCGACACGCTGTGCTTTTTTGCCCTCGCCCCGAAGGTGTCTCAGCGGCATGCAACAGGTATTTCTATTGACGCCGCGTATTTAGGCGGCAGAAAAAAACGATGCGTTCGGGCGCACTGGTTTTATTGTCGGCGGCATTTCTGATCTGTGGCGGCGCGAGCTGCGTGCAGTCGACGAAAATCACACAAGAATATATTAACGCGCCGGTGAATCTGACGATGAGCCTTGTCGGCACGCAGACTTATCAGGTGAGTTTTTTTTCCGACAACCGCGAGGGTAATTTCGGCGGCTACGGCATCTTTACCGGCAACAGCGCTGCAGCCTTGAATACTGCAATCGACGATATGCCGGTCGATATCAGCGCGGCGCAGGCATTTTGTACGATCGGTGCGCAGGCGACCTATGGTACGCGTGTCGCGATTCAGATCGGGCCCGCGGCGGCGGGCGTCGCTGCCGGCACCGCGCTGTGCGATATTACAACGCTGACGCTAACATCGGGTAGTTATATCGCGCTCCGCGCGCGTGTCGAAAGAACCAGCCGCGCATGGTCGGCAGCGGCGATCGTTCAGGTTCCCTGACGATAGCTTTTTTCTGCCTAGCCGTGAATTACTCTGTGTATCCCCATCGGCTTTTCGCGGCCGCGTATTTTTACGAGTCCGATCTTCTCGTGTTTAAAAGAAGCTTCGAGTTCGCCCGCCACGGTTTCTGAAATGAGAAAATCCGCCTGCGCCTTTTTGCACAGGTGTTCGATGCGCGATGCGGTATTCACGACGTCGCCGATGACGGTATATTCGAGCTGGCCTTCGCCGCCGAGGTTGCCGGCAAATGCCTCGCCCGCGTGAATGCCGATGCCGATGCGGATTTCCGTTTCGCCGGTAGCCTTACGCGCGGCATTAAAGACGGCGAGCGCCGCGTGCATCTCAAGACCCGCGCGCACCGCGTTGGCGACGTCACCGCCGAAACTGCCCGAAGAGCGCGGCGCACCGAAGACGGCCATAATTGCGTCGCCGATGAATTTGTCGACCATGCCGTTGTTATTGAAGACCGCTTTCATCTGCAACTGCCTGAGTTCTGACAGCATTGCGGCGACGCGGTCGGGCGGCATGTTTTCAGACAGCGTCGTAAAAGACCATATATCGGCAAAGAGCACAGCCACGGGGCGGCGCTCCCCCTTTTCGAAACTCTCGATGGAGCCCTGCGCAGACGAAATCTCTTCGACGACTGCGGGCGAGAAATAGCGTGCCAGCTGCTTTTTCTGCCCTTCGCTGCGCCCGATTTCAGCCACCATACGTATGGAGCGAAAAATGGCGTAACCCACGAGGGTCGCGACGATGAGCGGCATCAGAATCCAGAGCGTGAGCCAGGCCGGCATGATGACGGCGTCGCCGAGGGAATACTGGATCCAGTTAGAGGTCTGTGGCGCCCCTGAAAGTTTAGCGTAACCGAAGAAACCCAGTATCGTCAGAACACACACTGCGAGCGAGAATAATAACAAACTCTGCCGAAACTGAATAAGCGTGGTGAGACTCGGTATTAGCAGCAGCACGATATACGGCGATTTCATCGCATGGTTGAAATTGCCGGGGCTATAATGCACATAATAAAAAATCATCAGGCCGGCAAAGAGCGCATGGTCTGCCAGTACGAGAAAATAGTTGAAGCGGTGCACGGCACGGTGCAGTTTTTTCCGGATGAGCAGCCATTGCGCGAATACGGCGATACCGTATGCCCCCGCAAAAAACATATTCGAAATGACGTCTTTGATATCCGACGCCGAGATCGATCCGCCGGCCGCAAAAAAGATAAAGAAGAAAAAACGAAAATAGAGCAGAGCGCGCGCGCCATTTTCTTCTTCGCGCCCCAGTACCTCCTGAATCGTCGGGTCGAGTTGACCGGTCCGCATCGAGTGCAAGAACCCTATCCCTTTGCGGATTTTTTGCTGCATCGCGCAAATTTTATGCGCAACCGTCTCTTACAATCGCTTTTTGCTTGTCACCCATCTCTGATATGATCGATGGGATTAATGTCCCGTGCCGCCTCTCTCTGCGGTCTTGCCTTAATTCTCGCTGGCTGCACGCTCGTGGGTCAAGTCAAGCCGACACCCGCAGGTTTACC
This sequence comes from Spirochaetota bacterium, assembly GCA_017302045.1. Taxonomy (GTDB): domain Bacteria; phylum Spirochaetota; class Leptospiria; order Turneriellales; family Turneriellaceae; genus Turneriella. The sequence continues at coordinate 17,610 of JAFLED010000003.1, forward strand.
CCGCATGCCTTCGGGCACATACACGATGATGCACAAGGGGCTTGCCCGCAAATATATTCTGCATTTGCCCAAGGGCAGGGAATACGACGATCGCCTGGCGCTGATCGTGGCGATGCACGGCGCCCCCGGCACCGCAAAGAATCTCGAAGAAAATTCATTGCTGAGTCAAAAGGCCGACGCCGCGGGTTTTATCGTGGTTTATCCCGATGGCACGAGTTTCGGCGACCCGAAATTTCCCGAATGGAACTACTGGAATTGCTGCACCTATACGGGGGAGCGCGGCGCCAATGAGGTCGCTTTTATTCGCAATCTGGTGGAACACCTTACGCGTGAATACAAGATAGACCGGCGGCGCGTTTATGCGACAGGTTATTCCCGCGGGGGCATGATGGCGCAACTGCTCGCCTGCGACGCTTCAGATCTATTTACGGGTATTGCCGACATTGCCGGTGCGCTCAACTTCGAAGAATGTAAACCCAAGCATCCGGTCGATGTGCTCATTGTGCATGGGCGCAACGACAACAACGTCAAGTTTGGCGGAGCGATGCCTAAAAAACTGTTACCGCTGGCTCAGGGCGAAGATCGCCCCGTCGCGTATTCGGTGCATTTGTGGAAGAAGCACAACCACTGCCGTACCGGAAAGACGATCACACGGGGTAACGTTGAATATACGGATTATTCCTGCGCGCGGGGGGCTCTCCGCCTGATTGCGCTCAACAATGAAGGCCATACCTGGCCGGGTTCGTTGCCGGGCATGCTTGGCTCCGAGAGACCCACACCAGAGATATCGGCCAACGATGAGATGTGGAGCTTCTGGACGAAGGCGCGCCGCCGCCGCAGGGAGAAAGCGGGCAACAAAAGTGCTTTCTCGGGCGATGGACACGCGGCTTTACCTTCTCACTGAAAAAGAGTAAATCATACAACCTTCAATGAGAAGATCTCCGTGGTGTGGCTATCAGAACCACCACAGCTATATCTTGGTATTTACATCGCTTAGGAGTTAAGGCTTCTTCTAAGCCCTGAATTTTCCTTTACGGCCTGTATAATGATATATCCTTATCATTATGGTTGGCCGTAAAGCGCACCACCACTCGCATAACGGCTCTGTCTTCTCTGCCATTTGGGATAAACTCGGCATTCTCGCATCGGGCCTCTGCCTGATCGACTGTATCGTACTTCCCCTGGTTTCGACCGCGTTGATTAGCTTTCAATCCACGTTTGCGTGGGCTGAGAAGCTGCACTGGCTGCTGTTGCCCGTGATCGGATTAACCGCGGGTATGGCGTTCTACCATTCGTGGAAGGCGCACCGCTCTTATTTTATCGTAGCCGCCGGTTTGACCGGCTTCTTGCTTTTGCTCGCCGGTGAAATTTTCGAGGCGAAATTACGTTTCCTGAAGTTGAACTGGGTGAGCGTAGCAGGTTCGGCGTTTCTGATTGGCGCGCATGTGCGTAACCTCGTGATGCATCTGAGCCACCGCCATATCTGTACTGTGGACCATGCGGGTCATGGGCGCAGTCATTTCGGGCGTCGGGCCCCGCACAGTGAGGCTGCACTCAACCCGCCAGCGGTGACAGCGTCAGCGCAGGCACACCCCTGCGCTTAACCGCAGTTGGCGCAGGTTCCGTAGAACGTAAATTCGTGCGTTGTTAACGTAAAGTTTTTAGGTAGAAATTTTTGCAGATCAACGCCGTCGGGGCAGCCCGGCAAATCATAGACTTTGCCGCAGTTCTGGCACTTAAAATGATGGTGGTGGTGCAGGTGCGCCTTTTCATACAGTGCTTCGCCGCCCGGCATCGACACGGCCTGTATTTCGCCGGCGTCGAGCAGGGCGTTGACGGTGCGGTAGACCGTCGCCTGGCCGATCTTTGCCTTGCGTTCTTGCGCCATCGTGACGAGATTCGCGATCGTCAGCGGCCGGTCGGATTCCATAATGATGTCGTGGATGATGCCGCGCTGCTGGGTTTGCCGTTGGCCGATTTTGACCATGCAGGTATAATACGCGATCGGCCAACAGCCCTGCAACGGATTATTGTTCTTTGCGGTGTGTCTGAGGCGCCGGATACAAAAGCAGTGGAGTTGACCGCCGATGATCTTGAAACCTTTAAGGCACAGGCGCGGCAGCTGGCGGGGCACTTCAAACCGCCGCTCCTGGTTTTGGTCAGCGGCGATCTCGGTGCGGGTAAGACCACCTTCATCGGCGAAGTACTGCGTACCTGGGGGATATCCGGCGCGGCTTCGCCGACATTCAACCTGCGCAACGATTATGAAACAGAAGGCTTGCACGTCATTCACCTCGATTTTTACCGGTTGAAGCCGGGCGATGCGGGGCTCGATCTTCTGCCGCCCGATGAAGATTATGACTCGAGTATCGTTTTTGCCGAGTGGCCCGAAAAAGCGCCACCCGGTCTCTTTCAGCCTTTCGTGAACCGTGCACACCTCGCGATCGAGACCGGCCCTGGTAACCGGCGCAAGCTTACCTTCGACGCAGGCGGGGTAAATTAGCGAGACGATGCAATACCCGGCGCTGGTCATCGACACCTCGACCCGTTACCTGCTTTTTGCGCGCCTCGATGCAAGAGGCGTAGGATTGCTCACCGTGAAAACGGCGGCCGCTGAGGGAGAAAGTGCTGTCGATTCTGCGGTAGCCGAACTTTTTCCCGATCTCGGTGGTCTTGCTGAAATCTGGCTGGGCAGCGGCCCCGGTTCATTTGTCGGGCTGCGTTCGTCTTTCGCCTATGTGCGTATGCTCGCGATGCTGCGCGGTGTACCGTGCCGTACGTTTCTCTCGTCGCGGCTTTGGCGCAGCTTTTTTGGCGTTGCGCCCGAGGCGTGGTTTCTGACGCGCACGAATGCAAGACTCTATTATGCCGAACGGTATTTGCCCGCGCGCGAAGCCCAGGCCGTCGAGGTCTCTGCCGCCGCAGAGCTCGCGGGAGAAAAGTTTTGTTTTTACGACAGTTGGTTGCCCACAGCTTCGGGAGCAAAAGTCAGGCAGGGGGCCGGCGTCGCAGACATTGTCTATCCGCCGGCAAAAATATTGCATTTTGCCGAAGCCAAAATGGGGACAGAGTTGCTCACGCCCGAAATTCTGTGCCCCGGCGAACCAGAGCAGCATACGGCTCTCGAGCCGCTCTACGGGCATGAACTCAATTTCGCGCTGGCCGATCACCGGCAACAGGCGACGAAAAATACATGAATAGAAGAAAATAATGGATAAAAAATTAGAAAAAACAATGGACCAGTGGCTTTACCACGCGTTCAAATCGGGTAATCCGAAACTGGGAACAGCAGGCAACGCCGCTCAACCTGACAAAGAAAAAGAAAATAAAAATACACCCACAAAAGGTAAGGGCCGCCGCGGGCGTAAACAACGCGCCGCAGCGCATGCCGCTGGTACCGCCCCCAAATCGCAGGCGATGGGTGCCAACGACGAGATACTTGCGTTTCTCAAAAACGCCGGGTTAGTCGAGCTCGTGGCGAAAGAGTGGCGGCTTAGAAACCGTTTCACGGGCTTTCTCAGCGCCGCTAAATCGGGGATTGCATTTGTGCCCGCCGGAAAGGTCGAAGCGATAATACCGCATAACGACCGCGGCGCGGCGCTGCACCGTGACAAGGTGGCGATCACCCTGACCGGGTTTAACCGCGGTCGGTTTACGGCAAAGGTCACCGAAATCGTCGAACCGTTCTCGGGCGAATACCTTGCCCGGGTGTTGGGCGCGGCGCGGGGTGTGGGTAATGCCGGCAAAGGCGAAAATTTCTTTCTCGCCGAGCTCATCGATCTGCCCGACCGGCCGCAGGTCTTGCTGAAGGCCGCGAAGGCCCCGGCAAAACTCGTTTATCTCAAGCGCAGCGTCGCACAAAAACAGTTTCTGCGCGATGCGCGGCGCGGCGAAGGTTACGAACGATCGAACGCCTTTGTTTTTGAAACGTCGCCGCGCAAGGTTACCGAAGACCGTAAGGGCGATCTCGAGCGTCTGCGCCTGCGCTACATGTTACCTGACGATTACGCGAAGGCTCTGATCCCCGCGAAACGAGATCTCGATAAGTTGGTCAAACAAGAGCTGAAGAATAAAGAGCGCGTGCATGTCAAGGGGCGCTATATTTTCACGATCGACGGCGAAGACGCTAAGGATTTCGACGACGCGATTTCCGTAACCGAAAATGCCGAAGGTTTTGAACTCGACGTTCACATCGCCGACGTGGGTTTCTTTGTAACTCCCGAAACACCCCTGTTCGAAGAGGCTCTAAAACGCGGTAACAGCTATTACCTCGCGGGCTCGGTTATACCCATGTTGCCCGAAATTCTCTCGAATGAGTTTTGCAGCCTGAAACCCAAAACTACGAGGCTCGCTTTTTCGGTGCGGATGCAGTTCGACCGCGCAGGCCGCATGAAAGATTACGAAATCTTCAAATCGGTGATCTATATCGATAAGCGCTATACCTACAAAGAAGCGCATGAAAACCTGAAGAAAAAGGGATCTCCACTCGCACCGGCATTGCGTCTCTCAGAGACGCTCATTAGCCATCGCGACGGGGCGGGCCGCATCGACCTCAATATCGCCGAACAGAAAGCGGTGTATGACAAGAAGGGTAGGTTTGTGGGGCTGGAAAGCCAGGCGCGGCTTGCGTCGCACCGCCTCGTCGAAGAATGTATGCTGAGCGCGAACCAGGCAGTTGCCGGTTATGCGCTGCGTTACCACGTACCTGTGCTGCACCGTAATCACGAGAGTATGCCGCTCGATAAGCTCGATCGCCTGAACCGCTATCTCGAAAAATATGTGCCACGCCTCAAGCTGCGCGGCGTCGAACAGGCCGAGATTGGCAGGGTGCTTTCGCACCAGCTCGTCGAACCGGTGAAAGATGTGTTTCAATACCTGCTCTTACGCTCCTTTATGCAGGCGAATTATGTGCCCGAGGCGAAAGGCCATTGGGGTCTGGCATTTCGCGAATATTCGCATTTTACCTCGCCGATCCGGCGTTTTGCCGACCTCGTGACTCACCTGCAGCTTGCGGCGCATCTGAAGCGGGAGCGCCTGCCTTTGAACCTCGAACAACTCGACCATTATGGGCGCGAAACCTCGCGTCTCGAACGGATTGCCTTCGAGGCCGAGCGGGCAGACAAAAAACTGCTGGCGGTGCGCGCGATGGGCGGCAAGGTCGGGCAGGTTTTTACCGCCTGGCTCAGCGGTTTTTCCCAGGAGCGCCTGTTCGTTTCGTTACTCGATTTTCCCGTTGAGGGAGAAATCGAGGCTATGCAGGTCGATAAACGCGGCGAGATTCAGGTGCTCGACGACTTCAGTATTTTCGCCGGCAAGCTGCAAAAGACGATCGCTCTGGGCGACAAATTCAAGGTAAAGCTGGTCAAAGCCGATCCGCTTGAGATGGCGCTGAAGTTTGAATTCGGGAAATAAATCCCGACAAATAATTGACGCTACGCTCGCTTTCGCCAGTCGTCCGCCGTGGTTCAGATGAAAGAGATCGAGGGCATACCCTGTGCCCTGATTACCGCTGCACAGCTCCACATGTATTTTATTCCCGATCTAAAAGAGAAGCTGCTGGCGACGGTGGCGACTGAACTCGATCATCTCATCATCGATCTGACGCAGGTTGAATATCTCGACTCTTCGGCGATGGGTGTGCTTTTTCAGGTGCAGAAAAAGATGCAGGCTTATGGCGGCGCGCTGTACCTTGTGGGGATCAATGCGACCATCGAGATGGTCTTTAAGCTGACTAAGTCAGACCAGCACTTCACTGTCTATGCCGACGCCCCCGCGGCGGCGCGTGCGATCCAGGGCAAAGCCGAGTAACCCCCGCCTAGGCGTAAGCCACTCCTGTCTCTATTGGCAGAGAGGTTTAAAGAAAATAAATCTTTTGAAATTAAGATTTGGCTCAGCCCCCTCACCATGTTAAGGCTTAGGGGGATAAGCAAGTGCAGTTAAGAAAATTTCGCGCGCAGCGCGTTGAGTTTCTCAATCAGCTCGGCCTTATGCCGCGGATCAGAATAACGATGGGCAACGCCGGCAAAGATAATCAGAAACGCGATGGCTCCGGCGGCTATATTCAGCGTGAGTAACAAATTTTCCGAATATACGAGTTTCGCGCGAAAGATAAAGAAACTCAGCGGCGAAGCGAAGAGCAGCAAAACACTGCCGGCAAATTGCCAGGGTTTGACGAGCGGCAGGTGCATGAGGGCACGAATTTTGAGGCGCAGCGCTTCGGGCGCAGGGCGCGTATATTCGTCACCCACGGCTTTAGTCACTGCTTCACTGTATGTGTATTTTTTCATGCCGCTACCTCTTTTATTTGCCCATTTTCTGCCGTAAAATATTTTTTGCCCTGTGCACATTCGCCTTGAGTGTGCCTTCTTTGATGCCGGTTATGGCCGAAATTTCAGCATAGGGCATGTTCTCAAAAAACAGCAGTATCAGGGGAATACGATACGCGTCGGGCAAGGCGCCGACATGCTGCCTGAGCGCCGCGATTTCGCTTTCGTCGAATTGCGGGTCGGCAGCTTCGGGGGCGGCGATGTCAAAATTTTCAATGTCTTCTGCCGTGATGCGTTTTTTATGGCGCAGGTCTTCGAGTCCGAAATTCCACGCGAGGCGGTAAAGCCAGGTAGAAAAGGCGGAGCGCCCCCCGAATTTGTCCTTTTTTTTCAGCGCAAAAGGGTAGAGCGACTGCGCGAAATCCGAGGCGTCGTCTTCGTTACCCCGGTAGAGCTTCAGGCCGATCGAATAGGTCATGTCGAGCGACCTCTCGAACTCCCTGTCAAAATCTTCTTTGCTGAAGACATACTCATCGGCTGCCATTCGCCCCTGACTTACGCTGCGCCAGATAAAAAAACGCGATCAGGCCGATGCCGGCCGAAAGCGGAATTAATCCACCCAGAATGCCCGGGTTACGCGGGTTAGTGAAGATAAAAAACAGTGTCAGCGGAATGCCCGCCGTAAAGCTTAAACAACCAGCCAAAAGACTGATAAAGCGCAGATGTTCGATGGCGCTCTCGGTCGGTATTTGTTGCCGGATTTTTTCGCGGCGAATGCGGTAGTTGTAGAGTAAGAGGAAAAACAACAGTACCGAGCCGAAAACGACGGCAACCATCGGCACAATCGATAAAATGACGTCCGCGGTATGCGACTGCGTTAAGGCCCTTTCGAGCATAGCCTCTATATTCTTGAGTTGCGCGCTTTCCATATCCGTCTCCTTTTAGATGAAAATATCTGGTTGGGGTTGCAAAAAAGTTATTGCAGGCACTTTTCCCGGAACACGTCAACCGATTTCAGGGCCTCTGCACCCATTTCCAGCGTATCGGCGGTGACATACGTCTCGACATGCGCTTCGACAACCTGGTCTTCTTTCTCCTGCGCCTGTTCGCGCATGTAGGGTAAAATTTCCGACAGATAGCGCGGGGATTTCCCCCGGTGCTCCCGGCCGCTTGCCATAAGGCTGTCTTTGAGCTGAGCTACGAAAGCGGATTTGGTCTCGGCCGGCAGCGATTTGCGCGCGTAGATACATCCTAACGGTATCATGGCGCCGGTCTTTTCTTCCCAAAAAGCCCCGAGATCAGAGATGAGTTTTAGGCCCAGGCCCGGGTAGACGAAACGGCCTTCGTGTATGAGCACCGCCGCGTCGATTTTGCCGGCTTTGAGTGCGGGCAGCATTTCGAAGAACGGCATCTGTTGCGTCAGCAGCCCGGTGTCTGGATGGTAACTTTGCCAGAACTTGTATAGGCGGTGCGCGGTGGTATTCTCGCCGGGCAGCGCGACTGTGCCGCCCGGTTTTAGGCTGCCGACGAAAACCGGGCCGACGCCCTTGCCGATGGCCGCACCCACGGGCAGGATTTCGTATTCCGGGGCGATCTTCTGCATAATAGCAAAGGAGCCTTTTGCGATATCGTATTTGCCGGCGATGAGGGCGCGGTTGAGTTCTTCGATGTCGAGAAAATCGACCTTGTATTTAGCCGCGTGAATGATTGCATAAAATGCAAAGGTGTCGTTCGGGCAGGGCGAGATGGCAATCGGCCCGGTAGCCACCGGTCTTAACGGATGCGCCCGAGTTTCGAGGCGACGAGATATTCGCGTATCGTGTCTTTATTTTCGCCGAGTATGCGGAAGAGAATTTTCTTTGCCGTAAAAATCTCACCCGCAATACCCGTGCTGCGCACGAAAGTGTAACGGTATTCGCCGGCTTTCGTCTGGTCGTATTCGCGCGGCGCATTCTGCCGCTCGGCTCCGGCGAGGGTTTCATACCCCTGTTTCGCCTGCGCGTCGTCGGCGAATTCCCAGACATCGAGCGACAGCAGTGTACCGAAATGACCCGTCTTGGCTTCTTTGGCTTCGAGCGTGAGTTCTGTGTTCTTTTCTACCTGTTTTGGCTGATTCTTGAACTCGGCGATGAAAACGTCGTCGAGCGATTTGAAGCTGGCGTCGATTTCTGTGAAGATCGAAGATTTTTTGCAGGAGATCAGGTTCAGAATAAGCAATAAAAAAAAATACTTCGCGCGCATCAGAGCCCCTTGAGTTTTTTAACCTTCTCTTTCATATCGCCTTTAAAAACATAGCTACCCGAAACCAGAATATCGGCTCCGGCCTCGACGAGTTGTGAGGCGTTCACATCAGAAACTCCACCGTCGACTTCGATCTCGAATGGATGCCCTTTTGCTTTCAGCGACTTGAGTACAGTCAGGCGCTCCCACGAGGCTTCGATGAACTTCTGCCCGTAAAAACCTGGCTCTACCGACATGAGTAAGACAACGTCAATGTAACGTGTTAGATCTTCCAGCACAGAAACCGGCGTGCGTGGGTTGAGTGAAATACCTGCCTTGATGCCGCGCGCACGAATCTCTTCGGCGAGGCGTATCGGGGCGGTCGTCGCTTCATAGTGGAACGTGATAATCGCCGGTTTGAGATCGAAATATTTTCGTGCTTCGGCTTCGGGTTTTGCTACCATCAGGTGCACATCGAGCGGCACCTTTGACTCGGCAGAAATTGCAGCCGTGATCTGATCGCCAAAAGTCAGCGCGGGTACGAAGTGCCCGTCCATGACGTCGATGTGAATGTATTCGCACCCCGCGGCTTCGATGTCCTTTGCCGCTTTACCAAGATGCGCCAGCGGCGCGGCGAGTATGCTGGGTGAAATTTTTACGGGCATGTGCGGTAAACCTGCCGGAGGATTAAAGCGTGTCGGCTTTCAGCTTAACGGTTTTATCGGGTTCGCGCGCTTTCTGAGGAGCTTCGCTTTTTTGAGCATCGCCGACGATGGTTTTCGTAGATTCTGGCGCCTTTTCACCGGGTTTCGCCGCGGTATACGCGTAATAATCTTTGTAGACGTCGAATTTTTCATTGCGGCGGCGAAAGACCGGCAGGGGGGATTGATTTTTTACCAGGAAGTATTCGCTGTACGGGGAGCCATCTTCTGCCACAATCACTTCACGGCGTGCGATCGTCAGCACCTGATCTTTCTCGCCCCATTTTTTTTCGGGGACAAAAAGCTGCACGAATGGCAGATCTTCAAAATCGATTTTGCTTTTTCCCTTGCCGATGATTTCAGTGAACTGGCCGACCACCAGCTCGATGCTTTCAGCGGTAATTTTTGCATCGGCAACTAAAGTCGCATTTTCGTCTGCTTTTTCCGTTTTTGTCAGTTTGATCGTTGCCGGTATTTTCATGTGGTAGGCGGCATTGAGCGCTATCGAAACCGGCGTGCCTTTTTCGATCTTTTGTTTCAACAGCGCTTGTGGGCCCGCGGCGCTCACGGGGGCGGGCCCGTCAGAGATGAGTAGCGAAACGGGGGTATTGGGAATTACGGGTGTGCCGATGGGGGGAAATTGCGCCAAGACCTCACGCCGGGGTTGTGCAGATGGTACGCGCGTGATTACTCCTTTACGCAATGAGAAAATACGGCCACCAACGGGTAGGCTGGCAAGCGAACCTTCGACGAGGTCTTCTGAAAAGCCGGTCAGTTTGGGCACTTGTACGATGGCATCGGAAAGGTTTACCAGCAATTCGAATTTCGTGTTTTTATCTACGGATTTTCCGGGGGTTAAGTCCTGCGCGAGAATGTAACCATAGGGATACTGCGGAAGATAAGCCGCTTTGATATCGACCTTAAATTCTTCGCGCAGCTTATTGTGTTCGCCCAGGAACAGACGGCCGACAACGTCGGGCACGAGGGTTTTTTCGCTGTCGGCAAAAAGAACCTTGAAAACGGCAAAGCCTGAAATTAGGAAGATTGAAAGACCGACGAAATAAAACAAAAGAATTTTGGAGAGATGCTTCACAAACAGCATTTTGGGAATTTGGGGGGCAGCCGTGGTTTCCTGACTTTTCATTACACCGGTAGAAAAACGGTCTGAAAACAGGTTGTAAATATGTTCTTGACGCACTTTTATTTCAGAACCGTTTCAGGCCATGGAATTTTACGACGAGTTTCCCGAAAGCCGGCTTGCAGGGTTATTTGCAGAAAGCCCCCTGTTTATTTTTGTTAATCCTACGGAGTATCATGGCCCGCACCTGCCTCTCGCTAACGATTACCTGATTAGCCGCGGGCTTGCCGAGCGCCTGTTCCAGAGGCTCAAAAAAGCCGGTCTCGCGGAGCAATTTATCGCGGCGCCGCTGGTGAATCTGGGGCTCGATCCGACACCGGGGCCGGGTACTATAACCACAACCCCGCGCCAATTCGACAGCCATCTCGACCAGATCGCCGAAAAATTACCCGGTCTCGGGGTAAAACGCGCCATCGTGATGACCTTCCATGGTGCCCCCCGGCATAACCATGCTTTGCAGCGCTTCATTAAAAAGCTCGGCGCCGTGGGCATTCAGGCTCTTAACCCGATGAACACGATATTGAAAAGGCTGCTTGAATACCGGCCCGGCGATTATGCCGAGGCTATAGCTCCGGTTAAGGATGCCTCGGTGCGCGAAGAGATTTCGAAAAATCTGGGTAGTGATTACCACGGTGGCTTCTTTGAAACTTCGCTGACGCTGGCACTTGCGCCCGCAAGCGTAGATCCGGCACATAAACATTTACCCGATTGCCCTGCGATAGAGATTCCCGCCTGGCAGAGGGCTGCGATACAGGGTATGCGTTCCGTCGGTCAACCCATGGCGGCGCGCGAACTTTTTTTTGCCGCCGAAGCGCTGGCTTGGCTGAAGCTCGATCCCTTTCCCGGTTATACAGGCAAGCCACGTTTCGCGAATGCAAAAAGCGGTGAGCTATTCGTGGCGAGAATTCTCGATGAATATGAAGCGGCTGTGCATGCCGTATTCGTCGATGGTATGAATCCGCCCGAACCTGTTATGGGCGTCACCGAACTGATTGCGGGTGTCGTGGGTGTATGATGGGGGCGCGGCTCTATGGAAAAGCAGCGGCTTTGTAAGTCTTCACTTCTTCGAGTAGTTTTTCGAGTTGGTCGAGATCAGCCCCGGCGTTGGCGAGGTTTTGCGATTTCGTGCGTACGTTCAGGTCGATGAGAATGGCGCTCATGGAATTAAGCCCCAGGCTCATGGCGCTGCCCTTGAGCGTGTGCACGCAGTAATCGACCTTCTGTGCGTCATTGGTACCCAGCGCTGTCTTGGCGTCGGCGATCAGCTTCGCCGAATTTTCGATAAACTTACTCAGCAGCTTCGTGATTAAGGCGTCGCCACCCAGAGCCTTGAGTTCTGCCAGTTTTTCGGGAGAAATTTCGGTCGCCATGGCGGGAAGATCGGGAGCGCGCGGGGGCACGTCAACTTTTAACACTGCTGTGTGATGATATCGGGTTTATTTAGGCTGGGTCTGCTATTCTAGGAGCATTTCTACGCGGCTTGGTGCAATAATTGCCAAATTTCCATCACGGATAGGTCTGCTTTGGAAATTATTTCCGCTTTTTGACAATATTCTAGTATTCGACCGTTATTGTTTTCCGTATGGCAGGTATAGTTAATGAAAAAGTCAGCGTATTGGCGTTTGCGCCGGGCGAGACGCTGGTTCCAATACCTGGAATTCCTCAAATCCTGCGCGCAAAGGAGTGTTTCCAGAAGCCGTGGCAGATAAACACGGATAGCCAAATCGAGCATACGGGATATGGATTCACCCGAGTGCAACGCCCGCTGCCAGAGGCTTGCATACAGTACCTGGTTTATGTACAGGGGATGAATGGCATACGCCTGACCTTCCCGATTATACCGCCGCAGGCCATTCGTCTTGAGACCCCGGCCGCGCCAGTTTTTCAGGTATTCCTTGAAAAGCCGGCGATATATCTCATGATCGGAGAACCGGATACCGTTCCGGGACAGCATTTTTTTTGCAGCCAGCAGGCGGCGGTAAGCGGAGTCAGGCAGAGAAACGGATGTTTTCCTGCAGATGAGGGGGTGAATATTTTTCATAGAAGCTCTACATAAGAAATACCCAAAGTGGTCTGTTTTTTCTCACATGAATTTTAGAAAAGGGAAATAGTTTACTTCGAATCTTTCATGCCGAATTTCTTTACACCGCGTCAAAATGCCCACCCCTGCCAAAGCGTGCGCGGTATTATCCAACTTTATGCAAAGCTCGCCGATCGCGCGGCGCGCGTGTTTCTGGCTGAAAATCTGGGCCGCCGCATCACCGGCATTGCCTTTTACGGGCTGTTCTTTTTTTTCACCGCGCTCTTCTCTGTGGCTATTTTGAGCCAGGCATGGCGTGCTCTGGCGCTCGATTCGTACAAACCTTCTGTGCCCAGCGAGCTCTATGACCGCAAAGGCCGCCTGATTACGACTTTTTTTCAAGATCAGCGGATTCTTGCACCCGAGAAAGATATCCCTACACACCTCAAGCAGGCTTTTATTGCAATGGAAGATAACCACTTCTATGAACATGCAGGTATTTCGCCACAGGGTATTTTTCGTGCGTTTCTGATTAATCTTCAGGCGGGGCAGGTCAAACAAGGGGGATCTACCATTACGCAGCAGCTGGCTAAAGTAGTGCTGACTGACCAGAAGCGTACCTTTACACGCAAGATAAAAGAAGCTGCCCTGGCCCTCATTATCGATGCAGGTTATTCAAAAGACAAGATTCTGCATCTCTATTGTAACCAGATCTATTTTGGCCATGGTAACTACGGAGTCGAAGCAGCCTCGCAGTTCTATTTCGATTCTTCGGTAAAAAATATCACAGTCGCCCAGGCGGCCATTCTTGCGACGTTGCCCAGTTCTCCTAATCGTTATTCGCCGATACGCAACCCGCATCTTTCGCGCGCCCGTCTGCAGCATGCGCTGATGAAGATGGTCGACTTAGGCTTTATCGATATCCAGGCGGCGCAAAAAGCCGAGGCCGAGGCGACGCATTATTACGGAACGCTGAACATTGCCCCGACCGAGACGGCATTCGGGCGCCGCGTCGATAATGCGCCGTATTTCTCCGAAACCGTGCGCCCGATACTCGAAAAAGAATTCGGTAAACATGCGCTTTATAACGAAGGCCTGAAGATTCACACCGGGCTTGATCTCGATCACCAGAAGGCAGCACAAGATGCGCTGTGGCGCGGTGTGCGGGCGCAGAATTCAATTTCGCGTAACTATTTTTTCTCAAAACAGCTCGAGCTTTCTCATGAATATTCAGCGCTGCTGACTCTGGCGCAGATGTCGTTGAATTTACCCGAACTCAACCCGCAGAAGCGTTTCGATCAGTATGAACTGCACATGAACTTTTTCGAAGAATATCTCGATCCGCTCGAACTGGTAAACCTCGGTTTCGGTGGTGACGAGCGCATGGACTCGGTGCTGACGCACCTGAGGGCTGATAACCCTTTTGCCAACCGGTACCTCGCGGTACAGGGGGCTCTTGCCGAAATCGACAACATGACGGGCGAGGTTACGGCCGTTGTGGGCGGACTTCCGTTCAGTACGCAGAACCAGATTAACCGGGCAATACAGATGGAGCGCCAACCTGGGTCTTCTTTTAAGCCGCTGCTCTATGCCGCCGCGATAGAAACGAAGAAAGTGACCGCGGCGACACAGTTTCCCGATTCACCGATTGTCTCGATCGACGAGCGCGGCGATCTCTGGATGCCCGAAAATTATTCCTCGGGTTTTCGCGGATTTATTACGCTGCGCGATGCGCTGCGGTTCTCGGTAAATACCGTGAGCATCACGGTTGCCCGCGAAGTCGGACTGAGTAACGTTTTGCCGACCATTGCGAAAGAACTGTATGTTAAACCGCAACAGATCCCGTATAACCTTTCTATTGCGCTGGGCACACACGAGGTCTCGCCGCTCGGCATGGCGCGTGGGTTTTCTCATTTCGCGCGCGGTGGCGAAAGTATAGAGCCCGTGATGCTGAAGAAGGTCTTTGACCGTAACAATAAACAAATTAAAGATTTTACTCCCGTGCAGAAGAAAGAGCAGATTATCAGCGCGGGCACTGCGACGATTGTGCGTTCGCTGCTCGAGACGGCAGTACAGCATGGTACAGGCTCGAGCGTGCGCAAAACGGGTTACGGCGGTTACGCGGCCGGCAAAACCGGTACGACCAACGGATTCCGCGATGCCTGGTTCGTGGGCTTCAACAAACGTTATACCGCAGCTGTTTGGGTCGGGTATGACCGGCCGAGTCTTTCTTTAGGGCCTGGCCAGGCAGGGGCGGGGGTAGCTGCACCCATTTGGGCAAATTATCAGAGCCGCATTGCCGCAAAGATCGCCGACGAAGAGCCCTACCTGAAAGAAGCCGAGCTGACCGAGATAACTTTCTGCCGCTCTAACGGTTTGCCCGCAACTGCGAGCTGCGGCGAACCTTATAAAGAACTTTTTTTAGACGATACGGGTCCTGAAACCGGCAATAAGATCGATCTGGGCGAGAACACGGCGATCGACAACGAGCTCACAATTTCGGTACCGGCCCCGATCGAGAAAAAGCCGGTCGTCAAAACAAAAGACTTCTTCGAAGGTGACGACGAATGAGCCTCGCGACGCGCTATCGGCCACAGAACTTCGAAGATCTGGTTGGCCAGTTAGCAGCGGCACAAAGTCTTAAAAACGCACTCGATTTCAAAAAGATCGGGCATGCCTATCTTTTTCACGGCGCACGCGGGGTGGGCAAGACAACGATGGCGCGTATTCTCGCGAAAGCGCTCAACTGCGTGAATGGGCCGACTTCGACGATCTGTAATATCTGCGAACACTGTGTTGAGATATCCGAGGGGCGCTCGACCGACGTGATCGAAATCGATGCGGCTTCGAACCGCGGTATCGACAATATCCGCGAGCTTCGGGCGCAGGCTGTGTTCGCACCGATGAAATCCCGCTATAAGGTATATATCATCGACGAGGTGCACATGCTGACCGTCGAGTCGTTTAACGCCTTATTAAAGACGCTCGAAGAACCGCCGCACCACGTCGTCTTTATTCTGGCGACGACAGAACTCCACAAGATTCCCGAAACGATTGCCTCGCGTTGTCAGGTCTTCACCTTCAAAAAATTTAACGCCCGGGAGATCGCGGGGCGTCTTGCCCACATACTCGAAAAAGAGCAGATCGCGTTTGAGAAAGATGCGCTGCTGCCGATCGCCGAGCGCGGCGAAGGTTCTTTGCGTGATGCCATTTCGCTATTAGACCAGACGCTGGCGTTTTCGGGACAAGACAGCCTGACGATACAAGCGGTGCGCGCCTCGTTGGATATCCTGCCGATCGAAGTCTATAACCAGTTTGTGGCGGGCCTGAGAACTGGCGACCTGCATGCGTTGCTGAACGCGATCCATGAACTGACGCAGGGCGGCGCGAACCTGCGTGTTTTTCTCAAAGACCTGCTGGCCTACTTGCGCGCGCTCGTGCTTGTGGGTGAAAAAGTCGAGGTGCATTCGCTCTCGAAAGAAGATGCAGCGCAGATCGCCGAACGCGCCGCCGAGTGGGATCGCCATGCCCTGATACGCGTCTTTCAGCAGCTGTTTAAGCTCAATCAGGATTTTTCGCAGATGCTCTCCGCGAAATCGAGCGAACTCAAAATGGCGCTCGAGATCGCGCTCGTCGATCTCGTACAGAAACTCAAAGAGCCATCGGTGAGCCAGTTAGTGCAGAAGATCGAACGTCTTAAAAACGCGATCGAAACCGGAAAGGGTTTTGAGGATACGGTTGCCGTAGCCGCGCCAGCGGCGCAGCCGGTTGCCGCAAAGCCTGTGGCCGCAAACCCTGTGGCCGCAAACCCTGTGGCCGCCGCCGTGCCGGCAGCGCCTGCCGCAGCTTCGGGCGAAGACCACCACGATACCGGTGCCTTTCTGCAGAAGGCCTTTCTGGCAGAAGAGGTGCCCGTAAATCCCGAAACGCAGAAAATGTTCGGCGGTTGAGCTCTCGGGCGCCCTATCTGCGGGTTGTTTCACGTAACGGTAAATACTGAATTCAGGTTGAAAGCATGTCGGGTGTCGTCGATGCGCACTCTATGCTTTACAGAACCGTGATTGTCTCCGTGTTTTTTCTTTCTGCAGCGTTAAGCGCGCAACAGCAGAGCCCTACAGAGCAGCTTGAGGCTGCTATCTATGCCAATGACGGCGTGAAGGTTGCCGCGGCTGTGAAGGCCGGCGCGAACGTGAACGGCGGTACCTATTTCGGGCACTATCTCGGTATCGCAGCGACGGGTAATTATGACAAAGCGGTCAAGGCGCTCGTCGAAGCCGGCGCCGACGTGAATTACAAAAGCCGTGGCGGTTGGACTGCTGCGATGGGTGCAGCAGATAACGGGCACCTCGAAGTCCTGAAATATCTCGCTGCCAAAAAAGCCGACCTGGCTGCGCGTACGCGGCAGGGCAGAACCCTGCTCATGCGCGCGGCATACCATGGCAAAACCGAAGTAGTGCAATACCTGCTGGGCAAGGGAGCCAAAGCCAACGATACG
>JAFLED010000003.1:34459-38896 GCA_017302045.1 Spirochaetota bacterium
AGCAATGGAGTGACGGCACTCATGCTCGCGGCGCAACAGGGGCATGATAAAACGGTAAAGGTTTTACTCGATGCAGGTGCGAATAAGGCCGCAGAGACAGCGGCCAAAAAGACAGCTCTGGTACTGGCGAAAGAAAGCGAGAAGAGCTACGGAACATACCGCGCCGATGAGTTCAAGCGCACGATTGCGTTGCTTTCGGGCGCCGAGAAAAAGAGTCTTGGTAAGCTTGTAGGCAAGGTCTTCAGCGCCGAAGGCAAAAAACTCGTGATTACCGGAAAAGGCATTGGCGACCTCGGTGTGGGTAGTAAACTCAAGATTAAAACAGCAGGCGGTGAAATCGCGGCCACAGTAAAAGAAGTATTACACTCTAAAGTGAAAGCAACCGCGGCGAAGGCCGGCGCCGAGAAAGGCGACGCGGTCCATCTCGACAAATAATCCGGGAATAGCGTGGGTCTCCTCGAAAGCACGAAAAGCCGCGTGAATGAAATTGCGGCCACGAATGAGAAGATTGGTTTTTTCCGGGAAAAAATCTGGCCTGAGCTCGAGAAGTTTCTCATAGCCGGCCCGACATTCGTTGGTTTTGTTATCGGGCTCTGGCGGTATGCGCCTGGTTCACGCCACTTTGAAACTGCGTTTCAATCCCTGATTTTATTCGCAGGTTATATGCTCGCAATGATTTTTTTGCAATCCCTCGATTCCCTGTTCTTTAGCTCGCGCCCGATGGTGCTGGGTGTAGGCCGCTCGGTACTTGCGCTCGCTTACCTGGTGCTGACGTTAAAACAGTATCTTGAATGGCGGGGCGGTGCTGTGCGCATATACGGATTTACCGCTCGTTTTCGCGGGCGCATCACGCTAACGGGCGATGCTGCCTGAAAGCCCCGCGCTTTCAGCCGTAAGGGAACGGCACCGCCTTCGTAAAATTCCCGGCGATTTTAAAAAAGCGTACAAAGGGATTCTCCACGATGTTGGTCGCGTGGTCGTCGATTATGGCCTGATCGCCGAAGGCGATCGTGTCATGGTCGCGGTTTCGGGTGGTAAAGATTCACATGCGCTATTGCACATTCTGCTCGATCTTCAGGCGAAAGCACCCGTAAATTTTTCTGTCTTTGCCTATACGCTCGATCAGAAGCAACCCGGCTTCGACGGCAGCTCGCTCGTTGCGTATTATGAAGAGATTGGCGTAGAATACCATATCGGCGAACGCGATACCTATTCGATCGTGACCGATAAAATTCCCGAGGGTAAGACCTATTGTTCGTTATGCTCGCGGCTCAGGCGCGGTATTCTCTATGATGAGGCGGCGCGGCTCGGCGCCACGAAGATCGCTCTTGGCCACCACGCAAACGACGCGCTCGAAACCCTGCTCCTGAATCTTTTTTACAGCGGCAAAATTGCCGCGATGCCGCCGCGGTTGACGAGCGACGACGGCCGCAGTGTGGTAATCCGCCCGCTCATTGCCGTAAATGAAGATACGCTTGCGGGCCTCGCACAGGCGCTGCAGTTTCCGATTCTACCGTGCAACCTGTGCAATAACCAGGAAGGTTTACAGCGCGCGCGCATCAAGCGCCTGATCGCCGACGAAGCGGCGAAAAATCCTGTCCTGATGGATTCGGCGAAAGCCGCGCTCGGCAATATCAAACCCTCGCATCTCTGGGATCTGGCGCTTTCGAAGACGGGGGACTGATGCCCGGGAAAAAGAAAAAGGGCAAGCTGATCCCGCTGTTTTCGGGGCTGAGGCGGGCGAAAAAACCCGAGGCGCAGCTGCAGCAGAGCGGTACACAGCTCTTTCGCCAGGTTGTCAGTTACGTGCGCGACCGGGCAAAAGAACGCCACATCGGCTGGAGCCTGATACCCGCGCTCATTACGTTGCGCATCGTATCGGCCGAAAATCTGAAGGCGATACGCTCCGCATTCGAGCACGGGCCTTCGGATGAAAAACCCGTTCACCCTGATTTGCTCGCTGATTTTCTGGAGATGCGGCGTTATTTCACCGCCGCGATTATTTACAAAGCCGCGGAGAACTGGAAGAACGACGCGCGTAACCGCAAGACATCCGCCCGTATTGACGAACTGCTCGACGAGCTGCAAGACCTGAGCGATAACCAGTCATGGGATTGGGTGAGTTTTCACGAAACAGAATTCGAGTTTTTTCTGCAGATCGCGAATACCTCGCGCTTCACGACGGCGCGCTTCGTACTCAACCGCATTAAGCGCGATTACCTCGATTCGGTGCTCGCGTTCAACAAAAACTTCTGGAACATGCAGAGTGCGATTGCGGTTTACCGTTCGCTGATTCAGCTGATACGCGAGCGCAAGGCACCCGAGGCCGAAGGCGAGATTCTGCAGTTTTTCACACAGAACGATCTGGCGATTCTGCAGTATTATGCGAGCCAGGTGCTGGCACAGGGATTCGAATACACGCCGCAATCGCCGCGCGACGGCCTGCGTCCGGTTTATGCCTCGAATGTCGCCGTACTGAGCGATTTTGAGATTGGCACGGCGGTGCGCTATGCGCTTGCCGAAGACAAGGCCTCCGCCGATATTACGACGCAGGCGATTTTTACCGACGCGAATAAAGCAGAGGGTCGCATTTTTGTAAAGTCGGATTGTGTGCTCTGCGGCGTACGGCTCGCCGAGCAGACTTTCCGTTATTTTGAGCCCGGTTTTACGATTAAACTCGAAGCTGCGGACGGCGACGCGTTGAAATCGGGTGCGACGGTGATGCGCTTTAAGGGCGATATCC
Source organism: Spirochaetota bacterium (assembly GCA_017302045.1). Lineage (GTDB taxonomy): Bacteria > Spirochaetota > Leptospiria > Turneriellales > Turneriellaceae > Turneriella. Next base: position 37,203 of record JAFLED010000003.1, read on the forward strand.
GCACGATTCTGCGCGGCGAGCGGGTTGCGCTGAATTTCATCGCTTTTATGAGTTCGATTGCGACGCGCACGCGCAAGATTGCCGATCTGGTACGGCCTTATGGCGTGCGCGTTCTCGATACGCGCAAGACGGTTCCGATGTTGCGCGCAATTTCAAAATACGCGGTCGTCAAGGGCGGCGGCCTCAATCACCGTCACGATCTGTCTGAGGTGGGGCTCATCAAAGATAATCATATCGCACAGGCTGGTTCGGTCGCCGCCGCGATTCTCGCATTCCGCAGGCATGCTCCGTTCGTGCCGCTCGAGATCGAAGTCGATACGCTCGAGCAGCTCGACGAGGCGCTGCCGCTGAAGCCCGATATGGTTCTGCTCGATAATATGGATGCTCCGACGATGGCAGAAGCCATGCGGCGCATCAAAGCGGCTAATAAAAGTTTTGGTACGAAAATCACCGCCGAAGCTTCAGGCGGATTTACAGCGACGACCCTCGATCGCCTGAAGGATACCGGCGTCGATTTTGTCAGCCTGGGTTCGATTACCAATACGATTGAACCTCCCGATTTTTCGCTCGAGATTATTTGATACCGGCGTCGGTGGGGTTGTAGCGGTAAACTTCTGTGTAGGGGAGGCCGAAACCCTGCAGATCCTTTAAAGTGAAACTGATATAGATCGTCTGTTCGAGAAAACTCGTACGGTCGCGCAATGCTGCGCCGGTAAAGATCGTGCGGCGCTGCGATGCGAATGTAATGCGGAATAACCACTTATGGAGGTCATGCTCGAGGCCGACGAAAAAACTCTCGAGATTGAGTATCCGGCCGACACGTGCGTTCGGGTCGAATGGGTTCAGCGACTTTAAGGCATCGTCGAAGAAGGGCACATACGCCGGGTTATTCGACTGGTAACGCTCGAACTGGTCGGCAATGGCGTTGAGCGCGAACCTGAGGCGCCAGTAATCGTGCAATAAGACGTCGGTTTCGAATCCCAGGCGCAGGTTTGATTCAGCAATATTGATGAAATTATGGCGGTATGTCGAGGTTATCTTAAACTGCGTCAGTTCGCGCATGAGCGGCAACCGGTATCCGCCGAGACGGTAGTAGAACTGGAAGTCGTTTGTATTCATCGTATCGAACTGAATCGAGTAGGTTGCGGTATTGAGCACGCCAATGCCGTTGAAGTGGTTGTATTTTCTCTGGCCGAGCCCATAGAGATTCACCGTAAACCCGCGGATAAAATCGTAATCTGCCTGCGCGCGCCCGATCAGGTCAGACCATCTTTCGCGTTCGGTGAGTGCGTTGGGGTAGGCGCGCAAGTCGCGGGTGGCCGTGAGCGAGAGCAGCGCATACGGGTTGAGATCCGAAACCACAGAGGTAGTAACGGCCTGCATGCGGTTGTGGCCAAAGGTGAGGTCTGGCCCCCGGTCGGCGAAGGAATAACGCTGCGTGTAGATGCCCTGCGCGTATAGAAACGGATACCCGATACGCAGGGTATCCTGCGTGAACAGGTAACCGTAACTCTGGCGTGCAAGTTCGCGCTGCAACGCGTCGTCGTTCTGGTCTGAGTAGCTGTGCAGAACGCCCACACCCGCCGAGGGAATAAAATTAAGCCACGGCAGAAAGCTCATATACATGAGCACCTGATCATACCCTTCGTTGCGCAGAAACTCGCGTACCGGCGTTGAGGTGATATCTTTGTATT
>JAFLED010000003.1:38936-45000 GCA_017302045.1 Spirochaetota bacterium
GGTTGACGAGGCCCTTGAAAAAACCTTCGCCGCCGCGCATGAGGTACATACGGTTCGAGAAAATGAGTTCGGGAATAAGGTCATAGACAGGCGCGTACTTCGAATCGGAATCGGGATCGGTCTGGTACCAGATGAGCTGGCGCTGCGCGCGCAACGAAACCTGGGTATCTTTGTTCGTGTACGACACACCGGTTTCCCAGTTCAGCGAATAACCCGCTGTCGTCATTTGCCCGAAGCGCGGCCGGTAGAGCGCGTTGATCGTCATATCGGGTTCATAGCGTTCGCCGAATTCGAGCATGAAGTTGCGGTGCTTATAGTGCTCGAAGCGCACATACGCCGCCGTAACCGCGTCGTCTTTCTGCGACTTGTGCAGGTTTGCACGCAAGTCGGTTTTGATTTTGTACCACAGGTACTGCGTCAGACCATAGCTGCCGTCGGGTTGCCTGACCTGGTTTGTGATCGTACCGTCGGCAAGCGTCTCACGCGCCTTGTAGTTGGCGATGGCAGTGTCGACATTGTATTTTAAGACATCGCTGTCGCGGCTGAGGTTGACGCCAAACAGGTAACCGGTCTTTTCATACCAGTCGAACATTAGCTTGCCTTTCTGCGGCTGCCACCAACTGCCCTGCGACAGCGGGTTTGAAAAATTCCAGGTGTTCTGGAAAAAGTGGCCGCGCGTCACGTTGTTCCCGTACTGCGTGACGATACCTGTGCCGGTGTCGGATTGCAGAATTAGCGGCCAGTAGAAGACCGGAGTTTGCCCGACATAATAGATCGCTGAGATCGCCGCCAGTTCATTATTTTTATACAGCCAGAGTTTCTTGGCTTTGAAGTAGTAGTGCGGATATTTCGCGTCGCAGGTCGTGAAAAAAGCGTCGCGTGCAATGTAGCGGTTCGACTCGACCTGCTTGATGACACTGCCCGAGAGAAAGAACGGCTCCGCGGCGGCGCGCGAAGAGTAGACGACACCCGAGTTGTGGCTATTGTCGTAATAAAACTTCTCGCCCGTGAGGCGGTTATTCTCCGATTCGAAGGAGACCTTGCCCTCGCCGAAGACTTCTCCGGTTTTTGTATTCATCTTCACCGTTTCGGCGCGCAAAAATGTTTTCCCGGAGCGAAGAATAATACCCCCGCGCAAAATAAAGATGCCCTCGTCGCCCTCGGCTACCGTGACATACTCGGCTTCCGAAGCGCGGATAATCTCGATGGAGCCGCCCGCTTTGGTTTCTGGTTGTGTCTGTGCGGCTATGGGAGAAAAATACAGTACCGGCAATATTGCCGTAAAGAAGGAGGGATTCCCACCCAACGCAAGAAACCGCCTTCGCACTCATTTTACAGCACGGCGCGACGACATAGCGTCAAATAAAGTATGCTTCGAAAGCAGTGAGCGAGGCTTCGTCGAGGTAATGCAATTGCGGCTTTTTCAGCGTCGGGTGCATGAACCTCAGGTAACCCGCCGCAAGTTCGACACTGTGCCCGCTGCCGTTAACACGTTTGCCCCCGTATTTGACGTCGCCCAGCAGCGGGCAGCCATGCGCCGCCATCAGCGCACGCACCTGGTGAAACTTGCCGGTCTCGATGCTGACTTCGTAGGCATAGGAGGATTTACCCCTGTGCACGAGGCGCGCCGAAAGCATATACTGCGCCGTTTTTGACCCGGGTTTTGGACGCGCGCCGGCCTTTTGCGCGAGGCGGTCGATTTTTTGCATATCCGCAACGAGCACCGCGCGCGCTCCCGCATGGGCAAGGCCCGGCAGCGGTTGGGATGTCAGCACGCGGTAGCGTTTTTCGAAGCGGCGCAGACGTATCTCTTCGGAAAGACGCGCGGCCGCCTTCGAGGTGCGCGCCAGCACCATGAGCCCCATCGCCGGCCGGTCGAGCCGCTGTACCGCTGCGCAAAAGACATTGCCGGGTTTGGCGTATTTTTCCCGCAGATAGGCGGCAAAAATCTCGTTTACCGACGGGTCTCCGGTCTCATCGCTCTGCGAAAGCCAGCCTGCGGGTTTAAAGATCACGAGCAGGTGGTTATCCTCATAGGCTATGAGCGGAGTTAGTGCCGCCACGACACCTGTACCGCCGGCGATGATTTTGGATATACGACGGAGATCGAAGGCCTCTTTTGCCGTGAAGATTGGCGACGCGTCGAACACATACCCCGGTGAAAAAGTCGGATAAGACTCCAAATGTTTTTACGAAGGCGCCTGGCGGCGCCGCGGCTGCGGCTGTACCGCCCATCGCCGAGATTTTGAAACTGCTCTCCGGAATACCAGGATTCGTAAACACTGGCTGGCGATGAACGCGAGCGAAGACCGCGCCGACCTGACGCGCCTTGAAAGCCCGCATGACATCGCCCTCAAGCATTACCTCGACTGCGCGCTGCCGCTGAAATTCATCAAACTGCCTTCGCCGCTCTTAGACATCGGCAGCGGGGCGGGTTTTCCCGGACTCGTGCTCAAGATTCTCTCTCCTGAGACGGAAGTCATCCTGGGTGAGGTGCGGCCGAAGCGTACCAGATTTCTCGAAGCGGTGATTGCCGATCTGGGGCTCACGGGGATATCCGTCTTTGCGCACCGCATCGGCCCGCAGTTTCCGCTCGAGATCCAGGGTGTGGTGACACGCGCACTCGAAAGTGCACGCGACACGCTCTACCGCGTGCAGCCGTTTTTGCCGAAAGGCGGTCGCGTGATTCTGCTCAAGGGGCCGCGCGGCGACGACGAGGTGGCCGAAGCGGTAGGCGAGCTCACCGACTTTGTGCACGAAAAAACCTACAGCTACCGGCTGGGTAACAGCGAGCACGACCGCCGCCTCGTCGTCTACCGTCGCGAGCGTGAGTCGGTCTGGCCACGGGCTGTGGCACGCGGTGACAGCATAACTGCCGGCCAGAACAAGAATACGAAACGCCGTCTCGAAATCACCTCACGCGCGAATGAGCAGTTCAAGATGTTGCTGTCGCTCGGCGAAGCGCGCGGCATTCGCAAAGAGGGGCGGTTTATCGTCAGCGGGCAAAAACTGATCCACGAAATTCTCGCATCGCCCGAACTCAAACCGCGCCTCAAGGCTGTGATCACCGAGCCCGCGCTGGCGGTGCCCGCGCATGACGCGCCCGAAATTGTGCTCGCTCCTGCGCTGTTTCGTGAACTCGATTTTCTGGGTACGAAACAGCCGCTGGCTGTCATGGAGCAGGGGCCGCTTACCGAATGGCAAGCGGGTGAGGGCAAGGGACTCACCGTATTCATTCCTTTTCAGGATCCCGGCAATGTCGGCGCCGCAATTCGTTCTGCGGCGGCGTTCGGCGTCAGGCGCGTCGTCTTACTCAGGGAAGCAGCCTCGCCCTTCTTACCTAAAGCGGCGCGTGCCGCAGCCAATGCTATATTCCGTGTCGAACTTCTCTCCGGGCCTTCGCTCGACGAGCTCATCCAGAGCGGCGAGAAGATTTACCGCCTCGATCTCGAGGGCGCGCCGATTGATAGCGTCGATTTTCCCACCGACGCGCTCTTGCTCCCTGGCATCGAAGGTTATGGGTTTCGCGAAACGGGTTCTTCGATTCCCGTGCGGATTCCTATTTCGGGCGGCGTGGAATCGCTCAATGCGCAGTCGGCGCTTTCGATTGCTCTCTATGAAATAGCCAGAAAACAGAAACCCATAGCATGACCTGTGTACTTTGCGGCGGTGCGTTATCACCGCATCTTGAAAAGAAAAGTCCCGCCGGCACAACGTTTACCATCCACCGCTGTTCTCAATGTACGGTGTGGCATCTGCAGCCGATGGCTTCGCCCGCAGAACTCGCGGCGCTTTACCAGAACGAATATTTCAAAGAGCGCAGCGACCGCGGTTATGCCGATTATACTTCAGAAAAAATCTACCGCTCGGTGGTTTCGACGCTCGCGAAAAATCTCGGCGATCTCGGTTTTTACAGCTGGGAGGCCTCGCTGCCAGCGCCAAAGCGGCTGCTCGAGGTGGGCTGCGCAGCAGGGCACGCTGTCGCCTATTTCGCCGGGCGCGGCTGGCAGACGCTCGGGATGGATATCGCGCATGAGATGATCGAAGCCGGCAAGCGGGCAGGGCGCAACCTCGTCGAGGCGGATTTCCTGCAGCATGATTTCGGCGCGGCGAAGTACGACCTCATCACACACTGGGCGACGCTCGAGCATCTGCCACAGGCCGAGGCATTTCTCCAAAAAATGCGGACGCTATTGGCGCCGGGCGGTAAAATTTATCTCAGCACCTGCAACACAGGTTATTTTGCGCGGCGGTACGGTGTCGCATGGCGTTACCTGAATGTGCCGGAGCATGTATTCTATTTCAATAGAAAATCCCTCGCTATGCTTGCGGCAAAATGCGACCTCAAGGTTACGCGCGCGTTTTCGTATGGTTCCGGATTTACAACAAAAGAGAATGCAAGCCTCAGCTATCGAATTTCCAAAAAAATTTCTGACCGGCTTGCGCGATATTTTCTTTCCGGGGATATGATCGTGGTAGAGCTGAGTCAGGCAGCCTGAAACGCTCAAGGATATGGGCCTCGCAATTCGCTCGCGAATCGCTACTAAAGCGCCCTTTGGGCTGCCCATATCCTTGCTTCGGGCGCTGCCCGAAGATCGCCTTTCTTAACGGTTGCCTCGTCACATAATGTGCCGGATAAACTTCTGGAACGTTTCGCGGAACGACCCGCCATACGGCGGATAAAAAATCTGCATCGGGTTGAAGAGGCGAGACTGCTTGAATACCGCGCGCTCGTGTGAGAAACACTTGAAGCCGTGATAGCCGTGGTAACGGCCGATGCCGCTGTTGTTCGAACCGCCGAAGGGCAATTTCGGATTCACGAACTGCATAAGGCAGTCGTTGACCGAAGTACCGCCCGCAGCAGTATTGCGCAGCACATTCTCTACTGTGCTTTCAGATGACGAGAAAATGTAGAGCGCGAGCGGTTTTTCGCCGCGGCGCACGTATTCGAGCGCTTCGTCGAGATGGCGGTAGGTAACAATCGGCAAGAGCGGTCCGAAGATTTCTTCTTCGAGAATCTTGCTGCCTTCGGCGATGTCGGTGATGACTGTCGGGGAGATATAATTGTCGTGTTCGTCGGTGTCGGCGCCGAATGCGACCTGCGCGCCTTTTTTCTTCGCGTCGTCTAAGAGGCCTTTGACGCGGTCGAAGTGCCGGCGGTTGACGATACGGCAGAGGTCGGGTGAATTGCGCCATTCGATCGGCGTCTGGCCATAGAACGATTTCACGGTGTCGTGAATCGCATCGATCAGTGCGATCTTTTTATCTTCAGAGACGAGAACGTAGTCGGGCGCGATGCAGGTCTGCCCGGCATTGACCCATTTACCCCAGGCGATGCGTTTACCGGCTTCGCGGATATCTGCGGTGTTTTCGACGATCGCGGGCGACTTACCGCCCAATTCGAGCGTGCAGACCGAGAGGTGTTCGGCGGCAGCTTTCATGACGACTTTACCGATATTCGGCGCGCCCGTGAAGAACATGTGGTCGAAGGGCAGTTTCAGGAGTTCGGTCGAGACCGAGACATCGCCCTGAAAGACAGCGACTTCTTCTTCGTAGAACAGGTCTTTGAGAATGCGGTTCAGAAACTCTGCGGTATGCGGTGCCATCTCAGAGGGCTTCAGCATAACGGTATTGCCCGCGGCGATCGCGCTGATGAGCGGCGCCATACTGAGGTTGAAAGGGTAGTTCCACGGCGCAATGATGAGTGTCTGGCCGAGTGGTTCGTAATGAATTTCACTGCGCGCAGTACCCAGGTGAATCGGTGTTTCAACGACTTTCGGGCGCATCCAGTCGGGCAGGTTTTTAATGGTGTCGTGTATTTCGGCAATCGTCGGCAGAACTTCGGCGAGGTCGGCCTCTTCGCGCGGTTTTTTATAATCTTGCCAGAGCGCCTGGTAGAGATTTTCGCTTTCGGCGAAGATCTTCTCTTTCAGTTTTTTGAGTTTTTCGCGGCGCTCTTGCGCAGTCGTCTGCCTGAGGCTCCATTTGAATTTTTTTTGCAATTCGAAGACGCGATGAATCTCGCTCTTGATGTTCTTTTCGGCCATGGGTTCCCCTGACATTC
>JAFLED010000030.1 GCA_017302045.1 Spirochaetota bacterium
GCGGCGCATGCTCGGGGCGTCCCGGGTTTGCCAATGCCCGTGCCTTCGCTCTGATGGCGAACCGCAGCGACGTGCGCTGCATTCTACGCGAGCGGGGTATCGATATTCCCGATACGACGCGGTTCATCGGCGCGCTCCACGATACCACGCGCGACGAGATCGATTTTGCCGACGAACACCTGCTTGACTCTGGCGCGCGCGAGAAGCTGGCTGAACTGAAAATTTTCTTTACCGAAGCCCTACGGCGCACGGCGCTCGAGCGCACACGCCGCTTTGAATTACTCGATTTTCTGCGCTCCGAGCGGGTGGCTTGCCGCGAGGTACGGGCGCGTTCTGAGATGCTGTTCGAGCCCCGCCCCGAGTACACGCATGCGACGAACGCATTCGGTGTTGTGGCGCCGCGATCGCTAAGCGAGAACCTCTTTCTTGACCGTCGTGCGTTTTTTAATTCGTACGATCCGCATGCCGACTTAGACGGCAAGATACTCAGTGATATTCTGACGCCTTTTGTGCCGGTTTGCGGCGGCATCAATCTCGCTTATTATTTCTCATACCTCGATAGTTCGGTGTATGGTTCTGGCTCAAAACTGCCGCACAATATTTTTTCTCTGATCGGCATCGGCAACGGTGTCGACGGCGACCTGCGCACGGGACTGCCTGAGCAGATGACCGAAATACATGAGCCGGTGCGCTTTCTGTTGCTGATCGAGCAAAAACGCGAAATCGTCGAACGGGTTTTTGCGATGAACTCTGCGGTCTATGCCTGGGTTCAGAAGCACTGGGTCAGGTGCTGCGTATACGATTATAGCCGTAACAAATACTTCTGGTATGGAAATAACGGCTTTCAAGAAATTCCGGTTCCCGCTTATACGAATGGGGTCTTTCCCCTCTCGCGTTTCGTGTACCAGGGCAGGCGCGGCGCTGTCGAGCCGGCTGTGATCCAGAGGCACATATGATTGCCGAATTGAAAATCGTTATCGCGGCACTCGTTCTCTATCCGCTGCTGATATCTTTTCTGCTGATGATTCTGCAGTGGCGGCGCGAGCAGGATATGTTCGCATTGGTATTTATCGCCAACCTTGTGAATGGCGCACTGACACTCGCGCTGGTCGTGCTCTATGTGCAGTCTGGCTTTAAACCGGTCGAGATATCACTCGGTAACCTGATTCATGCGGGCGACTACCGGTTCGACCTGATGTTTTTGATTGATAATTATTCGGTTTCGTTTCAGTTGCTGATCGGCATTCTCACGGGGTTCGTACTCAAGTTTTCGCGTCGGTACATGCATCGCGAAACGGGGTACATCCGTTTCTTTGCCTCGCTATTTCTCTTTGTGTCGGGTATCTCGCTCGTTGCGCTTTCGGCGACGCTCGATATGCTGTTTGCCGGCTGGGAAATGGTGGGGATATCCTCATTTTTGCTGATTGGTTTTTACCGTATGCGCATGCAGCCGGGGCGCAATAGCCTGAGAACGTACGCGATTTACCGGTTTTGTGATGTCGGGTTATTCATGAGCGCATGGCTCTTTCACATGCTCGGCAGCGAATATTTCTTTTTACAGTACCACGAGCGCGCGCTCGACCCGGCATTCGTGCAGCTGAACATGTGGTTCTTCGTGACGATCGGTTTGCTGATCGTTCTGGCCGCGATGGGCAAGTCGGCGCAGTTTCCGTTTTCTTTTTGGGTGCCGCGCGCTATGGAAGGGCCGACGCCTTCGAGCGCGATCTTTTACGGAGCCCTGTCGATACACGCGGGTGTTTACCTGCTGATACGTCTTTATCCGCTGTGGCGTGCGGTCGATTTTATACCGTGGATCGTTGGCAGTGTCGGACTCATCACTGCGATCACCGCGAATATTTCGTTACAGACACAGTCGAATGTGAAAGGGCAGATTGGCTACGCTTCGGTCGCACAGGTCGGCGTTATGTTTTGCGAGCTGGCGCTGGGTTGGCGCGAGGTGGCGATGCTGCACTTTCTCGGTAACGCCGCGCTGCGCTGTTACCAGCTTCTGGCATCTCCCTCGATTATGGTCATGTCGCTGCGGCAGCAGGCCGAAGGCGAAGTGCTGAGTGCGGGTTTTTCGGGGTCGATCTTTCGCTTTTTCGGGCCGCGCGCGCGTTTTCGCCTCTTTGCCTTCTCTCTCCGAGGGGTACGCTGAGATTTTTCTCACGGGGCTCTGGAAGATGCTTAAGTCAGTCGCCCGCGGCTGCGCCAGACTGTTTTCTCCTTTTATATTCATCAACCTGGTCATCGCGTTACTGATTGCGGCAACTTTCGGCAGGGATTATCTCGGGGATAACTTCAACTCGATTTCCGCTTCGGTGCTGGGGCTCTCTGCGATTTTTGTCGCGCTGGGAGCCCTGGGGTTAACCGCGAATCCCGAACGGGTGCTGTGGCTCACCGGGCTGTCGATGGGGTTTAAAGGCTTATCGGTAACGTACCTCAGCCCGCAGCATGCGATTCACAGCGTTCTGTATTTTGCAGGTATCACCGGCGGCTTTGCCATCGCATGGATCGCGCTCCGCTTTATTTCGGCGGAACGCAGAATGACCGAGTATGCGGGCGCGTGGAAGACAAACCCGATGGCGACGAATTTCTTTTTTATCGGCGTGCTGTGGATGACCGGCTTCACGCTCAGCCCGACTTTTTTCGGCGACGATATTCTGCTGCACTACGGGGCGCAGCAATTCGCGTTCGAAACTTTTTTTATGGGGATAGCCTTCGTGCTCAACGCGGTTACCCTGATGCGCAGTTATGTTAAACTTACGTTTGGAAGATGATATTGAATTTGGAGGAATGAATGAAAGCTTTAAATGACCTCAAAACCCACTGGAAGCAGGATCTGACAGCCGGTTTTATCCTTTCGTTGATTGCTTTGCCGCTGTGCATCGGTATCGCCGGCGCATCGATCGGTAATGGTTCATTAAGCCCTGCCGTATCGGGCCTCATTGCAGCCGTTATTGGCGGTGTAATCGTATCGCGCTTTTCGGGCGCTCATGTTGCGATTCACGGGCCGGCCGCGGGGTTGATTGTAATCGTACAGCATGGCATCGAAAGCCTGTCTTTTGGCGATCCCAAGGCGGGGTTTCAGCGCTTTCTCGCTGCGATGATTGTCGCGGGGGGATTTCAGATACTCACGGGTATTCTGAAGCTGGGGCGCTACGCGGCTCTGTTTCCTGTGAATGTGATACACGGAATGCTTGCTGCAATTGGTGTCATTATCATTTCAAAGCAGATTCACGTCGCGTTGGGAGTAACCCCCGTAGCAAAATCACCGATTGGGCTCTACGCGGAAATTCCGCGGAGCTTCAAGGCGATGAATCCCGAAATTGCTGCGATTGGTCTTTTATCCCTTGCGGTCATGGTGTTCTTTCTCTTTGCCAAATGGAAATTTTTGAAGCGAATTCCCGCGCCACTCGTTGCCGTAATTTTCGCGGCAACTTTTGGGGTGGTTTTCGACCTGCAGCATGCGCATCATTATTTTTTCATGGGTAATGAGTACGCGCTCGACGAAAAATTTCTCGTGACGCTGCCTGCGTCAATTATCGCTGCGTTACCACGGCCTGATTTTTCGATGATCTTTTCGCCGGCTTCGCTCGCGACGATTTTTGCGATTTATTTCGTCGCGAGTCTCGAATCTTTGCTGAGTGCCAGCGCGGTTGATAAGCTCGATCTTGAAAAACGCCAGACGAACCTCAACAAAGAAATTGTCGCGAACGGTGCAGCAAATATGTTGCTCGGTATGATCGGCGGCTTGCCGATTATTGCTGAGATTGTCCGCTCATCGGCAAACGTTTCGAATGGAGCTAAAACGCAATGGTCGAACTTTTTTCATGGGGTCTTTCTTGCCCTGTTCCTGTTTCTCATACCTGAGGTTATCCACCTGATACCCAATGCTGCCCTTGCTGGCATTTTGATACTTGTTGGATTTCGCCTTGCACGGCCCTCGGAATTCAAGCACGCATTTGATGCGGGTGTCGAACAGCTCATGATCTTTCTTACGACGCTGGTTGTTACGCTGGTCGAAGATCTCCTCGTCGGTATTGCCGCCGGTCTTGCGATGAAGGTTTTGATTCTTGTGATTCGCGGCGTGAAGGCATCTGAGTTCTTTAAGCTGCGTACAGAAATTATCGAGGCATCTAAGCGCGTGACGATGAAGGCGAAGGGTTCGCTGATTTTTACCAACTTGTTTTCTTTAACCGATAAGATTAAGAAATATCCGCCCGAAAAAGAGATCGCTATCGATTTTGCCGACGTACATTACATCGATCATACCTCTATGGCAGCGCTGGCCGATATTGAGCATGCCCTCGCTGCCGAGAGCAGAAAACTGATCTTCGAAAATATTGCGCACCTGAAGCCGTATTCCGCACACCCCGCGGCGGCGCGCCAGGGTTAACGATGCGTCGGGCTTTCGCCATTCTGCTGCTCGTTGCACCGCTATGGGGAGCGTCGAATGCTGCGAATGCGCCGTCACCCGCCGAAACTGCCGTGACTTCTGCGCTCGTGAAATCTGAAGAATCTGCATTTGTAAGCCCTTACATCGAGAAAGGGCTTCCCGCAGATGCGATGCGCCCGATGCTCATCGACCCTGCTGTCGCCGCAAAGGTGAAAAATAACCGGCAACTTTGGGTGGGTGATATTATGCGCATCGGTCTCTTTTCACGGCCACGGGCAGAATTTCGCGATAACCTGAACTTCAGTTCGGGTAATGGGCAGAAAATAGCCCGCGTGCTGGAAACGTCACAGATCTGGTTTTTTGTCAACCCGGCAAAAGACGTCGAGGTCAAGGTGAATATCCAGGATGCGCGTACCTGGGGCGGCGACGGCGGTGCGAAGTCTGCGGCTGGTGTCGACAGCCGCGCGGCATTCTTCAGCAACGGCGATAACACCGGGGCTGCGCGTAACGCACTCGATGTGCGCGAGGCATACCTGCAGGTACGCAATATCGGTATCTCTGGCCTGGGCGTGCAGGTCGGCCGGCAGATCTTTGCCTACGGCGACCAGCGCATGATTGGCGGCGCTAACTGGACTGTCGGCGGACTTTCTTATGACGGTATTCTGATCAAATACGATAACGACTATATTTCGAGCCATCTTTTCGGTGCGAAGGCCACAACGAGCTCAGTGAATAATGTTCCCAATGGCGGGGTTTCGAACACCAGTGCCGCGCAGGGAGATTCATATCTCGTGGGCTGGTATAACACCATCAAGACCGATTTTGCCTGGCTCGATCTTTATGCGATCAGCATCTCGCAGTATCTCGGTGTCGATGTGTGCGGCACCGCGGTAGCAGGCACAGCCTGCGGCGCAGCTGGCTTCGACCTGCTTTCGACGTCGGCGGCGAATACGCAACGCACAAACCTCTACACCTTCGGTGCACGGTTCACCAACCGTACCGACAATAATAAACTGCCCGCAGGCAAGAAGTGGGATTACACCCTCGAGGCCGCCTTTCAAACCGGTCAGGCATCCGACCTGATTACGTATGACGCTACGGGTGCCGTGACAACGACGGGGCGCACGTTCAACGGCAAGCTGTTCTTTGCGCAGACCGGCTTCAAGGTGCTCGACGACCTGCGACTGGGTCTGCAGGCGTTTTATTCGCCGGGTACCGAGAACCGTACGGGTTCGCAGATCAACACTTTTCAGACTTTGCCGGGCCCGCGCTTCGGGGGATTTCCCTATCTGAATACATTCAATGGCATCTCCGAAAATATGGGTATGAAGAATATCTTCACACCCTCGGTTTCACTGCTCTATGAAAACAAGAAATGGGGCGATTTTATTGTCAGCTATTTCTACGAGAGCAAGGCGACAACACAGGACGCCTGGTATGCAATCAGCGGCGCGGCAAATTCATCGTCGAATGCGGCGACGAGCGGCAGTATTTCGACCGAATCGGCGACCAACAACGGTACAAATCTGGGTCGTAATCTCTACCAGGAGGTCGACCTGGTGTGGATGAAACCCTTTGCGAATTACTTCTCGCTCTGGGTCGGAGTTGGATACCTGCACGCGGGTGATGCGATCGCGAATGCGCGCGGTGCTGATTTTAAGGCAGACGCGTTTATGTCGTTCGTGCAGCTGCAGGCAGCGCTTTAACCGACGGAGTTACCGATGAGTGGAAAAAATCTTTCAAACCCTGCGGACGTCTCCGCGATTCTCGCGGAGATCAGGCATTATCTGCCTTCGCAGGGCCCGATTAAAGATTTTATCCACCACAATACGCTCCACATGTTTCAGGAGCACGATCTTTCGTTTCACGAGGCGATTCGCCAGGCGTCGCGGCTCTATGGTTCGCGCGAATACCTGCCGGTCGCCGACTACCGGTCGCGTTACGATCGCGGCGAAATCAGTGAAGATGCGCTGCGTTATGTGCTGGCGCCTTACAAAGAAAAATCGGGAGCGATGCGGCAAGAGCTGCTCTTTGCCGAAGTCGAGCCGGTTTTGCGCCGCGAAGGGTTTCGCTCGCAGGGCTACCTGAAAGAGATTACTGCGGCAAATGGCATTATTCCCGAAGAGCAGATACACCCCGTGCTTTACCGCCTGCTGGCAAGTTATGTCGACCAGGGAATCGCTTCGATCTCAATCGCCGAGAACGGCGAAAATTTCTGGGAAGCGTTGCGGCGGCAGCTGCGCGATGCGCGGCCCTTCGGCGTGGGCGAGGCTGTCGCGCGCCGTGTATCCTTAAAAGAACCCGAGCGCGTCATTGCCGACTGCCTGAAATTTATTCTGCCCGAAGGGGCATCGCCCGCAGTTTTTCTGCTCGAGATACTGATGGCCGCGCGCGGCTGGTCGGGGCTCATTGCGCAGATCGAAGACAACCCGGCTTCGCTGAACTATCACCGCAATATCTCGCTGTCGCATTACCTTGCGCTCTACCTCGCTTTTCTTTCAGATCTGCTGGAACGCAAACTGTACCGCAGCGAAAGCCTTGCGGTGGAAAATCCTAATTTAAGATTTTTCAGCGAACCGGCGCCGGCAGAAACCAAAACGGAAGAAATTTCGCGCCTTTGGCATGAAGCACTCGAGTTTTCTCTTTATATAGAATCGCTGACAGCGATTCGGGCGAATGCCGAGCGCAACCGTCTCGGGTTGTTGAAGGCCCGTAAGGCGCAGTTGCAGGCAGTCTTCTGCATCGACGACCGCGAGGGCTCGCTGCGCCGGCATCTTGAAGAGCTTTCGCCGGCTATCGAGACATTTGCGACCCCGGGGTTTTTCGGCGTCGACGCGGTTTATCTCGGGCCTTATGACACGATTCCCGTCAAACTCTGCCCTGTACCTGTGACACCGAAGCACCTGATTCGTGGTGTGACCGACCGCAGGCGCGGTCTCGTGTTCGGCAAAATGGAGATGAACTTCTGGCACCGTTACGCGAACAATCTCTGGCTTGGCTGGCTTATCTCGCTTGTCTTCGGTTTTGCCTCGTTGGTGCGCCTGGTGCTTTCCATACACCTGCCAAGCCGCAGTTTTGCCACCGCTAGTTCATTCGCGGCGCATGAACACCGCGCCGAGTTACATTATGAGCGTACAGACGCGGCTGCACAAAAGAATGGTTATTTCGATGGTTATACCGTTGCGGAAATGGCCGAACGGGTGGGGCGGGTTTTAAAACAGATTGGCCTCGTCCGTAATTTCGGTAAACTCGTTGCCATCGTCGGGCATGGCTCGAGCAGTACGAATAATCCGTATTTTGCGGCTTATGACTGCGGTGCCTGTTCAGGGCGTCCCGGGCTCGTGAATGCGCGCACATTTGCGCGCATGGCAAACCGTAACGATGTGCGCGCCCTGCTGGTCGAGCAGGGTATCACTATACCGCCGGGTACCCGTTTTGTCGGTGCCCTGCACGATACTGCGCGCGATGAGATTCAGGTGCTCGACGAACACGATCTGCCGCCCGAACTGGGCGTTTTCGTCACCGAGTTGAAAAGTCTCTTCAGCAGCGCGCTCGAGCGAAACGCTTTAGAACGTGCACGCCGTTTTGCGATTATCGATTTTCCCAAAACCGGAAAACAGGCGATGCGCGAAGTGCGGCAAAGAACCGAGATGCTCTTTGAACCGCGTCCCGAATACAACCATGCGTCGAATGCTCTTGCCATTGTCGCGCCGCGTGCGCTGACAGAGGGGGTATTCTTCGATCGCCGGGCATTCTTTAACTCGTATGATCCCACGATGGACGCTGACGGTAAAATACTCAATGGCATTCTGACGCCGCTTGTGCCTGTCTGTGGAGGCATTAATCTCGAATACCTGTTCTCGCGGCTCGACCCGACCATCTTCGGTGCAGGTTCTAAACTTCCGCATAACGTCTTCTCGCTCGTCGGTGTCGGCAATGGCGCCGAGGGCGATCTGCGCACGGGCCTGCCGGAGCAAATGACGGAAATTCACGATCCCGTGCGCCTGCTGGTTGTTGTAGAACAGAGGCTCGATATCGTACGCAGCGTGCTGCGAACGAATGCGGCGGTGAACGGCTGGATAGAGAAAGACTGGATCAAATTCTGCGTTTATGATTACGCGGCGAACCGGTTTTATTTTGCGGAGAAGGGTGACTTCACTGAGTTCGTATTCGGCGGGCAAAAACCACCCGCGTTCCGCGATTCGATGGCTGTCTTCCATCACCATAGGGAAAATATTACGCCAGCGGTAGTGAACCCAGACCTGTAAAATGCTGCTCAAGTATATTACGCTTCTGCTCATTGTTTATCCGCTGTTTACCTCCCTGGTAATTGCGGTTTCGCCGTGGCGCGGCGAAAAGTTTATCTCACGCCTCGTCTTTCTCGCAAACTTAGTAAACGGCGTGCTGTCGCTGGCGCTGCTCGGTATATTCATCGATTCTGGATTCAAACCCGTACAGGTCTCATGGGGACACCTTGTTTCGGTAAAGGATTACCAGTTCGACCTGATGTTTCTCGTCGATAAGTATTCGGTTTCTTTTCAGGCGCTGATCGGGGTGCTGAGCGGGCTCGTGCTGATGTTTTCGCGCCGGTATATGCACCGCGAAAGAGGATACACCCGATTCTTCGCCTCGCTGTTTCTCTTCATCAGCGGCATTTCGATTGTCGCCCTTGCCGCCACGATCGACATGCTTTTCGCCGGCTGGGAGATTGTCGGGATATCGTCATTTCTGCTCATCGGTTTCTACCGCATGCGGCTGCAACCCGGGCGCAACAGTCTCAGAGCGTACGCGATATACCGTTTCTGCGACGTCGGGCTTTTTCTCGGTGCATGGCTCTTTCATATGCTCGGCAGCGAATATTTCTTTCTGCAGTTTGCCGACCGCTCGCTCGATCAGACCTTTGTGCAGCTCAATCTGTGGTTTTTTACGACCATTGGTCTGCTCATTGTACTCGCCGCCATGGGTAAATCGGCGCAATACCCGTTTTCATTCTGGGTGCCGCGTGCGATGGAAGGGCCGACACCTTCGAGCGCTATTTTTTACGGAGCGCTTTCGATACACGCGGGCGTCTATCTGCTGATTCGCATGTATCCGCTGTGGCGGGCGGTGTCTTTTATTCCGTGGATCGTCGGCGGTGTCGGCCTTTTTACGGCGATATCGGCGAGTATTTCGCAGAAAACGCAGGCCAATATCAAGGGTCAGATCGGTTATGCGTCTGTCGCACAGGTGGGTCTGATGTTTTTCGAACTCTCGCTCGGGTTGCGCGAGGTGGCGATGTTACACTTTCTCGGCAATGCGATATTGCGCTGCTATCAGTTGCTGGCATCGCCTTCCGTTATGGTGATCTACCTGAGGCAGCAATCCGAAGGCGAGGTGCCGGTGCAGGGCGTAGGCGGCATCATGGGGCGGCTTCTGAGTACCCGCATGCGCCACTTTTATTTCGCATTTTCTTTTTCCGAAGGTTACGCAGAACTCATCGTTTCCGGTTTGTGGCGTATGTTGAGGGGGATAGCCCGCTTTTTCGCCCGTTTATTTTCGGTGGCAGTCATTACGAATATTGTGCTGGCGCTACTGCTCGCGGCGACATTCGGCCGGTCCTATTTCGGCGATAATCTCAACATCATTTGCGCCATCGTACTCGGCCTCTCGGCGATCTTCGTCGCCGTTGCTGCGCTTGGGCAGAAAATCGACCCCGAGCGGGTATTATGGATGACGGCATTTTCAGCCGTGCTCAAGGGGCTCTCGGTCGTCTACCTCGCGCCCGAATCGGCGCAATTCAGCCTGCTGTATTTTTCAGGCATCACCGCGGGTTTTCTTATGGCAAAGCTGGGCCTTCACTTTATTCCCGTAAACGTTCTCGCGACAGAATACGCCGGCGCCGCCGACGAGTACCCGCGGGCAATGGGTGTCTATTTTATCGGCGTATTGTGGATGTCAGGTTTCACGCTCAGCCCGACCTTTTTTGGCGACGACTTGCTTCTGCATTTCAGCGCCGAAAAATTCGCCTATGAAACCCTGATTCTGGGAAGTGTCTTCGTCATCAACGCGGTGACGCTGATGCGCAGTTACGTGAAGCTGGCTTTTGCCCGCTGATACGGTATCATTCCTCCTTAGTGTTTGCCCCGGGGGTTGCCGGTAGCTGCCTCCGGGGCTTTTTTTATCGGGAAGCCGCTAGCGCCGCATCGATGTCGGCGAGTACGTCGCGCATGTCTTCAAGCCCCGCGGAGATGCGCACCATGCCGGGCAGAATACCCACAGCTGCGCGATCTGCCTCTGAGAGTTTTGAATGCGTCGTCGAAGCGGGATGCGTCGCAATTGTGCGCGTGTCGCCGAGGTTTGCGGTGTGCGAGATGAGTTTGAGGCTGTCTAAGAATTTGCGCCCGCGGTCGATACCGCCCTTGACGATCAGCGTTACAATACCACCGCCGGTTTTCATCTGTTTCTTCGCGAGCGCATGCCCCGGGTGATCGGGTAAAAACGGATAGATGACTTTTTCAATTTCAGAGTTTTTCTGCAACGCCGTGGCAAGTGTCAGTGCGTTTTCGGAATGCCTGTGCATTCTCAGGTCGAGCGTTTCGAGACTCTTCGAAAACAACCATGAATTAAACGGTGAAAGCGCTGGCCCGGTGTGGCGGGCAAAAAACCGGATATCTTTCATGATTTCTTTCGTCGCCAGAATCACTCCGCCCAGCGCGCGGCCTTGCCCGTCGATGTATTTTGTCGCCGAATGTGTGACGATTTCGGCGCCGAAGTCCGCGGGGGTCTGCAACGCGGGTGTGCAGAAGCAGTTGTCGACATTCAGGATGACCCGCTTTTTTTTGCAGAGGCTGCCGATAAATTCGAGATCGACGATGTCGAGCGCCGGGTTCGAGGGGGTCTCGAGGAAGAACATCCGCGTATTGGGTTTAAAAGCCTTTTCCCAGTTATACTGATCGGCAATATCGACGTACGTGAATTCGATACCCCAGCGCGGAAAAATCTGCGTGAGAATCTGGTGTGTCGAACCGAACACTGAGCGTGCGCAGACGATGTGGTCGCCGCTTTTGAGTATTGCGGCCATGCTGGTGAAAATCGCCGACATGCCCGAAGCCGTGGCGAAACCGTCGGGCAGGTGTTCGAGCGCCGCCATCTTACGCACAAACTCGTCGGTGTTCGGGTTTGAAAACCGCGTATAGATATTTCCCTGTTCTTCTTCGGCGAACAGCGCGCGCGCCTGTTCGGCCGAATCGAACACAAAACTCGATGTCATGAATATCGGCACCGAGTGCTCGCGCTGGCGGCTGCGCGGGGTTTGTTCCCGGATCGCGCGGGTCTGTTCTTTTTGCCGCTCAGCCATGGTCGCCGTGCTCCGCAGAACTATTCAGTCTGTACTCCCATGAAATCTGGGCGCTCTTTTCGAGCGTTTTAGCGACAGAACAATATTTATCGAATGTCAGCTCGAGTGCGCGTTTTAGGTGGCTTTCGTCGATTTCTCCCGTGAGTAGAAATTTGACCCGGATATTTTCGAATGGGTTCGCGCCGTCGCTTTCGCCGCGCTCACCTTCGACTTCGACGCGCATACTGTCGATTCTTTGCCGCTGCTTACGCAGAATGTTCACGACGTCGATACCCGAACAACCGGCGAGGCCCATGAGCAGCATCTCCATCGGGCGCACACCTTTGCCCGTGCCGCCGATTGCCGGTGCAGCGTCGATATACGCGGTATTACCGGCGGCGTTTTTAAGTTCAAAATAGAAAGGTTCGCCGATGCGTTCGAGTGTGATGCGCGAGGTTGCCATACGCCTTTCTGTGTGGGCGAGATACGGGGCAAATAAACTTGACCGACGATCTGCGAAATCCCGTTTTCGCACTTCATGAAACGCCAGCGGGCGCATTCGAAGCATTCGTTCTGGCGCGAGGTTTTCTTCAGTACCGACCCGATGACGGTCGACATCGGGCAAAGCGGCGAGCTTTTGACAGCACGCATTCGCCTCGTGCTCATCGCCGCGGTCGCCATTATACCTATAAAGAGTGTTATTCTCGCGCCGCAGCTCGCCGAGAATTGGGTCGGCGTCGTTGTCGCGCTCGCGGCGATGGTGATTTCGGCCGGCATCGTTTATGTGGCGGGTCGGCCGAAACCCGCGCGCTGGATTCCCTGGTTTTCCACGCAATTCGACGTACTCATGATTACGCTCGGCGCCGTGGGATTTCTATATTCGGGACGACCCATCATCGCGAGCAATAATTTTGTGCACTTCTGTATATATTTTCTCGCGCTTGCGGCCACTGCGCTGCGCGCCGACCCTGTTGTCTCGCTCGCCGCGGGCGCTTCGGCCATTGTGCAGCACGCAGTTGTGGTGGTGATCGCGGCTCGCATGACGGTCGGCGTTTCAGATCCCGATTACGGTACCTTCAGCTGGGATACACAGATCAGCCGCCTGATATTGCTCGCGCTGGCGGCGATGTTGGCGACGGCCGTCGTTGTGCGTAACCGTAACTACTGGCATTCATCGGTGCGCGACAAACTCACGGGTCTGCACAACCGCCGCTTCTTCGACGAGTTTCTCGAGTACAAGGTTGCCGAATGCCGCCGGCATAAGCGGGTCTTTGCCCTGGTTTTTCTCGACATCGACTTTTTTAAACGCATCAACGACGGTTTCGGCCACGGCAAGGGCGATGAAATTCTCTCTAAAGCCGGGCGCGAACTCGAGGCATTTTTCCGCGACAGCGATCTCGTGGCGCGTTATGGCGGTGAAGAGTTTACGCTGATTTTGCCTGAGACCGAGATTACGGGGCTCATACGCAGGCTCGACGGCTTCAGGGAAAGTCTGAGAAAGATCGACAACGATATCCGGGTTTCGGCAACGATGGGTGTGGCTTTTTTTCCCCTCGACGGTGTCACGAGTACGGAGCTCATCCGCATCGCTGATAACCGCATGTATGCGGGTAAAACGGCGGGGCGCGACCGTGTCGTGACGCATGGCTGAGAGAAAACAAATGATTTCAATTTTAACCCGCAGAGGCCGATTGTAGATCATGGGTCGTTTTGCTTTTGTTTTTGCGTTTTTATTTGCCGGGTTGCCGCTGGCCGCCGCGAAGAAGGCAAAGGTGCGCACCGGGCTCGACCAACTTATGGAAAAGCCCGACCCATGGCTGAAAGACAAACGTATCGCGCTCATCGTCAATCACAGCGCGATCGATTCGAAGGGACGGCACATTATCGATCTGCTGCATCCGAAATACAAAATCGTTCGTATCTTCGCACCCGAACACGGGGTGCGCGGCAAGGTCGATGAACATGTCGCAGACGGCAAAGATACCAAAACCGGGATACCGATTGTCTCGCTCTACCAGCGCAAAAAGAAAGCGCCCGGCGACGAAGACCTGAAAGATGTGGATATCCTCATTTTTGACATTCAGGAAATCGGTGTGCGGTATTATACCTATGGCAGCACCATGGCAATGGCAATGAAGGCCGCGAAGCATGCGGGAAAACCGATGCTGATACTCGACCGGCCCAATATGGCTGCCGCGCTCGGCGTCTATGGGCCGATTCTGGAAAGCAAGTTCCACGGCGGTTTTGCGGGGTATTACCCGATACCGATTACGCATGCGATGACGATCGGTGAACTCGCACAGTATTATAATTCGAATTTCCAGATCGGCGCGAATATCGAGGTGTTAAAACTTTCGGGGTATAAACACGCGATGTTCTACGACCAGACCGGATTGCCGTGGCGTAATCCGAGCCCCAGTATTCTCGACATGAATTCGGTGATCGGTTATCATCTCGCGGGTGCGCTCGAAACACTGAACATCAGCGTCGGCCGCGGTACCAGCAAACCTTTTCAGTATTTCGGGGCGCCGTTTTTTAACGGCAAGAAAATGGCGAAGTCTCTCAACGCGGCGAAATTGCCCGGCGTAAAATTTGTTCCGGTCAGTTTCAGGCCCGAACGTTCCGCTTTTCGTAAAAAGCGCTGCTCTGGTGTGCGGCTCATTGTCACCGACCGCCGTAAAATTCAGCCGTTGCGTACGCTGATAGCGATGGGGCAGGAATTCTACAAAAACCTGCCGGCCGAAACCCGCGACAAAAACTGGTTAAGAACCGCGAACGGCATCGGCCAAACGGGCTTTATCGAACGCATCGCCAAAGGCGAGAGTTACCAGGCGCTCGAGCAACTCATCGCCGCAGACATCAAGGCCTTCACCGAGACACGCAAGAATTATCTGCTCTATCCCTGACGTTGCCGCTATCAGTTTCCCTTAAAAAAAAGAAACCGATAGCGGGCTGGGGATCAGGCCGAAGCCATGAGAAAGACTTCGCGCTCGACCGCGAGTTCTTTTTCCCCGGTCGTCGCCTCGCGGTCGAGAAAGCGCTGGTATGTGTGCCCGTCGCGCGTTGCCTGGCAATAAGCGTTGAACAGGTAGTTGATAAAATCTTTCATATTCTCCTGCGGTAAGGGCAGATGAAAGCCGACGCGGTAGGCGAGGTTAATAACCTTGCGCACCAGCGAGCCGCCAAAATCGAAAACGTCGATACCGAGTTCGGCAAAATCGGGTTCCATTTTAAATGCCAGCGGAATCGCCGGCAACACCAGCGCAAAACGTTTCACCATCGCCGCGGGGTTATTTTTTTCCCACCAGGTGAGCGGTGTGGTTTTCAGGTAATTCGTGGGCAGCGCGCAGTGGCGTGATTCGTCGAGATGGAACATTTCGAGAACTTCAAGACCCGGAAACTTACTCAGTGCTCCGAAAATCGACAGCGCGATACCTTCGACAAGCACGTTCATACCAAAGAATTTTTCAAGACCTTTGGATTTCAGCGTACCTTCGAGCATCATATACTCGTAAACGGGCAGGCGCGGTATCGGCATTTCGAATGCATGGATCAGCTCGCGCAGCACAACGAAGTGTTTTGCTTCTTCGAGCACCTGCATCGTGAGCGCCGCTTTAGCTCCGGTGCTTTTCACGTCGCGCAGCACTTCATTCGAAACCAGCCAGGCATAGGCCTCACCATGACCAATCAGCGAAAGAATATTTACAATCGCCTGTTTTTGCGCCGGGGTGTACTCGCGGTTCAAAAGTTCTCTGAACTCGGCGGATTGCATCCGCGACACCTGCTTTTTTTCGGTCTCGCTCAGGTTCTCGTCGGCCAGCTTGACCAGCATTTCTTCTTCTTTAGAACAGTCGTTGAAACTCGACCATTCGGCATGGCGACCGGCTTTCCATAACAGCCTGAGGCTCTTGTCGTAGTGCTTTTTGCGCAGCTCGTCGTTTGCGCCGCCGACAAATTCGTAATGTTCGTCGTCGTAGTCGGCTTTACGCCCACCCAGTCCCGTTGCCCCCAGAAATTTATCGAAGGCGCGTACCGCGAAATTCAATGTGTTTTCCACCGCGGCATTGGTTTGCTGCGCGTTATCATTCACTTTAAGTTTGCGAAATTCCATATCCCCTCCCGGGCCGAAGCCCTCTATTCAGGATAAAAAGATCGTTATATAAACTACTGTTAGCCGTCCAGTAAAAAACTATATTGGCAAAAGTAGTTTTCTCTGGTTTTGGGGTTTTTCCGGGTAGGATGTCCCACCGCGCAGTCATGCATTACGAGGGGATTCCCCGGGCCAACGATGTGACATAATTCTTGACAACCGCTGCGCTTGGGAGGGGGTCTCCCCATGGAAATCGGCATCGCGATTCTGCTCTTTGTCTGCATGACCGCGCTACTTTATGTCCTGTTGTCGCTGAAAATCACGCGCCAGGTTGATCTGCAGATCAAAGAATTTTATAAGACGCGTATCCATGCCGACATGCAGGAATTCTACCGCGAGATGGAGGGTTATGCGGCATTGTTTGAGAACCGTATCCAGAGATTTCGCGCTCTGGTAGACCGCAACGAAGAGATTCTGCGCGCCGCTGATGCTCGCGCTACGGCGCCAGTCGCAGAGCCGCAGGCGATTGCCGAACCGCCTGTCTTGCGCGAGCGCGAAATCCGCAGCAAAACTAAATCCGCAAAGGCGGCGAAGGTAAAGCCGCAGCCGAAAGGTAAGGTGATGCCGGCAAAAACCACGGCGGCCAAAAAAACGGCTCCGCTACCCGCGGCGAAATCCATGGCAGTGCGTGACACGCCGAGCCTCGAACCTGTGCGCGCGCGCGAACTTCCCGTCGAAAGAATGGCTTCACCCGTGCGCGAGATGGCTTCTGCGCGCTTCGTACCCGAAGCCGATGTCGCCGAAGACTCGGCCATCGCCGAAGAACTCATGAAAGATCTTTTCCAGAAAGACGAAATGGAGCTTTCGAAAAAGACGATGCCCGCGCCACAGAAACCGGTAGCGGTGGCCGGCGAGCTGCGTGAGTCATCGGGCACGGTTCGGCAAGGTTCACCGCAGGTGGCGAATTTCTTTTCGCGTCTGGGTAAAGCCATAGAGCCGGTGCTGTTCGGTGAAAAAGCCAAGCCGGCGGGCGATGAGTTGCGCAGTGCGGCGCCGCTGCGCTCTGAAATGGCACGCACCGCACCTGCGGTGGTAAGCGCCGCCAAACCGACTTCGGATTTCAGCGAAGTACTGCGCCGTGCCGAGCAGATTAAAGCAGAAAAACAAGCCGAGCGCGAGCGCGCCGAAGTCGAAGCTAAGGCAGAGTTTTATGCCGGCGGCGATACATTCCAAAGTGCGCGTGCGGCGGTGCAGGCCGAAAATATTGCGGCGCGGCTACAACCTGCGCCGCAGGGTACACTGCCGCCAAACCCGCCGCGCGCAGCGGCGAGAGACAATACTCTCGCGGTGAAAGAACTCGACCGCCATACCGTGAATTTTCTCATCGATTCGCTGGTCAAAGACAATGGCTACCGCAGGCAGGCATTGCGCGCGCTGACCGAGAATAATATTCCGCTCGATGAAATCGCCCGCCTCAGCAAGATCGATATCGGCGAACTCGAACTGATGCGACAGTTAGGCCGTTTCTAACGCATGTCTGGTGCGACGGGTAATCCCGGAAAAAAACAAAAAATCCAAAGCGGATTACTGTTATTCTCGGCGTTTCTGATCGCCGCGTGCGGGCTGGTCTATGAGCTCATCGCGGGTACGGTATCGAGTTACCTGCTCGGCGACAGTGTGACGCAGTTTTCGCGCACGATTGGCGTTTATCTATTTGCCATGGGGGTCGGCTCATACCTGAGTCGGTTTATCGTACGCGACACGATTGAAAAGTTCATCGAACTCGAGATCGCCCTGGCTTTCATCGGCGGTGCCGCTGCGCCGCTGCTTTTTCTCGCCTTCTCGTTCACCGAGCACTATGCCTATGTTCTTTACCTGCTGCTTGTCGTAGTTGGTTCTCTGGTCGGGCTCGAAATACCGATCTTATTGCGTATATTAAAAGACCGCATGAATTTTCGCGATCTTGTCGCGCGCGTGCTGTCGCTCGATTATATCGGCGGGCTCGTCGCCGCGGTGAGCTTTCCGATCTTACTGCTGCGCCCCGAAGTGGGGCTGGTGCGCGCATCGCTGCTCGCGGGTATTCTGAATGTCCTCGTCGCTTTCGTCGCAATCTATATTTTCCAGGGACAGATTCGGCTGAAAAGTCAGCTCGTGAAAGCCTGCGCGGTCTTGCTGGCTCTCGTGACGGGACTTGTATATTCGAAGCCGCTGCAGAGTTTTCTCGACCATGAGCTGCATACCGACCCCGTTGTTTATTCGGAACAGTCGAATTACCAGAAGATTGTCATCACTTCGTGGCATGAACATTTTTCGCTCTTTCTGAATAACAATCTGCAGTTCAACAGTTTCGACGAATACCGGTACCACGAAGCGCTGGTGCACGTACCCGTGCAAATGCTGTTCGACGGGCGCAAAAACGCAACCGCTCCCCTGAATGTGCTCATTATGGGCGGGGGGGATGGCCTTGCGATTCGCGAGTTTCTTCGTTATAAAAATCTCGCGCGCCTCGATCTCGTCGACATCGACCCGGCGATGACACGCCTGGCGCGCGAACATGTCTGGCTCAAAGAACTCAATCGCCGCGCGCTTTCAGATCCGCGGGTGTCGGTGCATCACGAAGACGCGTTTATTTTTATCCAGAAACCCAAAATTCTCTACGACATTGTTATTCTCGATTTTCCCGACCCCGGTAATTTTGCGATCGGTAAACTGTATTCTGATATTTTTTTCAAGCGGCTGAAACGCGTGCTCGCACCGGGGGCGGTCGCGGTCACTCAGTCGACCTCGCCCTTTGTCGCACGTACCGCATTCTGGTGTATTCATAATACGATTGCGGCAGCGGGTTATAAGACCTTGCCTTATCACACCTATGTGCCGAGTTTCGGCGAGTGGGGTTTCGTTGCGTTCTCGCAGGCGCCGCTCGCCATGCCGTCCAATCTTCTCGTCGAGAAGCAGTTGCGTTTTCTGACAAAAGATATTCTTGGGGCGATGGCATACTTTCCGGCCGATATGGCGCGCGTCGAGACCGGTGTTCAGACGCTCATGACGCAGAATCTTGTGCACTACTACGAAAAGGAATGGCACCGCGCGACACGCTAAAGGCGCATGCGCGAAAAAATAGCCATCTTCTGGTTCAGGCGCGACCTGCGTCTCGACGATAACAGTGCGCTCGCAGCCGCGTTAAAATCAGGTCTGCCGGTTTTGCCGGTTTTTATTTTCGACCCAAATATACTCGAAAAACTGAAACTGAAAGATGACCGCCGCATCACCTTTATTTATAAGACGCTCACGCATCTGGCCGAAACCTTAAAGAACCGCGGCGGCACGCTGCGCATCTTTCATGGCCGACCGGCTGATGTCTATGCGCGCCTGTTCGACGAATACGATATCGCCGCGGTGTTTTGTAACGAAGATTATGAACCGTATGCGCGCGATCGCGATACCGCTATAACGAAATTGTGCCAGACGCGCGGAGCAGAATTTATCGCGCTCAAAGACCATGTGATCTTTGCGCCGCATGAAGTGCTGAAAGACGACGGTACTCCGTATAATGTTTTTACGCCGTATTCGCGCCGCTGGCTCGAACGTTTCGAGCACAGTTTACCGGCTTACGTACCCACCTTGCCGGCGGGAAGATTCGCCGGCGCGGCGCAAAACGCGGGATATCCGACTCTGGGCGATCTCGGGTTTACCGAAAATAGTTTTGAGATACCTCAGATCGGTGTCGCCGATGCGCTGATTGAAAATTACGCCGCTACGAGGGATATCCCCGGTATTCGCGGCACATCGCGCCTCGGCCTGCATCTGAGGTTCGGTACGATTTCGATACGCGCCCTGGCGCTGCGCGCGCGTGCATTAAGCGCGAAATTTCTCGCCGAGCTGATCTGGCGCGAGTTTTACCAGATGATTATCTGGTATTACCCGCAGACTACGAAAGAGGCTTTTCGCGCGCAATACCGCAAGCTACGCTGGCCGGGCAGCGAGACGGATTTTAAGAAATGGGCCGCCGCCGAAACCGGATACCCGCTCGTCGACGCGGGCATACGCGAACTTGTCGAAACCGGTTTCATGCATAATCGCGTGCGTATGGTCGTCGCCTCGTTTCTGACCAAACACTTGCTCTGCGACTGGCGCTGGGGTGAACATTTTTTTGCGCAGCATCTGCTCGATTTTGAACTCGCGTCGAATGTCGGCGGCTGGCAATGGAGTGCGGGCATCGGCGTCGATGCGGCGCCGTATTTTCGTATTTTTAATCCAGCGGAGCAGCAGAAACGGTATGATGCTGAGGGTGAATATGTGAAACGCTGGTTAGCGAGCGACGATGATTTTTTTGGCACTCCGCAGCGAGAGCCGATGATCGATCACCGCTTCGCACGCGAGCGTTGTCTCAGGTTTTTCATGGGCGCCACATCCGGCAAATAGACTTCGTCCGAAAGGGAACATATGTTCAGTTTTATGCGAAAAACCACTATTCTTTATGCTATGACCGCCGCGGCGATTTTCGCCCAGGTCGAGTATCCGACAACGCCGCCAGAGCTTGCAGGCATCAAAAATCTCGGCACGGGCATCAACACCCCCAACAGCGAATATACGCCGTTTGTCACACCCGATGAGAAATATCTGTTCTTTCAGTCGAACCGCGAACCTTCGGCCGGCCCCGAAGGCGATGCCGATATCTGGTATTCGAAGAATACCGCGAAGAACCGCGGCGTCGACGAACCCTTGTTCGATGTCGCGGCGAATGTCGGTCTGCCGGTAAGTTCTGTCTCGCTCGATGGCCAACCGTCGCTGCGTAAATTGCCGAATGGCGAACACGAGATGTATTTTGCGTCGTTCGCTTCGGGCAGCCGCCTCGGCCCGCAGCTCACCAACATCTATTATACCGCGTGGCGCGGCGGTAAGTGGCTCGAACCTGTTCCCGTGGCAGAACTCAATACCGACTACCACGACCGTATGCCGTCTATTTCCGAAGACGGCAAATATCTCTTTTTTTCGTCGGATCGCCCCGGCGGCAAAGGCGGCGACGATATCTGGGTCAGCGAACTGAATACCGCGACGAACAAATGGGGGCCGCCGGTGAATGTCGCTTCGATCAACACCGCCGCTTCTGAAATTACACCCGCGATTCACAGCGACGGCACCACGCTGTATTTTTCGTCGAACCGCGCAGGCGGTGTCGGCGGCTCCGATATTTATTTCGCGCAATCGGTAACGCGGCTCGCAGATCCAGATTCTGCAGATATGCTCGGGCAGGGGTTCACCTCGCCCAAAAATCTCGGCAAACCGTACAACTCAGAATTCGACGACGAGTCGCCTTCGGTCATCGCCTCGGGAGAGCGTATCTACTTCAGTTCTGACCGCCACGACGGTTTCGGTTCATTCGATATTTACCGCGCCACCGTGCCGGCTTTTGCGCGCCCGATCGTGCGCGTTATCTATAAAGGGAAAACACTTTCCGGTCTCGGCAAAAAGATCGTGCCCGCTAAGATCGATATTGTTTCGGGTGTCTATAAGGCGCATGCAGAAACAAATGTCGAGCGCGATGGCGCTTATGGCGTGAACCTCGCAAGCCGTAAAGAATACGAGGTTGCGGTCACCGCACCCGGGTATCGTTCCGTTAAAGAAAAAATCGACGCGCGCGACCTGCGCGAAAGCAAAACCATCGAGAAGGATTTCCGTCTGGTGCGCGATATCACGCTGCCGGCGAGCGTGAAACTCGAAATACAGTTTGTTGACGAAAAAGGCCAGGCCGTTTCGCCGCAGGCAAAAGTGAAAATAGCGCCGGTGGCGAAAAAAACGAAAGCCCTGAAAGTCGCCAAGGGCAAAGCGCTGTTACCGCTGATCTCTAAAGCTGACTTTAAATCCGAAGACGAGGCGATCGCAGCGCTCGACGGTTATGTGCTCGAAGTTCAGGCAAAAAAGAAACGCCTGCCGTCGCTCGACACCGCTAAGGCGCTCAGCGAAGTGCTCGATCAGTACACAGGCAAGCTGCCCGAAGTCATTCCGCTGAAGTTTACCATGGGCGATAAGAACGCAGAGGCTGTGAAACCTAAACCTGCTGAAGAGGCTGCGGCCAAGCCCGAAAAACCGGAAAAAGCACCCGAAGAGAAAAAAACGGCCGACAAAACTGCGCTGAAATTTCTCGGACGCCTCTATTTCGCGACGAATGTCGCGGATAAAATCACCGGCGACGACGAGAGATTTTTACGCAGCGTCGCGAAACGTATGAAGAGTAACCCGGGGCAAAAACTCGTGATCATCGGTCACAGCGACAGTCGGGGTACGAAACCGTACAACAAAAAACTCGCGCAGCGCCGCGCTAACTATGCGAAGAAGCTTTTGGTGGCGAAAGGCGTTCCCGCCAAAGACATCGAAGTAAAAAGCGCGGGTAACTCGCGCCGGCGTTATGTGAACGACAATACCGACACGAAGCGGCAGAAGAACCGCCGCGCCGATATCTACATCAGTATTGCTGTGGTTGAAGAAGAGGCAGCGGCACCGAAGAAAACAGAAGCGTCCCCGACCGCGGCAGAAAAAAAAGAAGAAGCTCCCGCGGCGGCAAAACCGGATAAACCAGACGCGGTTCAGCCTGCAGACGGGGGCGAGAAGCCCAATTAAACGAAGAACAAACCCGCCGCGACGGTCGCCAGAAATACGCCGCTAAACGCGGTATTGACATGAAAAAAAGCGACGGGTATTTTTTCATAGCGTGGGTTCTGCGCCGAACCCACGAGATAATGTTCCGCCGCAAATAAACCGGCGAGTACCAGAAAAAATCCCCAGCTCACAAAACTTAAACGCAGGC
>JAFLED010000300.1 GCA_017302045.1 Spirochaetota bacterium
GCGGCCGAAATTCATCAAGCTCGACCTGCACCTGATTCGCAAGGGGTTCTCCGACCTGGTTTATAAAGAGATTCTGAACTCGCTGGCTTTTTTGTCCGAGAAAATCGGTGCGATTCTGCTGGTAGAAGGTATCGAGCACGAAGAAGAAGTCTATGGCGCGCTCGATATCGGTGCGCGTTATATGCAGGGATATTTCCTGGGTTTTCCCGAGGCGGCGTTCTCGAACCTCGACGAACTGCAGCAGATTCTGCACGATTATATGCGCGATTTTACCGCACGTAAACTCACGCACATGCAGAGCCTCATGTATTTTAAATCGATTACGTCAGATTATTTCGACGTGCATCTGAAAGAGCTCTTTCTGCCCGATCTCACGGCGACCGAAACCATGTTTCGGCCGATTGAACCGCACAGCTTTCCGGCGTTTCTGCGCGACCATTTGCGCCTCGTCTATTTTCTGAACGCCCAGGGCGTACAGATTAGCCCCAACTACAAGCTATTGCGCGACGACGACGGCTTTCGCTGGCAGATTGAAAACGGTTATATGCACAAAGACTGGTCGTGGCGCCCGTACTTTCTCGAGTTCATGGCCCGCCGCGAATCAGACGGTACACAACGCAATTATTCTGAAGTTTACCGCGACATCAAATCGAGCGAGCCCATCGTAACGCTGGTGCATTCATATGGCGACGATTGCCTCTTGTGCCTCGATTTTTCGGTCGCGCACATTCACAATCCGCTCTGGCACCGAAAGATCTGATTCAGAAAACGAAATCTTCACCAACTCCGGTGATCTTAATGCCCTGCAAATCCAGACCACGCGCCTTTGCCGCAGCCATCGCTTCGCGCCGCGGTTGATCCCAGTCTTCGTCGGCAAGATCGTATGTGCCCCAATGAATACCCAGCATCTTTCTCGCCGAAAGATCTTCGTATGCGCGTATCGCCTCGTCGGGCGAAACATGCACCTCGCGCATGAACCAGCGCGGCAGGTACGCGCCGATCGGCATCAGCGTCAGGTGGATGTCCGGATATTCCTGCGCAATTTCTGTGAAATGCGGCGAGTACGCCGTATCGCCTGCGAAGTAGACATGGCGCTGCGGCTCGTGGAACGAGATCATGAACGACGCCCAGAGCGTCTCATTGCGGTCGGTTGCGCTGCGCCCCGAGAAGTGTTTCGCGGGCAGGCAGGCGATCTTGAATTTACCCAGGTCGATTTCTTGCCACCAGTCAAGTTCGTGTACTTCGGCAAAGCCGAAGTTTTTCATCAGCGGGGCAACACGCAGCGGCACGAAGACCGGCGGATTTTCCCGCGCGGCGAAAAATTTCAGCGTGTCGCTTTCGGCGTGGTCGTAATGGTTATGCGAGAGTACAATCGCGTCGACGTGCGGTAGCTCCGCAACTTCGAGCGCGCGCGCGCAGAGGCGCTTGGGCCCGGCGAACTTCACCGGCGAAACGCGGTCGCCGAAGACGGGATCTGTGATGATATTCAGGCCACCTGCCTGTAACAGTACGCAGGCATGCCCGAGCCAGATGGCGCGTGCTTCGGTTTGCGGAGGCACCAAATCGGCCGCGCTGAGTTTTTTGACGCTTGCGGGTTCGCCGCGGCGGCTGGCAGCAAGCCCCTTGCGTAACAACCAGCCCGCAACGTCGAGCGCCCGGTGGCGTATGTCGCCGCTCTGCGGGTCGAATTTATCCGCTTCGGAATCGGGGTGCGCACCCCAGATATTCCGGAAGCGACGCCCGTTATGGTGTTCTGTCGTGTAGCGGCGCAGGTTTTTGATCTCAAGTGTATTGAGCATGGCTGCCGCAGTGCGGGGCCACGAGAGAGCGCGTAAACGAAAACACCTAATCGGGCTGGTGGTCGCGCAGGTAGCGTAAAAGCACGAGTTTTGCGGCTTCGGAGTCCTGCGCGCGGTGTTTCTTTTTGCGGCCAATACCGGTTTCGGCCACGAGGTCATCCGCCTCTTGACTGCTGTACGATTCGTCGACAAAGTCGATGTCGAGATAGGGAAAAGCCGCCGCGAGTTTATCGCGGAAGGCTCTGATTTGAGCGTGTATTTCACCTTCGGTATCGGAGAAAGGGAAACCGACGAGCGCCCGGGTTACTTTTTCTTCGTTCATAGTCTTCGCGATGGCAGCGATCGGTTCGGTGCGCGAGACATCGATGGTCGCGAGTGCCCGGGCGGTGATCCCGGGGAAATCCGCCACAGCGAGGCCAATGAACCTCGAGCCGTAATCGATACAGATCAGGCGACCAGCCGCGTGCATCGGGAGCGATTATTCGGCGTCGAAAAGTTTTAGCTGGTTCGCATCGGTCACTTGCGCGATGTAAGGCAGGTTGCGCATGAAACCTTTGTAATCCATGCCGACGCCGACGACAAATTCGTCGGAAACCTCGAAGGCTTTGTATTTCACGGGATAGATGAGTTTACCCTGCGCCGCGACGTTCTTGGGTTTGATGAGGAGCGTCGCGATTTCAACCGAGGCGACACCGCGGCCTTTGAGCAGATCGACCATACATTGCAGCGTGAGTCCGGTATCGATAATGTCTTCGGCGATGACCACGTGTTCGCCATGCGGATCGTCGCTCAGGTCTTTGAGAATCTTGATGTTACCCGAAGAAACCGTTGCCTTGCCATAGCTCGAAATTTCCATGAAGTCTATTTTGACAGGCATCTCGATCGCACGAATGAGGTCGGCCATGAATACAAAACACCCGCGCAGAGCGCCGATCACGCGCACGTGGCTCTTGCCGGCATAGTCGGCGGTTATCTGTCGCCCGATTTCTTTTACGCGTTTTTCAAGATCCGCCTGCGAGATCAGCGGGGGTATAGGTTCGTACATGCTTTAGATTCCGGATTCGCCGACCAGCTTGCCGTAAGTGCGAATGAGGTCGGTGATGGTGATTACACCCATGAGTTTGTCGCCTTCCACGACCGGTATGGTACGCTGGCCATAGGTGGTGAAGAGCCTTGCTGCAGAGTCGAGCGAGTCGGTGGGTTTCAGCGAGTGCATCAGCGGCTTTTCGATCAGGCTTTCGAGCGTCGAACGCAGGTAATCCATCTTGTCAGAAAAACTTTCGATATAACTTTTATGCAGCAGGTCGAATGCGCTCAGCACAGACCAGGGTTTACCGTCTTTCATCACGATCACGCCATGGATATTATTCTCGATGAGCGTACGCGCCGCGGTTGCGAGCAGGTCGCCCGCATCAAGCGTGATGACGTCGCGTTTCATGACGTCGCCGACGCGTGTATGGCGTATCTTCGACAGGCGGGCGTGCAGCGAATTCAGGATTTTCTTTTCTGCACTTTCAGGAAATGTCTCGTCCATGGCTACCTTCTTAGCGGAATGCAATGTTGCGTTTCAGTACTTCTTTGTTGAGTTCGTGTTGAATGCGATACCGGATGTTCTGGTTGATCTCTTTGACGAATTTTGCGTCTTTGATGTCTTTTTTGTTGTATTTACTGAAGTCTATCGGTTGCAGAATTTTTATTTTCCATTTGGCCGGAAAAGGAATCCAGTTCAGGGGCAAGGGTATCGAGGCGCCAATCGCTTCTTTGAAGATATCAATTTTCGCAAGATTGATGTTACTTTCTTCGGCCCCGATAATGGCTACAGGTACCACGGGAGCCTGCTGCATAATCGCGAGGGGTACAAAGCCGGGATTAAAATCGACCATTTTATACATGTTCGAGGAAACCTTAAAATTGCCCTCGGCGCCTTCGGGAAAAATCACCACCATATGACCGTCGCGCAACTTGTTCAACCCTTCTTTCAGGTCGGCGGGAAAAGTACCCATGCTGCGGCTAAAGGCGGCGAAGAAACCGTTGGCGAACCAGAAGTTATGGCCCATCGTGCGCGGTATACGTTTGGTGATTTTTTTGAGCGCCATGATGAGCATAAGCACGTCGAAACCCAGCGCATTCGAGTGGTTGGGTACAATGAGCATACGGCCCTTGCCGCCATTCGGCAAATTCTCAGCACCCTCGATTTCGAGGCGAAAATAAGAGGCCAGCACATCAAAGAGGCTGCCGGGTAAAAACTTGAGCGCGCGCGCGAAAAACTGCGCGGTTTGCTGTGTATTGTCGTCAGGCCTTACAAATTTACCCACGGCGCGTATGGTTGCGGCCCCGGTAACTCACGTCAAGCAGAATGGGCCCGCCGGAGCCCCGATGGCCTAAGATTCAAGTTCTAAATGCAACGTTCTGTCCTTCGCTGACCTAAGCCGCATTTTCCGGTAGTTTGGGCGTTTGCGCCAACTACCGGAGAATTGCATGCGTCCGAAATTTCGCCATCTTAC
>JAFLED010000301.1 GCA_017302045.1 Spirochaetota bacterium
GAGTTCACAGCGCACAGGCTTCGCCCCCAGTTTTTTCAGCGCGGCGTCGCTTTTTTCGGAGCGCGACATCGCGAGAATTGTGTGCTTTTTTTTCAGCCGCGCGACAACCGCCGAACCGACGAAACCCGAAGCCCCTGTAACGAAAATTTTCACAAATAGTACCTCTGTACGAATTTGAGCACCGCCTCGGAAAAATCCTGTGCGAATTTTTCGAGATTCTCCGGCGTCTCCATGTGTTTTTTACTGTTGATTTCGATTTCAATCGCGTCGAGTTTACTGTCTTTATCGACCCAGGTCAGCGCGCGGTTGACGTTGCCCGTCGGCCCTTGTTCCTGTGGTATGTTTTTATATCCTGGAATTTCATAACCTTTGTCGGCGAGAGCCTGCTGAATACTGAACTCGCCTCCATACGCGTTGAAACCCGCGCGTTGAATGAGCGGTTTTACCGCCTTCATGCCGCCGCTGCCGAAATAGACGTCGTGTTGCCACGTCGTGCTGTTATGAATGTTCAGCATCAGCCCCTTGCCGAAACGCTGAATCGCGTCATTCTTGGCTTCGTGGAGTTTTGCGTAGTAGTGCCGGTAAACCTGCGCGACTTTCTCGTTTTCAACGCCGCGCTCTTCTTCGCGGTTGACGTCGATATATTTGCGCGCGAGTTTCATGACGACGACATACGGTTTCTTACCGGTTTTTTCCAGGAAAAAAGCCTGCATTCTGCGCGCCAGCTCGGCCGTATTCGTATCGCGGCCCTTGCGAAACGCGGGAAACCCCTTCGGGTTTGTGCGCTCGGCAACCCCGGGATAAGATTCGGTACCGTCATGGGGCACCTCGAGAATGAGCGGCATTGTGCCCGGCAGGTATTCGACATATTTGTCTGCCGGTGTTTCGGCGGCGAGGGCACTCGCGAGATAGAAAAATAATATCGGCGCAATTTTTCGGGTCATGTTTCCCGTCGTTGGCATCGGCAACAGCCGTCGAGCATATTTGAATTTCCGACATACAGCTTTTTTGCGCAATGCCGGATTTTCCGCTGCGCATGAAATTCGGCAGAGTCATATTTATTTTTCTGCTTTCGACGGCCGTATTTGCCGCGGCTGAAAATCCGTCACCTGTTGCGGGTAAGCGGTTGCACCCCTGGCATAATGTCTTCGGCAACCTCTATGATTCGTATGCCGGCTGGAACAGCCTTTGGCATCTGGGCGCTTTCGGTGCCACGGCGGTTCTGGCGCAAAGCGGGGCCGATAATGCGACGCAGCGTTTTTTCTGGAAAGACCCGATCGGGCGCGACTTCGGCCGCGTCGGACTTTTTCTTGGCTGGTTCTGGCAGATTGTGCCGGCCGCGACAATGTATCTCTGGGGGCTCAAAGCTGCGGATAACGAGCTCATCGGCGCAGGCTCGGCGACGATACAGGCGATAGCCACTACGGGCCTCGTCACGATGGTGCTCAAATATCTCAGCGGCCGGCAGGCGCCTCTCAAAGACGGCGATCCCAATGCCGCCTCGTCTTTCACCCGCACCGATAACGCAACGGATTTCCGTTTTTTCAATACGAACCTGGGCCAGAGCGAAGGGCGCTTCTTCTGGCCCTCGGGGCACACGTCTTCGACGATCACTTTTGTTTCGGCGCTCTACGGGTATTATCCCGATAAGCACTGGATCGCGTGGATCGGGTACCCGGTTTCGCTCGCGATGGGTCTCGCCGTCATTGAAAACGATTCGCACTGGCTTTCTGACGTGGTTGCCGGTGCGATGATCGGTCACATCATCGGCTATACGACCGGGCAGAATTTCCGCCGCGACTTTGCCGGCTCGCGAGACGGCGTTGCCAGCGAAAGGCAGGCGCAGAAGATCCGTTTTGCGCAGGCCTCGGTGATTCCGCGCCGCGACACCGCGTATCTTGCAGCGATATTCGAGTTCTAATTCGCTTGCGGTTTCGACTCCCTCGGGTAAACTGACGCGGTGAATTTTCTTTCGCTCATCTTTCTTGTCTTCTTCATACTATCTTTTCTGATTTACTGGAACCTGCCGCGGCGCATGCGTGTGGGATTTCTCATCGCGGCGTCGCTATTCTATTATGGGTTCTATAGCCCGGCCTTTCTGCTGCATTTTCTCATTGTGATTGCAGTCAATTTCTTTCTCGCAGTCAAAATTGCCGAAAGTCGCAACCGCAGCCTTGCGGGCACAGCGGTGACTCTCAACATACTGCATCTGGTCTTCTTCAAATATTTCAACTCTGCGCTCGCCGTGATCGCCCCGGCCGTGGGCATCGCAGACCCCGGGACATTCAAGGTGGTCATGCCGCTGGCAATCAGTTTCTATACATTTCAATTTATTGCCTTTCAGGTCGATTGCCTGCGGGGTCTCGTGACAAAACCCGAGGGCGGTAAATTTTTCCTCTTTATGCTCTTCTTTCCGCATCTGATATCCGGGCCGATACTGCGTTCGGGCGATTTTTACGGTCAGATTGGCAACGAGGTCGAATCGAAAGAAGGCCAGACGCGCGGCCTTTACCTCGTGGCCCTTGGCTTAATCAAGAAACTCTTCATTGCAGATGTCTTAGGCTATCTCATCAATCCCGTCTTCAAGGCGCCCGCCGACTACGGTAGCGGCGATGCTTTGCTCGCGATTTTCGGGTATGCCGCGCAGATCTACTGCGACTTCTCGGGTTTTATCGATATCGCGCGCGGCATGGCGCGGCTCTTCGGTTACGATATGCCGGTAAATTTTCGCAGTCCTTATTTTTCGACGAGTTTCTCAGAGCTGTGGACGCGGTGGCATATCACACTCTCGGCGTTTATCCGCGAGTATATTTATTTTCCGCTCGGGGGTAACAGGGTAGGCGTCGGCCGGCAGTATTTTAATCTTTTTGTCGCAATGGTGCTGTCGGGTATCTGGCATGGCGAGACGGCGAATTTTCTCATTTGGGGTGTATTGCACGGTCTCTATCTCTGTATCGAAAAAATTCTCAAAGTCGGTAAACAGCCGGCGAATCGTTTCTGGTGGCTCGTCCGTAATATTTGGGTCGTCGCCGGCTGGAGTTTCGCCTTCGTGTTTTTCCGGGCCAGCGATTTTAAATCAGCCGTGACGCTTTTGGGGCAGGTCTTTGTCTGGAAAAATATCACGCTGGCATTTCCGCTGATACTCGCGCTCATCGTTCTCACCTGGATTGTGCAATATCTCGAGATGCGCCGCGATGCACTGCTCGCGTTCATTTTACCGCGCCGCGCCGTTTTTTTGCCCGTGGTATTGGTGCTCATCTGGTTCTTAATTTCACGGGTGCAAATACCCAACGAGGCTTTTATCTATGTCCAGTTCTGATCAGGCAAAATCGCGCCGCTGGTTGTATTATCCGCTCGCGGTTTTGCTGGCGCTCGTCATTGCCGACAAAGCATTGCTGCTCTTGCCGGCAAAAGCCAAAAATGCCGGGTTAAGCCTCAATGAAACCGCCAAAATACGTCTCGATAAAGAGGTGAGTTTCGCGGCCAAAAAAGCGGCTACAAAAACCGTGGTTGTTTTCGGCAGCTCCCGCTCCGAGCGTTTCAATCTGTTAAAACAGGAAACGCGGCTCTCCGAATACCTGAACGAACCCCAGAAGAAACAGATCATGGACACGCAGTTTCTCGTCTATGCGCAGGTCGGCGCGCAGATGGCCGTCTACTGGCATGCACTGGACCACCTGTGGAAACAGAACTATATTCCCGATGCGATCGTACTCGAGCTGGGGCCTGAGTTACTCGAACTCGAACACAAGAATAACCACGGCAAGTCGGAGTTCCTTTTTTCCGACGAATACGACTACGATTATTACATGCTGCTGGCGAAGTACGGAAAGAAGTCGGTGCGGGACGAGGCGCTGGCACGGCTGGCCTTTGCAGGTTATGCGCTGAAGCCGCGGCCTGAGCTTCTGGTTTACGACTATCGTCCGAAAGTCCAGGAAGAACAGCCCGAATACTCGGTTATTGAAAGATACAGCCGCAGCTACAAAGATTTTCTCGACGCAGAAATGACGGGGCAGGTGCGCGAGCAGCGCGTCGGGCAGTTTCTCGCGATGTATGCGGGCAACTATAAGATCTTCGCGGTCGACCCGCTGATGGATGAATCGCTGCGGCGAATAGTCGCCATGGCAAAAGCGAAGAATGTGCCCGTGCTGCTGTATAAACCGTTCGTGCATGCAGAACTCAAGACCGTGCTCGATAAGACCCCTTATTCTCCCGCGGTGGAAAAATACGCCAAGGAGCTTCCGGGCGGCAGTGTGAAATTCCACTACGCGTCGCAAGACGATTATAAATGCAAGTA
>JAFLED010000302.1 GCA_017302045.1 Spirochaetota bacterium
GGGCTTATCAGCGCGCAGCTTTTTTTGCACTTCGAGAAAATAAGCCTGCGCAATCTCGCCGCGTTCAGAACGCTGGCCGCGAAACACAAAAGCGGGGTAATCCAGACCCGCGACCTGCAAGACGCCACGCCCGCGTTTCACATCGAAAATCTCGTTACGCAGTACATTCATGCCGGCATCGCCAAAACTCTGCGCCGCCTTATCGCCGTTATCGATGTAGTCGTGATTACCCAAAACGCCAATCACATGCCCCCACGGTAGTGCGGAACGCAGGCGCGCAAAAAAATTCCCGGCAACCGGTAAAAAGGCATTATTATTGTCAATGATGTCGCCGGTGACAAAGACATA
The DNA here is from genome assembly GCA_017302045.1 of Spirochaetota bacterium. Lineage (GTDB taxonomy): Bacteria > Spirochaetota > Leptospiria > Turneriellales > Turneriellaceae > Turneriella. Next base: position 349 of record JAFLED010000302.1, read on the forward strand.
GTCTACCTTGGCGGCGCGAACCAGGTCGAGCGTGGCCTCGAGGTATTTTTCGTGTATGAGGTTGCCGACGTGGATATCCGACAGCTGCGCGCAGCGCAAACCCTTCAGGTCGTCGTGCAGATTTTTTATCTGAATGCGTCTTTCATTGACCCAGATCTCGCGCGAACCGAGAAACATGCCGCTGATCGCGGCCGCGCTTGTCGCGGCGGGCAAGAGATTGACGCCAAAAGCCGCCGCGCCGGCGGCTTTGCGCAGAAAATCGCCTCGGGAAACCCCGTCGCTGTGCTCGTGATCGGGGTCGACCAGCGGCGCATGACGGAAAAGCCGCTTTAAAACCATGCCGATCAGCCAAAGCGAAGAAAGCGGCAGCAGCCAAAAGAAGTGCGAGTAGTTGATCGCGAGCAGAACGCGGTGTATAGGCAGATACCATTCGGGAAAAGCGCCGGAGATTCCTCTGCCCGGCGTCAGAATCGCAAGCCAGAGAATACTCTGACTGATCAAAAGAACCGAAAAATACAGCGCGCGGTAAATTTTATACCGCTTCGAGGCCGAAAAACGCGGTGCGATCTTTTTCCAGATAACGATCTGGAAAAGCAGCAGCGCCACAGTGATTGTGGTAAAAACCAGCTTAAATACAATGACGCGGTTCATGCGAAATCAGCGTTTCTGCGCCGCGCGTTTTGCCGGCGGTTTCTTCGTCGCTTTGTGATCAGGCTTGCTTTTTGCCGAGGCTTTCTTTTCCGGGGACTCGTTTGCCGATGCGGCGGACGCACGGCGAATCGACTCGATCTCGAGTTTATCGTCTTTTCGGGTGATGAGAACTTCGTCGCCCGCATTCACGCGCTCGTCGATGATCGCGTCGGTAATGATATCGCGCAAGGTATCCTGAAAGAGGCGCGCCATCGGTCTCGCGCCCATGACGGGGTCATACCCCTTCTCGGCGAGGTACGCGCGCGCCGCGGCCGTGAGGGCGATCGTGATTTCTTTTTCTGCGAGCTGCGCGTTGAGCAGCGCGAGGTTCTTATCGACGATTTTGTCGAGCACCCCGTCGGCGAGGCGATCGAAAACGACGACATCATCGAGGCGGTTCAAAAACTCCGGCGTAAAAAACGTCTTCAACGCCGATTTCACATGCGCCGAGCCTTTCGACTTGTCTTCAAAACCGATGCGCGCGGTATTGAGTTCGGCTGACCCCGCGTTTGAGGTCATGATGAGCAGCACATGCCGGAAATCCGCCTTTTTGCCGGTGGCATCGGTGACAGTCGCATAATCCATAATCTGGAGCAGCGTGTTGAATACGTCGGGGTGCGCCTTCTCGATCTCGTCGAGCAGCAAGACAGAGCGCGGATGCTTGCGTATCGAATCGGTGAGCTGCGCCCCCTGATCGAAACCGACATACCCTGGGGGCGAACCGAGCAAGCGGGATATCGAATGTTTCTCCATGTATTCGCTCATATCGAAACGAATGAGTTCGACGCCGAGCTCGCTCGCAATCGCGCGCGTGAGTTCGGTTTTACCGGTACCCGTGGGCCCGGTAAAGAGAAAACTACCGATCGGCTTTTGTTTATTGCCGAGGCCTGCGCGGTGGCGTTTAATCGCGCGCGCAATTTTTTCGACAGCCGCATCTTGCCCGAAAATACGTTTCTTCAGATTTTCCGCAATCGACTTGAGTCCCGCGCTTTCGCTACCCGAATATTGCTCGAGATTCACATTCGCGAGGCGCGAAACGATACCGCGCAAGTCGTCTTCTGTGACGACGCGCTGTTCGGGCTTGTGAATGTGCAGCGACGCGCCGGCTTCGTCGACGACATCGATCGCCTTATCGGGAAGATAACGTTCGTTGATGTGTTCGGCAGAGAGATCGACCGCACGGCGCAGAATCTCGTCGCTGTAAGAGACTTTGTGGTAATCTTCATAAAGCTTGCGCAACCCCAGCAGGATCGCATACGCGTCGTCGCGCGACGGCTCATTGATATCGACTTTCTGGAAACGCCGTGAAAGCGCGCGGTCTTTCTCAAAGTACCGGCGGAACTCTTCGTAGGTCGTCGCACCGACGCAGCGCATATCGCCGCGCGTCAGCACCGGCTTCAGCATATTCGCCGCGTCCATACTGTCGCCGCGCGTCGCACCCGCACCGACGATCTGGTGTATTTCGTCGATGTAGAGAATGACTTTTTTCTTAGCGGCGAGTGCGGCCATGATTGCCTGCATGCGCTCTTCGAAATCGCCGCGGTAACGCGTACCCGCGACCAGCGAAGACACATCGATCGAATAAACCTGGTAACCCTTGATGCGATCGGGCACGTCGCCGTCGACGATCTTCTGCGCCAGACCGCGCATGATTGCGGTTTTACCGACACCGGGTTCGCCGACATGCAGTGCGTTGTTTTTATTGCGGCGGCAGAGAATTTCGAGCGTACGGCTGATTTCTGAGGCGCGGCCGATGAGGTTATCGTATTTGCCCGCGCGCGCCTCTTCGGTCATGTTCACCGTAAACTGCCGCAAAATCTTTTCGGGATCACCCGCCGGTTGCTGCTCGCGCGGTTCATCGCCGTCGGCGCCCACACTCTGCGCCTCACCCTCTGCCGAGGCCGGATTTTGCGGCGTCATACCATGGGTGATATAACGCAGTACGCGCGCGCGCGTGATGTTCTGTTTTTCGAGAAAATACACGGCGAATGAATCGCGCTGGCGAAAGATACCGTCGAAAATATCGGCGATCGAAAGCTCGCGGTTGTTGTTGAGAATCAGCCGCACGAGCAGCATCTCGCGAAAGTTTGCCAGCGCCGCGGACTCCTGAATTTCAGAAGCGGCTTCGAGATCCTGATCGTATGTCTGTATGTGGTTTACGAGATCGCGGCGCAGCTCTTCGACATTGCAGCGCAGGTCGCGCAATATCTCGAGGCCCGCCTCGTCTTCGGTGACCGCGAGCAGCAAATGCTCGAAGGTGATGATCGAGTTTTTATGATCGCGTGCAATGTCGAATGCGCGCTGGTGTATTTGTTCTACTGAGTTTGCCATATTATTCGGGTTCGGTCTTGCAGGCGAGGGGAAATCCCTCTTGTTCTGCATGCGCCATCACCTGTTTTGATTTTGTCTCGGCGACTTCGCGCGGGTAAACGCCCGCGACGCCGCTGCCGTTGTTGTGCACATCGAGCATGATCTTTTTCGCCTCGTGCTCGCCTTTTTGAAAATACTTCTGCAGTATATACACCACGAATTCCATCGTGGTGTAGTTATCGTTCAGCAAAATGACCTTGTAGAGCTTGGGTTTCTTGGCCCGCGTCAGTACATCGGAATCTTCATCGTGCCGCGCGCCCGTCGCCATAACGCTGTAAAATATAACACAATATAAGAGGGGAATCAAAAATATCTTGAAACGCCGACTTTCCTTTCAATACTGGCGGGTAATGGACAAGGTGCAGATTAAAGACGTCGCCGTCGGGCAAGCCATCGCCTACCTGCACGGCCGCCTCGACGTTGCGGTTTCGGGTGAAGTTGAAGAACACCTGCTCAAAACCATCGACACGAAGAATATCAAGCACCTGGTACTCAACATGGCCGACGTTGAATATATGTCGTCGTCAGGTTTTCGTGTCATGATTGCACTGCTGAGAAAGCTCAAAGACCTCAAGGGTTCGCTGAAGATTTGCTGCGTCCGCCCCGCTGTGAAACGTATCTTCGACGTTATCGAACTCACCACGCTTTTCGACATGTACGAAACCGAAGAAGCGGCGGTTGCCGCCAAAGCTTAGTGGGATATCCCCCCTTGCCCATGCGGCTTTTGTTCTGCGGTCTGGTTCTGCTCTTACCTCTATTCGCACAGAGCGACATTAATATACTCAGTGGGCGCTTTGTACCCGACAAGGCGCCGGCTTTCAGGGCTGTGCCGGCCAAATACAACATGGGTACGACGCAGTACCTGAACATCGATGCGCTCG
>JAFLED010000303.1 GCA_017302045.1 Spirochaetota bacterium
GCGGCAAGCAGTACAGCGCGCGCGAAAAATATTGCCGTGCATTTCGAGGATGTTTTCGAGCCCGGCGAGGCGGTGAAAGCCGTCGACATTCTGCGTCACGCACAGGAGCTGCGGAATCTTCGCGGCGATCGCAACAATCGCATGGTGCGCAGCGTTGGGTTTCTTTTCGAGAATCAGCCGTTTGCGCCAGTTATACCAATCCCACACAAGCGCCGGGTCGCGGCGAAATGCTTCGGGCGTCGCGAGGTCTTCGGCGCGGAAATTTTTCCACAAGCCACCGGCTCGGGCACTTTCTGCGCCCCGAAACGTCGGTATGCCGCTTTCGGCCGAAATGCCCGCACCGCTCAAAAAAAGAGGATGTCTCGCGTTTTTGAGTAGCGATGCCGCTTTTGCGATGAGATTCTTTTCCGCCATGTTAATCCGCCCGGAGTACAGAAACCATGATGCGCGAGATGCCGGCGCCGAGTACGTTGATCACGACGCCCGTATTCCAGATCTGGCGTTCGGTTTCGCCGAAGCGCGGCAAGAGATTGAGCCCGACGGCGAGCGCCACGAGCGTAAAAGAGAGCATGACATCGAGTGCCGTACCGAAATCGGCCGAGCGGATGCGGTGCTCATGGCCGGCAATTTCTTTGCGGCCGAAAAGGTGAAAAAGATTCGCGAGCACACAGACCTGCATGAGCGCGCGCCCACGTAAAATATAAGAAAACGAATTCAGGAGATTTACCCCAAGGTCGGCGATACCCAGCGCGATGAGCGCGACGCCGGCTATCTGCGTCATATTTCCCGGCCAGAGTTGGGGCATTGCCCAGCCAAAGAGTATCTTAAAGCCGGCGAAGGGCAATCCGATGGTGATGAAGCCGATGAGCGCAATACGTTTGCGCGGGGGATCTTTCGGCGCGGTCATCGCGGCAACGCGCGGCTTTTTCAGCCGGTGTAAACGCGATTTCGGGCGCTTTTGGTTGACGTCGCGATGCTCGCCACCTGAATCAGCTATGTTAACCATATCGATTCTCGCGGCGGTAGCCGCTTTCGTGCATGTGTTGTTTTTCGCGATGGAAAGCCTGTTCTGGATGAAACCGGCCGTGCGAAAGATTTTCCGCCGTACCGAAGCCGAAGCGCAAACGACGAAACTGATGGCCCTGAACCAGGGATATTATAATCTGTTTCTTGCCGTTGCAACCGTTGCCGGTATCTATCTGTGGAGTACGGGATATGTTTCGCAGGCGGTTGCGATTCTGACGGTGACGCTCGGCAGCATGGTTGCGGCGGCGTTGGTGCTATTATTTTCAGCGGGTATAGCTATGCTTCGCGGCGTCCTCTTGCAGGGGCTGATACCGGCCATTACGCTCGCACTGATCTGGCGTCCGGTTTAAGCCTCAGGGCGCTGCTAAAGGCGCTAGCAGACGGTTATTTTTCTCGTCGACGGCATAGATAAAAAAAAATCTATGCCGCCTCTATTCTATTATGCAGGTAAATAAAAGCGAAAGTAAATGGCTCGTCCTCATCGAAGATCAGGATAATAAACTCGGCCTCATCAACATGATACGCCACCTCGACCGCGTTGTCAGCGAGCTCGAAATGGCGAAGATACCCAACCTGCTGCTCGAGATCGACCTCGCGAAACTCAATTCTGCGAACTCAGAACTCATTGCGAAATTCGTCGAACTGCAGAGCATTCTCGTGCGCACCGATGGGCGTCTCAATGTCATCAACGCGAATCCCGAACTCAAGAGTTCGTTCGACGTCGTGATGCTCGATAAGATCATTCCGATCCAGTATGTCGGGCAAGAAGATCCGGGCGAAGACGGTTATGCCTACGATGACTATGAATTGCCCGACGACGATGACGATGATGACGACGAAGAGTAAGCGGTTCTGCGTAACGCGCGCCTGATCGTTTTCGACTGGGATGGCACTCTGTTCCGGTCGGTTGACCTGATCGAACAATCTATTGTCGCCGCGGGCCGCGAGGTCGGCCGTGAGATTCCCGCGGCTGTCGCGCGCGATGTCATCGGCCTCGGCCTCAAGGCCTCGCAAGAGCGTCTTTTTCCCGGCGAAACAGACCTTAGCCCCGTGTTTCTTGCCAAGTTTCACCGCGCCTACCGCGCGCATTACGAGCAGGGTGAAGCCGGGGTTGAACTTTATGCGGGGGCCTTCGATCTGGTGCGCGATTTAAATACCGCGGGTAAGACCATTGCCGTTGCAACGGCGAAAAGCCGCGGAGGTATCGACCGGTGTCTCGCAACGACGGGGCTCGCGGCGTATATATCTCACTCGCGTACACCCGAAGAATGCCGGCCGAAACCCGACCCGCAGATGATTCTCGAACTCATGGCGGCGACCGGTATCGGCGCGGCCGAAACGCTGATGGTCGGCGATACCTCGCATGACCTGAAGATGGCCGCAAACGCGGGGGTCAGAGCAGTGGGATTAACCCATGGCGCACACGCCGAAGCCGAACTGCGGTCTGCCGCACCGCTGCAGATCGTCGCCGGCATCGCCGAATTGCGCGCCGCGCTTCTCTAGAATCAGATCTTGATGTAGTTCTTGTATTCACCGGGCCTGTAGCCGGTAATTCTTTCGATAAAACCCGAGATTTTTTCTTTGAGGGTATAACGCGAACGCGAGATGTCAAAATCGAAGTGCCAGTTTTTGCTGCGAATGCGTTCTTTCATCACCGCCGGGTGTGTGCCCGTAAAGCGCACGAGCGAATCGATATTCGAATAATCGAATTCGGCGGCCGATGGAATATTTTTTTTCATCCATTCGTCGTCGTGCCAGTATTTATTGAATGTCTGCTGTTTCTGCATCTGGGCGGCGGGCGGTTTCACCCAGCCATAATGATATATGTAAGCGTCGATTTCTTTGACGCGCAGCTTGCGGCCGTCGTCTTTACGAAACCCCTGCGCGTCTTTGTAAGAATAAATGTGCTGCGGTCGCAGCGCAAAACGCGGCGGGCGTACGATGCGTATCTCGCGGCGGTACCAGCGCCGCGACGCACCTAAATAGTCGTACGAGCCGTAGAAGTGTTTGTATTTGAAGAGAAGGCCGTCGACACGCTCGTCGTCGCGGTATTTTTCGGTCGCGGCGCGTATCACGGGGTAATCTGCCTCGTGCAGCACTTCGTCGCCCTGCAGGTAGAATGCCCAATCAGGTGTATTTATTTTGCCTTCGCCGCTTGGGTTATCCGCGATTGCGTCGTATGCTTTTTGCGTCTCTTCGGCGAGCACACGGCCACCTTCGCGTTTTGCATCGTCCCAAACGGTTTGCAGAATGCGGATTTTCTTCTTATCGATTTTTTGAATGAGTTCGAGGGTTTTATCGTCCGACTTGCCCACGGCGACGATGATTTCGTCTGTGACGGGCAATAACGATCGCAGCGATTCTTCGATAGGGTAGTCGTATTTAATCGCGTTTCTGATGAACGAGAAACCGGTAATTTTCATGGGGGAATTATTCCGGCCGCGGAGAACCCGCAGCCGGCGGTAAAAAAATCAGGAAAGAATTAATCTTCTTTTTCTTTCTTGTCTTTTTTCTTCTTTTTGGTTTTTTTCTTAGAGTCGTCTTTTTTGTCGTCGGCTTTTTCAGCTTTATCGGCTTTCTTGTCTTCTTTGTCTTTTTTCTTCTTAGACTTCTTCTCTTTTTTGTCTTCTTTCTTTTCGTCTTTTTTATCGTCTGCTTTCACCGCTTCTTCAGACTTCTCTTTTTTCTTTTTCTTCTTTTTTTCTTTTTTATCTTCTTTCTTATCGTCGTCTGCTTTCACGGCTTCGTCAGATTTTTCTTTTTTCTTCTTTTTCTTACCTGCTCCGGCACCGTCGTCGCCGTGACCTGGTTTCGCGCGGCAATAGTCCTTAACTTTTTTTCCGTCTACCCAAACGCAGACGTCTTTAGCCTTGCATTCGCTTTCCCCGAGGCCCTGGCAGGGCGATTCGGCGGCAACGGCACCCGTCAGGGTAATTGCCAATGTAAAGATGAGCGCATGGCCCATCAGCATCAATTTTTTCATAGTGGAGCGGGGAAATGAACTTTTGTCACCGTGTCAAGGCGATTTGATGCGCCGCGAAAAAGGAGGCACGCCGCCGGGGAGTTATTCTTCTTCGGCGACGATCAGTGTTTCGCGGTGCAGATCCTCGCGCATGCGCAGCGTGGCCGATTTTTTCTCAGCCGTAGCCATCGGTAGAATGCGCGATTTACCCGCGTAACGGAATTTCAGTACGTATTCCAGGTCTGCCGTATCCGGGGTGTTCGCCGTATCGATACCTGCGGCAGGCTCGGGGAGTTT
>JAFLED010000304.1 GCA_017302045.1 Spirochaetota bacterium
ATCGGCCGCGCTATCGGCGAGACAATGACCGTGATGATGGTTGCAGGTGGTTCGGCGCAGTTGAGCCTCAACCCGATGGCGCCGGTCAGAACCATGACCGGAACAATCGCCGCAGAGATGGGCGAAGTTGTCATGGGTGACGATCACTATCGTGCGCTCTTCATGATCGGCCTGCTGCTCTTTATCATTACTTTGGGTGTAAATACGCTTTCCGGCGTCATTATCGAGCGTATTCGCAGGAGACAAGGCGCATGATAACGCGAAAAATCCGCATTGGCGATGGCATTGGTTATGCTTTTGTTTATGCCATGACCGCGCTCGCTTTCGTACCCGTTATCGCGTTTCTGATCTACGTTACCGCAAAGGGTATCGGCCGCATTAACTGGGAGTTTCTGGCGACTGCATCTTCTTCGATGGAATCGGGCGGTATCTTTGCCCCGCTCTTCGGTACATTGCTTTTGACCGTCGTGTCTCTTGCGTTTGCGGTACCAATCTCACTGCTCGCCGCCGTCTACCTCTCCGAATACGCGCGTAAAGACCGCTGGTTCCAGATCATCGAGCTCACGATTGCGAATCTCGCGGGAGTCCCCTCGGTGGTTTATGGTCTGTTCGGGCTGGGGCTCTTTGTCATCTTTTTCGGCCTCGGTAAATCGATTATTGCCGGGGCACTCACGATGGCGTGTATGTCGCTACCGTTACTCGTCACCGTATTTTATCAGGCGTTGAAAGCCGTACCGATGACGCTGCGCGAAGCTTCGCTCGCCTTGGGGGCTTCAAAGCTGGCGACGACATTCAAAATCGTCGTGCCGACGGCCCTACCCGGCATCTTTACAGGCGTGATTCTCGCTACAGCGCGCATCGCAGGCGAAACCGCGCCCGTGCTCTTCACCGTCGCGGCGTATTACATGCCGAACCTGCCGCAGAGCCTCGGCGACCAGTCCATGCTGCTTTCGTATCATCTCTATGTCATCAGCACACAGAACACCGGCGTGAAAGACGAACAGAAGTTTGCGGTAACGCTGGTTCTGGTCATGCTGGTCCTTGTGGTGAATCTTGTCGCCATCTGGGCAAGATCACGCGCGCGCAAAAAAATCGGTCACTTAGGATAATATTATGGAAACAAAAGCAACGGACTCCGCGGCTAAACCGATACTCAAGCTCGAGCAGGTGAACCTGCACTATGGCGACAACCATGTGCTGAAAAATATCAGCATGGATATCGCGGCGCATTCCATCACGGCCTTCATCGGGCCTTCGGGATGCGGCAAATCTTCGCTCTTACGCTGTCTGAACCGCATGAACGATCTCATCGACACGAGCAGCGTCGCCGGAAAAATTATCTTCGACGGCACCATCGATATTAACGAACGCCGCATCGATGTAACGCAGCTGCGCCGTAAAATCGGTATGGTGTTCCAAAAACCGAATCCATTCCCGAAATCGATATATGAAAACATCGCGTATGGCATCCGTATCGCGCAGGCCGCGCCCAAATCAGAAATCGACGGCCGCGTCGAAGAGGCCCTGAAAAAGGTCGGTCTCTGGAAAGAAGTTTCAGACCGCCTCAAAGATTCGGGCATGGCCTTGTCCGGCGGTCAGGCACAGCGCCTGTGCATTGCGCGCACCATTGCGACAAAACCCGATATCATTCTCATGGACGAACCGACCAGCGCGCTCGACCCGATCAGCACGCAGACGATCGAAGAGCTGACACTCGAACTCAAAGAGAACTACACGGTGGTTATCGTGACGCACAACATGCAGCAGGCTGCGCGGATTTCAGACAGCACCGCGTTCTTTTACCTCGGCGACCTCATCGAATACAGCCCGACCAAGGTCATGTTCACGAGGCCGCAGCAAAAACGCACCGAAGATTATATTACCGGAAGGTTTGGCTAAAATGAAAAATTCATTGTTGCCAAACCTGAAAGTACACCCTCGTACAAGAAGGTTCGGCCAGGAGATTATATGCTGATTATCGAAAAAGCGCTGAGAGAACTCCGCGAAAACCTGAGTTCCATGACCGAAGTGGTGCTCGACATGCTCGAGCTCGTCAAAAACTCGCTCGAACAGGAAAAGATCAATGAGCTCGAGGTTGTTTTTAAACAGGATAAGCACCTCGACCAGCTCGAAAAGGCGCTCGACCGGCAATGCATGGAACTGCTCGCGCTGATCAATCCGCATGCTTCAGATTTACGCTTCGTATTTTCTGTCATCAAGGTTAACGTCGATCTCGAACGCATGGGCGATGAGTGCAAGAACGTCGCCCGCGAGATGAAGGGGTACAGCGACAAAATACCGCCCGAAATGAAACAGCTCGCCGAGATGGTTTATGCGACAGCGCAGAAAACATTCCGCGCGCTGAAAACCGACGATTCGAAACTGGCGAAAGAAATTATTCTCGAAGACGACGCGATCGACAAGCTCGAATACGCCATTCTGCAAAAATACCCGCAGATCGGTACTTCGTTCACCGCAAAGGCTTTGGAGCGTATCGCCGACCACGCGACCAACGTCGCGGAGAGCATCATCTACTCCGTCGAAGGCATCGACGTGCGGCACGAAAATACGATACGCCAGCGCCTGGGCAAGTAAGCACCCGCCCCAAGAAAAAGTGGCGGCGCACACAACATTTTGTTATTTTCCGAAATATAGAACAATATGAACGCAGTGATGACACCTATGACACAAGAAACGATCCTGACCGGTTGGGATGCAGAGCTGGCCAAGGCGCTCGGCGTCGCGAAAAAGATTCTCGAGCAGCGCGCGTGGCGGCAGAGCATTCGTGAGAACACCATCTTTTCTGCCTTCGAGGTAGGCAAGCTGGCTCAGATCGGCATCGACTGGGTTTCGAGCGATACCGCATTGAAGACCGTCGACGAGCTTATCCACGATTTCGGCATCGAGTTCTTTCCCGTACGTGAAGACGGCCGCTTCATTGGTTATGTAAAGCGCGAGAAGTTCCGCGCGATGCTGGGGCAAAATCAGTACAGCCGCAATATTTTTCTGCGCAGTGAAAATACCGTTACCGAGGTTCTCGAAGAGGGTCTCGTGAGCGTCGACGCGCGTATGACCTTGCCCGAAGTTTCGCGATTATTGATGGCGCGCGGCCGCGAGCAGCTCTACGATCCCTTTATTATCACGTATCACGGCGAATATTACGGCGTCGCAACGGTAAAGGCCGTCATGGACGGTATCGCTTTCTACGAGCAAAAAGACATCGCCGCGGCGCGCGAAGCGCAACAGGCGATGAACAGCCCCAAAAAAAACAACCGTGGGATTTACGTCGACTACGACTTTTTCATCGAACAGCACGGCGAAGTCGGCGGCGATTTTATCTACGCACAGGGGCTAAAACCCCACCTGACTTTGTTCTCTGTCATGGACGTGTGCGGCAAGGGACTCAAGGCCGCGCAGATGGCAATGGCGATGGGCGCCTATTTTCGCGCGATATTCAAATACCTATGCAAAACCGGCGCCGATGCCGACTTTCGCAGCATAAAACTGTCGTCCCGGCTGAAAATACTCAACACCATGCTCGCTAAATCAACCCCTTCAGACATGTACGCTTCGGGAGTTGTGCTGCTGCTCGATATCCGCAGCAATATTCTGCTGTATTTCGATTTTGGGCATACGCCCGTCTATGTACTGCGCGGCGGTAAAGTCATACCGCTGCCGCGGGCGCACCATAATGAGGCGGATGGCTTTCCGTTTCTCGGGGTTGAAGAACAGATGATTATCCGTTCGGCGTCCATCAGAGTAAAATCGGGCGACATCTTTATCGTCACCACAGACGGCATCGGCGAAACCCGCAACGAAATGCGCGAAGAATTCGGCGAAGAGGGAATCCGCCGCACACTTGCCGGCAGAAAGTTCGAACACCCCGGTGAAGTTGTAGAGCAAATGCGTACGGCATTGACGCAGTTTCGCGGCAAATACCGAAGGCTCGACGACATGTCGTTTCTGAGCTTCATGGTTCCATGAGCCCCACGCAAACCGATGCGGTTTAAAAAACGTGCCCGAGACAGATAAAAAGTTCCGCTTTAAAAAAGATACGGTCTACGACGCCATTTATCTGTCAGACATACACTATCTTCTCAAAAAGAAGATACGTACGCACATGCACAAAGATCTTTTTAAACTGCTCGACCACCTGAAAAAGCGCGGCGTGCGTTTCCGTAAGATTTTTCTCGTGGGCGATATTATCGAAAATTGGTATTTCAGCGCCCAGCGCAAGCTC
>JAFLED010000305.1 GCA_017302045.1 Spirochaetota bacterium
ACGGCTCTCGCTGCTCGAGAGCCGGTTGCCCGGCTGCGGATTTTATTATTCGGTAAAATCGCAGTCAAACCTGGGCATTCTCGCCCGCATCGCTGAGAGAAAAAGTTTTGGCGCCGACGTGGTTTCAGGCGGCGAACTCTACCGCGCGCTTAAAGCCGGATTTCCACCCGAAAAAATTGTCTTTGCAGGAGTCGGCAAGTCGGAGGCTGAAATCGCCTCGGCTCTCGACCTGAGAATACGCAGCCTGCATGTCGAGAGTATCTCAGAGCTCAAAGACATCGAACGCATCGCGAGAGACAAAGACCTCATGGCAGCCGTGACACTGCGCCTCAACCCCGATGTCGAAGTCGATACACACCGCCATATCACGACGGGTAAAGAAGAGAACAAATTCGGACTGAGTGAAAACGACTTCCAGGAATCTCTGCGTATTCTCAAGGGTGCAAAACAGCTGAAGCTAGTCGGTTTGCAGGCGCATATCGGCTCGCAGATTTTCGACGCGGCGCCGTATATTGAAACCGCGACCTTTCTTGCTGAAAAATACAATATCGTTAAAAACGCACTGCAGTATCCGTTGCAATACATTTCGCTCGGCGGCGGTTTCGGCGTAAAATATGAAAATCTCGAAGGCGACGCCGTCGATTTCGATTTCGCGGGATTAACCGCTGCGGTTCGAAAAATCTTTGGCGAAAGTATCGAAATCCATTTCGAACCGGGGCGCTTTATTTCTGCGCCGTTGGGCATCCTACTCACGCGTGTGCGACATTTAAAAGAGAGAACCGGCAAAACCATCGCGATTATTGACGCGGCGATGAACGACCTGATACGCCCGATGCTGTATGAGGCCTACCACCCTATTCTGCCAGTGTTGCGCCGGCCGGGGCAGCATACTTATGATGTTGTGGGGCCGGTGTGTGAATCGACCGATACGTTCGCGACGAAGCGGCGGCTTACCGAGATTCACGAGAAAGACTGGCTCGCGATCGGGTATGCGGGTGCATACGGTTCTTGTATGAGTTCGAATTTCAATACAAGACCGCTGTTGCCCGAGCTCTTGCTGTCTGAAAAGGGCGATCTCGAAATTCTGCGTAAACCACAGACGCTCGAGCAAATGCTCGCGGGCGAAGTTTAATTAGGCTCTGCTGAAACAGGCGTCTGGCTAATCGCAGCAAGTACGTAGTGGTATTTCGCCTGCGCCGCACGCTTGCCGTCGGGCAAAAAGAAATCGCAGACGAAAAAAAGATTCTTGCCCTCGCGGCGCTTCAAGACAGCTTTCGCCTTGAGCGTCTCGCGGTTGACGGCGCGCAGATAACGAATCGAAGCATTCACGGTCACCATACGCTCTCCGGGTTTATCGATAAAGAAGAGACACATCATCGCCGTGATGGTATCACCGACGGTAAAGTAGGCACCGCCATGCAAGAGACCATGCAGCGCACGATTCGACATGGCGAACGGAATCGACGCCTCTGAAAGCTCGCCGCTCAGCGTTTCGAGCTTCATTTTCGTGGTACCGGGATGGCACTGCTCGACGAGGTGCTGTATTTGGCCAACAAAGTCGCCGTCGCGCTTGATATCAAAGAGGTCTTTCGGAATGATATCGAAAATCAGATCCGTATTGTGCATATACACAATATAACCGAAATCCGGTGATTTGGCCGAAAAACAGAGTAAACTATGCTCTCAAAATAGCATGAAGCCGCGCTCTCAGCTTCGGAATCACGCCGCTCTCAAACCACGGGTTCTGCTTCAGCCAAAGTTTGTTGCGCGGCGAGGGATGCACTAACGGCAAAACCGCAGCCCGCTCAAAGTCTGCCTGCAAGACGAGGTCGCGTACCGAGAGCCTTCCCAGCTGCGGCAGGTAATACCGCACCGCGTACGATCCGATGAGAATCACAAGTCTCAGGTTTGGCAACAGCGCCTGCACCTTTGCATGCCAGAGCGGCGCGCACTCGGGCCGCGGCGGCAGGTCGCCGGATTTCCCCTTGCCCGGATAACACGCCCCCATCGGCATAATGGCGAACTTCTCTTCGTTATAAAACGCCGCCGTATCGACGGCAAACCAATCGCGCAATTTTATGCCGCTCTGGTCGTTCCAAGGTATTCCCGAGGCATGCACTTTTGTCCCGGGTGCCTGGCCAATGAGCAGAATGCGTGCCGCGCCCTTCGCCCGAATAATCGGGTTTGGCCCCAGGGGAAGGTACGGCGCACAGACGGTGCAACTGCGGATTTCTGCGAGCAGCGATTCGACGGGCAACATCACCCCTTATCGAGGTATTCCTGTATCTTCTCGATCATCGATCCCGGAATCTTGATATTCTGCTCTTTGAGACGCGAGACGTATTTCTGGAACGATAAGCGATGGCTCGACGAGCGCGTAAATTCCTTGAGGGCCTCGGTGAGATGGTCTTCGATGCGCTTGAAAAGTTCTTTATTGCCCGAAATCGCCTGCTCGTATTTGCGGATCGGCAGCTTATTCACACCGCGGCAGATCGTGCGGTAAAAGACAAAACGCGCGAGAATATCGTCGTCGAAACCCGGCTCGCGTATCGCACGGTCGAGGCGTCTCAGATTGATAAAATCGACAATTTCGAGCTTGAAGGGATTATGGCTGATCTCCTTGAGAATCGTAGCGAAGAACAGCGATTCATAGATTCTCAGCATCGGTGTGTTATCGTACCGCGCCTCGTCTTCATGGTCGCATTCGATATACATGACAATGTCGACATCTGAAACCTCGACCGCCATACCGAAATTTGCCGAACCCAGAAGGTCGAAGGAAATTTTCGCGCCCGTCTGCTGTATCATGCGCGCGGCGCGTGCAAGTTCGCGGGTGCGCAGCATGTTTTCTTCGGTGGTAAATTTACGAAAATAGTCTTTAATACCCAGAAACTTCTTGAACGTCTCGTTTTCCGGGAAAGGATTGCGCATAGCTAGAGCAAGAACTTACCCATGGCTTCGTACTCATCCGCATGGATTACCGTTTCGGTCGCGCGCTGCTTTTTATCGATTTTGATATTACAAATATCGACGATGCTGCCGCCGACCAGGCGTTTCCACGTTACATCGCGCAAAAATTTCTGACCGCTTTCGTCTGCTTGCAGCTGAAAAGTTGAAAAATAACCACCGGGCTGTTTGCCCTCCATACTTTCCACAGCACCGAAATTCGAAGGATTGAGAAAATAGCTCTGCCCTAATTTTAACAAACCGAAACTTTCATGTACATGGCCCGAGAGCACGAGGCGCGGTTGCACGTCGTCGACAGCCTGCCTCAGCCCCTGCGAGCCGCAGTGCCCGTACCGCGGCAGCTTGTCGAGCGTGCCATACGGCGGGTTATGCAGGACGAAAACATCGGCATGCTCGTGGCGCATAAAATCCATCGGTTTACTGACTAGCGCGCTGCCCGTTCCCGACTCTTCAAAAGTAACCGTGAGCTCTTCGGGAATACCGGGAGTGAAAATCGGCGCGCTGCCATACCCGGCAAATTTAACGCCGTCGATAACCTGCGACTTTTCATGCAGGCTGTACGGAGCCACCGGAGTTCCTTGCAGCGTGATATCGTAATTTCCCGGAATAATAAAACACTTCTTCTGCGTCGCGACGATCGCCTTGTTCATCGTCTGGTACTTACGCAGAAGTTCCTGGTGCGCTTCGGCCGCGAGCTTCAGGTATTCTTCGCCTTCGGCAGCCGGTAATACTCCCGGGGTTAATCCGGCTTTGGCCTTTTCAGCGACACGCAGCGTCGCCTGCGTGTCGTTGCTTTTCGCGCCTTCTTGCAGGGCAAGGTTGCGGATTTTCTCTTGCAGTTCGATAAAACGAAACAACGCCTCATCGGTACCGAAGCAATGGTAAGTCAGGTCTCCCGAAAGAATGTAGAGATCGGCGTCGGTCTGGTTGAGTACGCTCGAGACACCGGCGAAATTATCGTGAATATCGGTGAGATAAACGACGTTCATTTCTGCGCTAAGGTCCCCATCGCGTATTCGGTGTCGGTCTCTGCGGTATGGTCCGAAGGCCCGCGGCTGCACATACACATATGCCGGCCGGTGGATTTCACTCTCACACCCCGCGCCTTGCCCGAGGTCATGACTTCTTCGGCGATTTCTTTCACGAGGTCTTCTTGTATCTGAAAGCGGCGCGAATAGGCCTGCACGAGCCGCGGAAATTTACCGAGGCCGATGATGATCTCACCCGGTTCGTAGGTGA
>JAFLED010000306.1 GCA_017302045.1 Spirochaetota bacterium
GAAAGATCAAAGACGCTCTTTGCCGTCGTCGGATATATTCCGTTTTATGTATTTCTAATTCTGGTTGCGGCCTATTTCGGCTTTATCGCTTACACGCACCGAAAAACAAAATAGTTTCCTGAGAAGAAAACGGCTAAACAATCTTACCATCGCGCATCATCAGTCTGCGCGAAGCGGCCATGGCCAGCTCTGACTCATGTGTCACGACAATGATCGTGAGTTTGTCTTCAGCCTGCAAGGTATTTAAAACGTCGATAAAACGCTGCCGGTTATCGCTGTCTAAATTTCCCGTAGGCTCGTCGGCCAGAATGAGCGGGGGATTTTTCACCACGGCGCGCGCGACGGCGACACGCTGGCTTTCACCGCCCGAAATCTGCGAGGGAAAATGGTTCATGCGGTGGTCGAGGCCAATGCGCTTTAAGATCTTTGCGGCTTTTTCTTTCGCTTCGGCATAAACCACACCCTGCGCGCGTAAGGGCAGCATCACGTTTTCAACGACGGTGAACTCCTGCATCAGGTAATGGTTCTGAAAAATAAATCCGATTTTGTCGCGGCGAAAGACATCGACGGTTTTGTGTTTAATCTGCGCCGTGAGCTCGAGGCCGTCGATGACGATTTTTCCCGAATCGGGTTTATCGAGCGCACCCAGAAGATTCAGAAGCGTGCTCTTACCCGCACCCGAAGGCCCCTGGATCGCGACGAATTCGCCCGGGTCGACGCTGAAACTGATGCCTTTCAAGACCTCGGCAAAAGCCTCGCCATCGCGGTAAGTTTTATGGAGATCTTGTACAGTGAGGATCGCCGCCTGCGATGAATTTTGTGATTCCATCAGAACTCCGCCTTACGGATGATATCAATGGGCTCGAGTTTCGCGGCTTTACGCGCCGGCACAATCGAAGCCAGAATCGACAGGATTACGGAAACATAACCCAAAACGCGTAAAAGCTTCCAGTCGATATCGATCGGTAAATGATCGAAATAATACACATCGCGCGGTATCAGGCGTACATCCAACCACATACACGAACTGACCTTCGCGCACCAGAAATGCCCGAAAAAATTAATCACAGCTTCGACGCCGTGTAAGATCGACTCGAGATTATTGGCAAGCCCAACGCCCGCAAAGATACCAGCGACCGAACCGATGATACCCATCGCCATGCCGGTGACGGCGAAAATCATGAGAATCTGTCGCCGCGAGAAACCCAGCGATTTCATGATACCGATATCGCGCCTGTGCGCGCGCACGATATTAAACGTCGCAATGATAATCCCGACCATCGCGGCGATAATAAAGAGAAAAACGATCACGATCATGATGGTTTTTTCGAGGCGCAGTGCGGCAAAAAAGTTGCGCTGCTCGTCTTCGATGGTGCGTATCGTATACGGCCAGGCGCGCGCGATCTTGCGGCGGGTTTTCGAAAGCGCATCGGTATCTTTGAGGCGGATAACCAGCTGCTGAACGGCGTCGGGCAGAGCGTAGAGATTTTGTGCGGTCGCGAGAGAGAGTACCACAACTTTCGTGTCATAGTTATAGTGCCCCGTCTTGAAGAGTGCCGCTATTTTAAAAGTACGGATCGAGGGAGTAACACCGGTCTGCAGGTTAAACTGCCCGCGCGGTACGATCAGCTCGATTGTATCGCCGACACCCAGGTTCAGATTCGCCGCCATCTCTTTGCCGATGATCGCGTAATCGCCCTGTGGAATCTCGCGCTTATTTGCCGGCTCGACAATTTCGGGAAACGACACCGGTATTTCGAAGGTGCGCGCCTTATCGTTCGGCTGAAAATCCATACCGCGCACGAATACGTGGTCGAGAAATTTGCGGCGGCGAAAAATAGCCGGCGACTGGATATTGCCTTCGACCGATTCGACATCGTCTTTCAGGTCGGCCGCAAGGCGCTCTTTCCATTTCTGCCAACCGGCGATCTTTTCACCGCCCGTGATGCGGTCGACGGTCAGCATGACATGCGGGTCGAACTGGAAGATACTCTTTTTGAGCTGCGCCTGAAATCCGCCGAAGATCGACATCACCACCACGAGCAGGCTTGTGCCGACAAATACGCCGACGAAGGCCAGAAAGGCATTCATGCTCAGAAAATATTTACTCTTGCCGCGCGAGTAGCGGTAACTGATGCCGAGCGCAAGCTTCAGGCGTTCGAAGTTAAGGGATTTTTTTACCATCAGAGGGTTCACGCCCATTGTTCAGACTTGCGTGAGCGCGAAAACAGATATCGGAGTGAAATGTAGCGACGCAGGGATTGCCGATGCCGGCGCTCGAAGGGCTATAAGCTTCGACGGCGCAGCTCGAAGACTCGCTGAACGAACCTCGAACCTGTGGATTATGATTCCATCGCTCTAACCAGCTGTGCTAAGGCGACTTAAGAAAATCGCCCCTGCTCCGTTTTCGGTGCTGCGTCGCTTCGGCGACTTATTTAGCGACGCAGGGATTCGAACCCCGGACCTGTGGATTATGATTCCATCGCTCTAACCAACTGAGCTACGTCGCCGTGGCTGCTATGCGGCCACGGCGACGTAGCCGCGTCTTCGCCGCTACGAGCCCTAATACCGAATAACAACTTCTACTCATCAAACAGGGGGCATTGCCCCCTGTTCAAAAAGCTATGTAGCGCGGGCAGGACTTGAACCTGCGACCTTTGGGTTATGAGCCCAACGAGCTACCAACTGCTCTACCGCGCGGTGTGGAGTTAAAATTAGAGTTTGAGACAGGGTGACAATCCTTTTTAAATTCCCAGCTGCCCAAAGCGTTGAAATGCCCGGGATGCTTGACCATGTATTCGATTGTCCGGAAGGCCACCCAGCATAACTTTATGAGTACTTCGACAATTTCATACCGCAACGACCTGCAGGGCCTGCGCGCCATCGCCGTTATAGCGGTTCTGCTGTTTCATATCTGGCCCGATAGTTTTAAAGGCGGATTTATCGGCGTCGATGTTTTCTTTGTCATATCGGGCTTTCTCATTACAAGCCTGCTCGTTGCGGAAATCGAAAAAACCGGGCAACTCGACCTCGGTAACTTTTGGTCGCGGCGCCTGCGGCGTTTGTTGCCGGCGTCGACGCTGGTTCTGCTGGTTTCGCTGTGGGCCTGCCTCAAATGGCTGCCTGAAACAGAATGGCTTAACACGACGAAGCAGGTTTTTGCTTCGGGGTTATACTTTCAGAACTGGATGCTGATTTCGCAGGCCGTCGACTACATGGCGCGCGAAGCAAACGCGACAGTCGCACAGCACTACTGGTCGCTTTCGATCGAAGAGCAGTTTTATTTTGCCTGGCCGTTGATCGTCTTTATGTGCGCGGCCATCAGCCGCAAAACCGGCCGCGGCATACGCGCGACATCCGCGATCTTTTCGATCATACTGCTCGCCGGTTCCCTGTTCATTTCCATTTTCGTGCTGCGCAACACGCCGCAGGGTTATTTTGCCACGACCACGCGCGCGTGGGAACTTGCGCTCGGTGCGACACTCGCAATACTCTGGCCCTACCTGAATCTCGCCAACGCGCTGCGCATCACGCTGAGTTGGGCCGGCCTCATCATGGTGATTGCCTCGGTCTTCGTTGTAAAACAAGGCGGCGATTTCCCCGGATTTATTGCGCTGCTGCCGACGATGGGCGCAGTTTTTCTCATACTCGGCAATGAAGCGCGCTTCGCCGCCGCGACCCTTTTGGGCATGCAGCCGCTGCGTTTTGTCGGAGATATCTCATACGCGATCTATCTCTGGCACTGGCCGCTCATCGTCGTCTCAAAATATATACCCCAACTCCAGAAGTGGCCGCAATGGCAACTTGCCACGGCAATCATCGGCGTGACTTTCTTGCTTTCGGTATTAACCAAGTTCATTATCGAAGATCCGTTCCGTAACGGATTTCTCGCTTTCTTCATCAAAACAAACCGGCGTCGCTTCGTTCAGGGGTCTCTCGCCACCGCATTTGTACTGATCGCGGCGGGCACAGGCATTTCGGCATTCACCTGGATCAAAGAGCAAAAAGCATGGGATGCACTCAAGGCAAAAGAAAAAGCGACGATTCACCCCAAGTCAGAATACCCTGGCGCCGCGGCTTTCGACCCCGTTGCGCCTGCGCCGGTGCCCGCGAATATGCCGGTTATCCCCAATCCCGTTATTGCCGAGCACGACATGGACGGCAAACACGCACACTGCATGGGGCTCACAGGCAGCATGCAGATA
>JAFLED010000307.1 GCA_017302045.1 Spirochaetota bacterium
GACTTCAACCGCCGCATCGTCAGCGTCGCGGGTAATCCGTTGAAATGCACGCGCATCGAATACAATCTGCTGAAACTTCTCGTAACGCATGCGGGCAAAGTCGTTACCCAAAGCCAGATCATGAGAGAAGTCTGGGAACCCGGAATGGAAAACGAAACGAATATCCTGCGCGTGTACATCTGTAACCTGCGCAAAAAAATCGAGGAGAATCCCGAGAAACCCGAATTGATTATCACCGAACCCGCCGTGGGATACCGGTTAGTGGTGCAAGGGTAATCTAAGCCAGGAAATTCTGCAAAAGCTGAAATCCCGCGAGCCTTATTTAATAATCTCGCTTCGGTTTTTCAGCCACTCGATCTGTTCTTCTCTCAATTTTTCCATCCGGTGGCTGGCCACTTTTACCTTGCCGGCATGGCCACGGCCCGTATTCTCATGATGCTGCGTTGTCAGCATATCGCGGATGATCGGTATCAGGTGATTTGACGCCAGCGTGCGCGGCAGAAAAACGTAGTCGGCCCCCGCTTCGTACATTTTAAGCGCCGTGGCCGGAGTTTCGGCGGTAACGATAATTTTCGCATGCGGCGCGATTTCCTGAATTTGTTTGATGAGCTTCAGGTTGCTGGTACCCACAAGTATATTATCGGGTATCGTCGAAACCGCGACCTTGATATCGTGCAACCCGAGGTGGTGCAGCGTATCGACATTGCTGATATCGCCGTACACTGCGGGAATATCGAGCGTGTGCAGCTTTTCATGCACCGCCTGGTTAAAATCGACGACGACAATTTTCTCTTTAAGCGCATGGTGGGATTTCTTCTCGTTCAGATCCATCACAAACGAACTCGCCACTCTGAAGAAACCGAGCAAGGCCACTTCTTTATCGAGTTTGGCCTCTACTGGTTCGACGAACTTGGCTTTATCCCTGAAACCAATCGCTTCGAAAAACCGGGTCAACACCAACTGTAGCTGCTGGTTAAACTTGATCATGTACGGCGCAAGCACCGAAGTGATGACGAAGGTAAAAATAATGATCGATAGCATATTCTGGTCGATATGCCCCGACGCAAGCCCGAGCGCGGCGATGACGAGGGAAAACTCGCTGATATTCGAAAGACTGATCGAGGTGAGTAAACTTACACGGTTACCGTTTTTGAGAAAAAACAGTACCGGGTAAATCGAGACAAACCTGGAAAAGATCAGAAATCCGGCGGTAATAAAAGCGATACCCACCAGATCGATGTGAGCGACAGGATTTGGTATTTTCATACCGAGCGAGACGAAAAAAATCGTGACGAAAAAATCGCGTATCGTCGTCACCTTGGCAACGACGTCGAGATTATAGGGGAATGTCGAAATCGACACCCCGGCGATAAGCGCGCCCATTTCGAGCGACAGCCCCAGCACCTGCGCCGCGGCACAGACCGCGAGGCACCAACCGAGCGAAAGCAGCAGCATCAACTCAGAGATTTTAGCAATTCTGGCGAAAAGATACGGCAGCACGTACTTGCTGAGCAGCATGCTGACCACAACCAAAAGACCTGCTTTGGCGAACGAAAACAAGATCTGCAAAACTTTCGGATCTGCAAGATTGGGCTGCACACCAAGAATAACAATAGCCCAAATGTCCTGGAAGACCAAAATGCCGAGAGTGAGGCGTCCGGCCAGCGTATCGAGCTCGAACTTCGAATAGAGCAGCTTAACGACAATCGCCGTCGAAGAAATACCGCAACAGACCGCGAGATAAAAAAGATCGTATTTGCCATCGGCGATTTTGTAACCCAGCAGACGAAAAAAACCGAAACCCAACACCGCGCAGATAAAGAACTGCGTCGCACCGGTGATTAATAAAGATTTACCCGAGGCCTTGATTTTTTTGAGATCGATCTCCATGCCGATCATGAAGAGCAGCAGAATGAGGCCAATCTCTGAAATCGTCGAGATGTCTTTTTCACTCTTAATGACGCCGAAGCCGACATTCGGACCCAAAACCACACCCGCGGCGAGATATGCCAGAATCAGCGGCTGCCGCAGCAGATTACCCAGGTAAGCAAACAACGCCGCAGTCAGTATGGTAATGCCGATATGAATCAGCAGATCGTGCACCGGATCGTGCGCTGCCGCGGTGGCGAACAAGATGCCGGGAGAAAAGCATACAATCGCCGCAACTCTGGAAAATCGTTTCATCTCTATGGAAAATCGGAAAGGCATTTATCGAGAAAATCACTTTTATCGGATTTTTACATTTTTTTCATTTTTTATTAATTAAACATTAATTTTTAATCTGTGAACGTTAAGTTATTATTGAGCCACGCGTTACCCTCAAACCAAAGAACTCTTTACCGGCCTGGGGCGACCTGCGGCCTAACCTATGGAAATTCTTCTGAAATCGGGCGCGGTGTTTCTGATCGTATCCCTTGCGCTTGCCTGGTTACTCGTCGCGGTTAAATTTCTCGGCCTCTTTACGCAAATCTTCACAAATCAAAAATATCTGCTGAGCGCGCACATCGACTATATTCTCATGGCGATTCTCAACTGGCTCGTCTACCAAGTCGTCGGTAACGCTCAGGGTTCAGAGATTATGGCATACCTGATTGTCGCGGGCTCGGCATTGAATCCGCTGCTCTTTTTAATCATGTCGGTAAAACCCGATATTAAAAAATCGCCCTTCTCGCCCTTTGGTATGTTCTCGTCTTTTTCGTTTCTGCTTACGACCGCTGGTTACGGCTGGGCTGCCTGGGTGATGCTGGTATGAAGAAGTTTTTCGCGGCTCTTTTCTGCGTCTCGCTCGCGGTAACACCGGTTGCCGCCGCCTTCGATATCGGCGCTTTCGGCGGTTATTCGTCTGCGGATGTCAAGGTCGATAATCCCGGCGTTTTTGCCGGCAGCACATTTCGCGGCGCGCATTTCGGCGCCTCAGGCCATTACCTTTACAGCGTCGCGCCGTGGCTCTCGGTCGGGGGTGGTCTCTATGTCAGCTTTGCACCGAATATGGCCTATAGCGGTGAAATTTCGTCGCCCAACATTCTCTACACGAATACCGGTTTTTCCATCGGCATTGAGGCGCAGGCAAAGTTTTCCGGATTGCCCTTTGTGTCACCATATGTCAAAGCCGGCTTTGGCTCTGAAGCGCTTCGCTCTCTCGCGACATACCCCGGCTTCTCCATCGAAAGTAAAATCGCGGGCTCGGGTTATCGCTTTTTGGGCGGGGTGGATATCCCCGTGTTTGCGCAGATCTTTCTTTACATAGAGGGCGGCATTATCGGTGCCTGGTACGATGTTACTGTCGGCAGCACCTCGGGCGGCAGTGCGCGCTCGACGGGGTATGCCGCAAACCTCGGTGCTGGTATCGCCTTCTGAAAATTAAACGGGGCTCGAAGCCGTCGCGTAGAGTTTTGCGGGTATCGCACCAGCGAGATATCCGGCGCGACCTGCCGCAACCGCATCGCGCATCGCCTCGGCCATAAGCACGGGATCTTGCGCCTTGGCGATCGCGGTGTTGAGTAATACCGCATCGGCACCGAGTTCCATCGCACGCGCAGCATGCGACGGTTGACCGATACCTGCGTCGATAATTACCGGCACACGGCCGCGCATCATCTCGAAAAGAATGACCAGGTTCGCTTCGTTTGCAACACCCCTGCCCGAACCAATCGGACTCGCCGCGGGCATCACAGCACCCGCCCCCGCATCGGCGAGACGCCGTGCCATGACAGGATCATCGCTGGTGTAGACCATAAGGTAGAGATGCCGGGTTTCTGCATGCGCGCGTATCAGCTCGACGGCTTTCAACGTTTCAATCGGGTCAGGGAGTAAAGTCTGTAGATCGCCGGTGACTTCTATTTTCAGGTGCGTGCAGTCCATCTGCGCGGCGATGCGGGCATACCTCAGCGCTTCGGCCGCTGTCGCCGCCCCTGCGGTATTCGGTAAAAGCGCAATTTTTGTGCGATCAATATAGTCGATGAGCGTCGGCGCAGGTTTGCCGTCTGTCGTTAAGCCACCCGCGGGGAGATCCATCCGCCGTAAGGCAACTGTCACCATTTGTGTACCCGAAACGTCATGGCAGCGGCGCATAGTTTCGAGATCGGGGTAGCGCCCCGTGCCTATAATGAGGCGCGAGTCTAGCTTAAGGGAACCGAGGGTTAGTGGAGATGCGGAATGGCGCGCGGCGGGGCTCAGGCTG
>JAFLED010000308.1 GCA_017302045.1 Spirochaetota bacterium
TATATCTATCCGTTTTATTCGGGTGAAAAAATCATGTTCGCTTCGCGTATCGACCGTATCGACCCCGATTCGGACAAAAAACAGATGACGCTCGCCTACCGCATCGTCAAGGTAAAGAATCTGGGCGAGGCCCAGGCCGACACTGTATTTGCGCGGCTTTCAAACGCAGAAGATCACCCATACCTGCCGCAGGGTAAAGACAGTGTTGGTGTCTGGCAAAATCTTGAAAACGGACGGATGCGTATCGGGCGCTACTCGCTCGACGGCGATCTGCGCAATTCGCTGATTCTCGAACTCTCGGGGCGTCCGACCGAATGGCGGCAGGTCTGGGAAACTCTTTCCGGAGAGTTTTACGGTATTCGTGTCTTTGCAGACCAGTTCGAGATTCACAGGTTTAAATAGAGCGTGGGCATCGTCAAAAAAGAGTGGCCTCTTATGCTCTCGGCGCTGGTTTTCGGCGCTGTCATGCTGGCCGATTACCACTGGGGTTTCATGACGCAGATGACGTCGCTCACCTCGGGCAGAGCGTCTGATCTTTTCGTTTCGACTGGACTTGTCACCGTTGTCACTCTCGCTTTTCTCGAAGGCATACTCGGCATCGACAATGCCACAGTGCTCGCGATACAGGTACGGCACCTGAAACCCGCCGATGCGCATAAAGCGCTGACCTGGGGTGTCTGGGGCGCGTTTATTTTTCGTTTTCTTTTTCTCGTTGCCGCGGGTTTTATTCTCGAGCAGAAATGGATTATGGGTATCGGTGGTTTTTATCTCATCAACATGGCGGGGGATTTCTTTCTGCGCAATATTTTTCTGCTCGTGCTCGATTGTGTTTTTCTGACCGGTATCGGTACGGCGTTCTATATTTCAGGGGAAGCGATACACCCGGGTAGCGCCAAAATTCCCGTGTGGCTGTTTTTTATCCCTTTACTGATATTTGTTTTTTTCCGCTATTTTCGCGAACGTGCCCGTTTGGGCAAAAAGAAAACAGCCGAGGACGAACAAGGGATAGAGATATCGCGTTTCAAGTGGAAAGGCCATGCGATACTGGCGGCGATCATTGCTGTCGAGTGGACAGACATTTTATTCTCATTCGATTCGATCGGCGCCGGTGTCGCGATGACCCGCGATTTCTGGGTGTTGTTTTGGGGGGCGTTCTTCGGCGTTACCTGCCTGCGACTGTTTGCGAAGTCGTTTATCAAGCTGCTCGAAAAGTACCCGCAGCTCGAAGGTGCGGCGATGCTCGCCGTGCTGATTGTCGGTCTAAAAATGACATTCGAAGCGGCGCAAGATACCCTGAAGCTCAAGATCTGGCACATTGAAAACTGGCAAACCAGTATTGCCATACTCGTCATTTTTACGGGAGCGTTTTTCATCCGCGCGAAAACGCCGCATATTAAAGAAGAAAACTAAATTACGGACGCGCCGCTTGTTTACGCGCGGCGGCCTGTGCGATGACAGCGCGTTTTTCATCGCCCGTCATTTCGGGCCAGCCTGCGATTTCATCTATGGTGCGAAAACAACCCTTGCAGAGCCCGGTCTCTGTGTGCATGATACACACGGCGATGCAGGGCGAATCAATCAGGTGATCGGCGAAACGGGTGAGGTTCTTTTTAATAGTCGTAAACACGCTTTACTCTGCACTCAGAATCTTCGCTTATCTGGCCGCGCCCGCTTTCTGCTGTTAGCACGAACGGCTCAAAACAGGGGTTTTGTCAGAATCAAATTTTTAGTGCGTCAGTGATGATGCCCATGCGCACCGTGCGCGTGGCCGTGCGCAAGTTCTTCAGCCGAAGCGTCTCGTACCTTTACGACTTTGACGTCGAACATGATGGTTTTGCCCGCATAGGGATGGTTACCATCGACGCTGATTTCGTTGTCGCCGACGCCGGTGACCAGCGCAGGAATTATACCTTCTTCGCTCTCGAGTTCGATTTGCATGCCGGCCTTGATTTCTTCGGGTTTTTCGAGTTGCGTTTTCGGAATCTGCATGACGAGCTCGGGGTTGATTTCGCCGAAAGCGTCGCGTGGCCCCATCTCTACCTTGCCTGAAAAGCCTTCTTTCTTATCGGCAAGAAACTTTTCAAGCGTCGGCATCAGGTTCTTGAACCCGTGCAGGTAATCGAGCGTGCCGTCTTCGAGTTTACCTTTACCTTTTTCTGACACCTCGTAACTGATGGTGACTACTTTATTGCGTGCTACTTGCATGTTGTTAAATATTGAGTTCGAGAATTTTGGCCTGTTTGCCTGTGTCTGCATCGAGAAAATAAAACGTCACGTCACCTATATCTTCGCGTGTGAGCTCAAGCTGGCAGCGGCTTTGTTGCAGATTTACGGCTTCTACAAGCTCGCCGTCGAGGTAGAGTGCCATGTGTCCGCTGCTGGGTTTCGCATCTTTGCGGCTGAGCTGCCAATCGAGCAACAACGCTTCGTCGCTCGTCGAGATTTTGAGATCGAAAATCACACCTGGCACTTCGGGGCGCAGAATGGTGAAGCTCCCCGCACTGAGAAAACCCGGTTCGTTGGCGGCGCGAAAGGCCGGCATCGGGGTGACGGCATAGGGGCTAAGATTCGCGCCGTCGGTTTCAATACGAAAAGAGTACGTGGTTTGCAACAACTGTAATTTGATACGGTTATAAAGACTGTTCCAGATCTCTTCGTCGAGCAGGTATTCTTCGTCGCCGAGGGTATCCCATGCGGTTGCCAGCGCATATTCGTCGCTGAGCGCCGCGTACGGAGTGATATCCGGCTGCTGCGGCTCTTCGGGAGGGAGGGATGTCTTCAGCAAAGCGGTATCGTTAGCGGGTTTTACCGCGGTTTTCTTTTTCACCAGCGGTGTGGTCTTTTTTTTCTTGGCGATGGCATTCGTCTTTTTGGGCCTCAGGGCAACCGTTTTGGCCGCGCGCAGCGGGGGCTTGATTTTAGCGATTTTCTTGACTTTGGTTTTATTGACCTTAGTTTTGCTAACCTTCAATGTGCCTCTTTAGTCGTCCTCTTTTTGCCACCAAGTTTATGTTTTTCCCTATGTAACCAGGCCTTTTTCAGCTGCTCCATCGCCTTCTTCAGCTGCCGCTGCGCCGTGGCTATGGAGTCGCCGGTGACCCCCGCCACGATGCGTATAGGGATGCGGGCGTCCATGGAAAAAAACTTTTTTTGCGCCGTCTCACGCCGGCTCTTCAGGCGCGCCAATTCGGCCCCGCTGGCCGAGAGCAGCTGGTGGTTCAGTTGTGTCAGCACTTTGGCGAGGCGATCCCGGTCGGCGAGCACCCGGCTGCGTCTTTCTTCGGCGAAACGCAGAAATTCGCGGTAAGACCGTAGGATGCCCCACTGTGCTGCGGGTTGGTTTTTTTTACGCTGGGTGAGCTGGCGGAGCTCCCCGAAATTGAGGGGTAGGGCAAGCGCCAGTTTGGCGTACTGGCGTTCGCCGGTTTTCATCATCTTTATGATTTCACCGAGTTCATCGTTTTGATCCGCAGGTCGGTCGCCGAGCTGCACATTGCGTGCCTGCAGTTCGTCGAGTGAGAGCAGCTGTAACTGCGAGCGCGGCAGGCGCCGGCGGCGCAGAAAATGACTGAATTCAAAATTGAGCATACTCGCCAGATATTGATAGAACGGTATACGCCGCGGGTCATAGCGGGCAAAAATGCCCTCGAGTTTGCCACAGATGTGCAGGTAAAAATCGGCCGAGACGTCGCTCGTCTGCTGGTGGCGCAGCCGCGCATAATTGTATATCATCAGGTGCAGCTTCTGCGGTATCGGATTATCGCTCTTGCTGCGCAGCGCTTCGCTGTACGAATCAAATAAGGCTTGAAAGTCTGTCTCGTTCATAGTTTCTGGCCTTATAAGACTCGGCATTCTGCTAAAGTTTGAAGCATTTGCAAGAATTTTTATCAGATTATCCGCATCGGGGGATATATGAGCGGCTCTAAAGCATTACGATTTGCAAAACTAGAAGGTTTAGGTAACGATTACCTCTTCACAGAAGACTCTCCGAAAAACCCACAGCGCGCTGCGCGTCTGTTATGCGACCGCCATTACGGCGTCGGTGCAGATGGGCTCGTGCTCATCATGCCCCCGGACAACAAAAACGAAGCCGATTTCCAGATTCGTATTTTTAACCCCGATGGTTCTGAGGCCGAGATGTGCGGTAACGCCATCCGCTGCTTAGGCAAATACCTCTAT
>JAFLED010000309.1 GCA_017302045.1 Spirochaetota bacterium
CTGACGGGTTCAGATTCGGGCTTACCGGCAGGCAATTCGCCCCAGACATTGTGCGCATGGGTAAATCCGGCTGGTGCAGCCAGTGGTTATGCGATGGCTGCCGCCTATGGCGACACCGACTGGGTTTATCTGGGTACGCATAACGGGTTACGCGTAAACGCAGGTCACTCGGGTATTGGCAATACCGACGGCGTCGGCCTGCCATTAAATACATGGGCGCACGTCTGCGTCGCCTACAGCGGAACAGTGCAGACTGTGTTTGTCAACGGCGTGGTAGACAACACACAAACTCCCGGGGGCAGCCGCGCAACGACCTTGAACAGCCTGAAAATCGGGAAACAATCCGCCACCAATCCTGCGTTTTCCTATTTTTTCCATGGCCGCGTCGACGATGTGCGGGTCTATGCGGGCTCGTTGAGCGCGGCCGATATACGGCAAATGGCCATACAGGTGCCCAATGGACTCAAGGCATACTATTCATTCAGCGACGCTTCGGGCGGCACCGCGATTGATTACAGCGGTAACGGGCACACAGGTACGCTGGTCAATGCGCCGATAGCGACGGCAGACCGCTTCAATGTCACCGGGGCCTATAACTTTAACAGCAACACAAAGGCCATCAGCGCCAGCGATACCGGATTACCCGCCGGAACTGCGCCACGCACGATGTGCAGCTGGCTCCGGCCGACAACGTTACCCGTATCGGGGGGATACGCGATCGCGGCAAAATACGGTCAGCCTATGACTGGAGCAGCAAATTACGTCGGCATTTTTAACAATGCGGGAAGCATGAACGCCATTTACAGCGGTTGGGGCGATCATCTCAATGTCGCTTATACATTTAACGCCAACGTTTGGTACCATATCTGTGGTTCATACGACGGCGCCACCGCAAGGCTTTATGTCAATGGTCAACTCATCGGCCAGTTGGCCAAAAGCTGGAACACGGTTCTCATCGGCAGCAACGGTATCATGATGGGGCGCGGCGACGCGACAACGAGTTATCCATTCAGTGGCGATGTCGATGATGTGCGGATTTACAACCGCGTTCTGGCCGATAACGAAATTCTGGCTTTATCGTCGCAGTTAGGCATTGGGTTACTGAGGCAGTATTCTTTCGATGGGGCCGCCATCGGCAACAGCCTGACAGACGACACGGGCTCAGGCTACAATTTAACGGCACTTGGCGCGCCTTCTAAAACCACTGGCTTCAACGGAAACACAACGGGCGCGGTTGCCCTAAATGGCGCCACCGATTATTTTTCTGCGGCGGATACAGGATTGCCGTTTGCGAACACACCCAGAACAATGTGCTCCTGGGTAAATCAACAGGCAGTAGCATCTGTCTTTGCACTCAGCTATGGAGATGACAATACCGGGAACGCGAGTTTTATCTATACCAATACCACGGGTTCAGGATTCGGTAGCTATGGTGCTGCGGGTACTTACAATTTGATCGCCACAGACGCATTCCCATTGAATTCGTGGGTATTCTTCTGCGGTGTCTATGATGGAACACATGGGACGATTTACCTAAATGGCCAGATTCCCACAGGTGGTGGCCCTGCTCCGATAAACTTCGGCACAACCTCGGTTGGGAATTTTTTCATCGGGGCAAGAACCGGCTCCTCAACGCTGGGCTTCTGGAATGGCAGCATCGACTCGGTGCGGATTTATAACCGCGCCCTGAGCGCCGTCGAGATCAAAGAACTTCAGGGTTATTGAGGCCAAGAAAGGTGAACACACGCTCACTTTTATACTTTACAAGATATAAAGGTCTTTTTATATATTACAAGTTCTCTTTCGGAGGTTCTTATGGAAAAAAATACAATCAAACCCGATGTACTCGTGGCCATCATCGGTGCGGGTTTCAGTGGTCTTGGCATGGCTATCAAATTACGCGCAGCAGGCATGGAAGATTTTCTGATTGTCGAAGCGGCGAGCGAAGTCGGCGGCACCTGGCGCGACAGCAAATATCCCGGTGCGGCAGTCGATGTGCCGAGCCATCTCTACAGCTACTCGTTCGAACAGACAAACTGGTCGCGCATGTTTGCAAAATCAGAAGAGATTCAGCAATACATCGTCGATACGACCGAACACCATAACCTGCGGCCGAAGATACGCTTTAATACCAAAGTTGTGAAGGCGCGTTTTGACAAAGAGAACGGGCTCTGGGTGATCGAAACCGCGGGCGGGGACACACTGCGTGCGCGTTTCGTCGTGGGTGCGATGGGTCCCTTCGCCGCGCCGAGCGTGCCGGATATTCCGGGCATCAAAGATTTCAAAGGAATTACCGTACACACCGCAGCCTGGAAAAAAGGCCTCGATCTCAAAGGCAAACGCGTTGCCGTCGTCGGCAGCGGCGCCAGTGCGATACAGGTCGTGCCGGCGATTGCGCCGCTCGTCAAGGAACTCAAGGTCTTTCAACGCACGCCGTCGTGGATCGTGCCCAAAGCCGATTACGAATACAGCGAACTCGAGAAGCTGATGTACCGTTACCTGCCCTTCACGCAGAAACTACGCCGGGCAACAATCTTCGGACTCACCGAACTGCTGGCAACGGCGATTGTCTGGGATACGCCCATGACGACACTGCTCGAGAATGTCTGCAAACGGCAGATCGACCGTGCGATAAAAGATCCCGTGCTGCGGCGAAAAGTTACGCCGGATTATCGTCTCGGCAGAACCCGCATGCTGATCTCGAATGACTGGTATCCCGCCCTCGCGCGGCCCAATGTCGAACTCATCGATCACGGCGTCGAAGCGCTGACAGAAAAGGGCATCCGCGCAGCGGGCAAAGAATACGAAGTCGATGTCATCGTTTGGGCGACGGGTTACAAATCACCGTCGCAGGGTTTTCCTTTTCCGCTTACGGGTGTCGGCGGCCGCGATCTCAACGCGTACTGGAAAGACGGCGCGAAGGCATACAAAGGTGTTGCCATCGCGGGATTTCCGAACCTGTTCACGCTGATGGGGCCGAACACGGGGCCGGGTCATACTTCGGTGCTCGTCTATACCGAGGCACAGATGGCATACGCGGTGCAGGCGATTCAGGCTTGCGAGAAACGGCAGATCAAAAGTCTCGCAGTGCGCGAAGACCGGCAAGAAGAGTTCAACCGTGAGCTCGATGAGAAGATGCGGCGC
This sequence comes from Spirochaetota bacterium, assembly GCA_017302045.1. GTDB lineage: Bacteria > Spirochaetota > Leptospiria > Turneriellales > Turneriellaceae > Turneriella. The sequence continues at coordinate 3,145 of JAFLED010000309.1, forward strand.
ACGACCTGGGGCAGCGGCGGCAACAGTTGGTATTACACGAAAGACGGCCGCAATACCACGCTGTACCCGGGTTTCGCGACCGAGTATGTGTGGAGTGTGAGAAACTTTAATCTGGGGGATTACAAGGTGACGGGCTGGTTTTTCTAAAGCCCATCATCCATGGGGTTACCGGCGTATTGCTAACGAATGCGCCGGGCGACCTCGAATACCCTAACGTCATAAGAGTTCAGCTGATCGCCAGTCACCTGATAATTCGTTCCGGTTTCAACGATAATAATCACATCACCGCCATTCTCCCGGGCAATAGCACGCGCTTTATCGAGCTGCATCTCTAGTGTGCCGCCTTTCACCTCGGCCATGCCGATGACCTCATATTTATAATCTGGTTTTGAACGCATAACAACATCGACCCGGGCATCTTCAGCCAAAGCAGGATAATTGTTACCCGTGCGGGTGAAAGAGCCCATAGCGCATGAGGATAAGGCGAGTGCGAGCGCCGCAAGAATATGAATTTTTTTGAACATTGTAAGTAACTCCTGTTTTTATTTCAGCCGATTTCTCTGGAAAGCGCAACCAGACCATAAAGCAGAAAACATCGAAAACCGCACAAGGGTTTAAAGCGGTCAAAGCGAAATAGGCACTTTTTCAATATCACACATCAAAAACTGCGGAGGCTCCAGAGACCTGCCTCTTTGGGTCTTCGTGAACGTAAAAATCCTCTCCCTTTTGCTGCGAAAGGCCGAAAAACGGGTATGGTACGCTCTCTCTGGACTTCTGCGACGGGCATGATTGCGCAGCAGTTTCACATGGATACAATCTCGCACAACCTCTCGAACGTAAACACCACCGGTTATAAGAAGAACCGTGTGGATTTCGAAGATCTGTTGTACCAGCACCAGGTGCTGGCGGGCACCCCCTCGACCTCGGTCTCTGAGATTCCCGTGGGCGTCAATGTCGGTGTCGGTGTGCGCCCCGCCGCGACGCAAAAACTCTTTCAAATGGGCTCGCTGCAGTCTACCGGCCACAAGCTCG
>JAFLED010000031.1 GCA_017302045.1 Spirochaetota bacterium
GGGCATTCTGGATAGCCGCCCGCGTAGTGATCTTAAAATTCTGCGCAAAATCGCAGCATATGTCGTTCAATCGGGCGGCAAACGCATCAGACCACTCTTCTTATACTATTTAGGCAAAGCATACGGTGCGCCGGGCAAAGAGCTGATTCAGCTGGGCGCTCTGCTCGAGATTGTACATGCCGCGAGTTTATTGCATGACGATGTTATCGACAAAGCCGACGAACGGCGCAACCAGCCCACTGGTGCCAAACTCTTTGGCAATAAACAGGTCATTTTGGGGGGGGATCACCTGCTCTCCTCGGGTCTTAAATACCTGAATGGTCTTGGCAACGCCGACTACATGGCGGTCTTTACCGACGCCATTCAGGCCTTGTCTGAAGCCGAGCTGCTGCAGATGCAGCAGCATTTCGACCTGAAGACCCCGCTCAAGGTGCATGCGCGGGTCGTCGACGGTAAAACCGCAGTCCTGTTTCGCGCGGCGGGGGCCCTGACGGCGATACAAAACCAGCAGAAGGATTATTACCGTTCCGAACCGGCGGTCTTGGGTGAGAGTTTCGGCCGCTACTTTCAGCACCGCGACGACTGTCTCGACTATTTCGACGCGGCCAGGTTGAAAAAGAAGGGTTTGCAGGATTTTGCAAACGGTATCGTCACACGCCCGCTGGCTTATCTTTTAGCCGCTGCGACGCGCGGCGAATACGCGTTTATCCGGAACGAATGGGAATTCGCGCGTGCAAACGGGCGTGTGCGCTCTGAGGGGGATATCCTACAGCTGTTAAAGAAGCACCGCATCGAAGAACGTTGCCTTGCCGAGCTGCGGGACGCAGAAACCCGTATTCTGGCGGGTTTGGCCGCTTTGCCGCAGAAAGAGCCCGCCGCGATGATCACCCGCGAGTTTCAAAAAATTCTTGCCGTGCGCGCGGCGTAAATTGCTGTAACTGACCCAAAGGAACAAATCATGAAAAAATTAGCAGTCATATTCGCCGCAGCTTCGCTCTTCAGCCTGTCGGCCAAAGATAAAAAAGAAAACATCGCCGACCTCAAATCGGCAGACGATGCGGTAGCAATCAAAGCCGCACAAGAGCTCGGTGCAGACGGCGCCAAAGACGCCATCGAACCACTGGGAGAAGTCATTAAAAGCAACCGCGCAGCGGGCGTACGCATCGCAGCCGCATCGGCGCTGGGCCGCATTGGCGAAAAAGGCCGCTCGACAACAATTCTCAAAGAATCCATCGAAGCCGATCAGGATAACCACGTAGTTTATACCGAGCTGCTCGCGCTCATGAACATCGCCGACCTTGAAAACCCAGACCTGACTAAAGCGGTCGAATTCTGCGAGAACAACAAGAAATCAGATATGTATATCACCGATATTCTGACGCGCATCCGCAAAAAATTCCCGGCGAAAAAAGAAGAGAAGAAAGAAGAAAAGCCGGCAGATAAACCCGCAGACGCTCCGAAATAATTCGTGAGCCGGTTACCAAAATGGGGGAAGCAATGGCTTCCCCTTTTTTTTTGTATCTTCAGCGCCACCGCGGTTCGTGCCGAAGACGTACAGCCATGCAAGTTCGCGCTGAAAGACGAAGTTCCTAAAAACATTAAGTTCACCGTTCAATCGGGGCGCATCGCCTTTCTCTGCAAAGACGACGCGTTCTTTCTGCGCGGCACGGTGACTCGTACGCTGCCATGGCAGCTAACGGGAAAAATCTTTGAAACGATGGCCGAGCGCCTCAAGGCCGAGACGCTTGAAAAATGGCCGTCGGGCAGGCTCTATAAAATCAGCGCCGACAAGAAGAGTGATCAGAAAACGCTCATCTGCGGTTACCATACGCGCGATCAGTATTCGATCGATTTATGTTCTCCCGAAGTGGGTGAAAAAAAGGCACAGGCAACTGAACTGGTGGGCGGTATCCTGAAAGAGTTTCGCGCGATTCCGCTCGAAAAGGCACCGCTGTTAAAATCGGCTCCGCTCTTCGCCGAGAAAAAAATCTTCACCGAAGAAAACGAAACGCGCGAGCCAGCGCTGCTGGCATTGACAATGCCCCCGGGTTATGTCGAAGTCACGCGGCGTGAAAATCGCGCGCTGTTTACCGACGCAGCTGGCTTGGCCGAAATGGAAATCTTCTACGAAATCTCAGAGCTGCCGCTCGATTCAGAGCTCGCGCACAAGGTATACCGCAAATCGATCGCCGCGTTTCTCGCGAAACAGGGTCCCTGGCGTCCCGATAAAGACGATAACATAAGGCAACAAGGAGATACGACCTGTTTGCTTTTTACCGACAACGATAAGCGGCTCAGCCATTATTGTTACAGCGTTGCTCAGGTGACACAGGCGGGCAAAAAACGCTATTGTCGCATCGCTTTCGTCATCGCATACCTCGGCGAAGCTGTCGACCGCGCCCGGTTGTTAACAGACCAGCAGGCGATCATGAATAGCTGGGCGAATATTCTGCGCAAGCATAGTTCCTGAACCGGCGCGAGGGGCGAAAGAGCTTGGCCGCGCTATCAAAAAATGAAATCGAGCGTTACAGCAGGCAGATTCTGCTGCGCGGTATCGCGGCGCAGCTCAAGCTGAAAGAAACGCGGGCGCTGGTGGTCGGCGCCGGTGGGCTCGGAGCGACTATTTTGCCCCTGCTCGCCTCGGCGGGCATCGGCTCGATCACCGTCTACGACGGCGATACGGTAGAACGCAGCAATCTCGGCCGGCAGCATATATTTCGCGAAAACGATATCGGTAATAATAAAGCGCTGAGCGCAGCCCGGGTACTCAGGGATTTAAATCCGCACATTGAGGTCGTCGCGCAGGCCCACAATTTTACGGAAAGCGACGCGCCTGCGCTGGCTCATACCGATATTATCTTCGAGGGCAGCGACAGTCTTGCCGCAAAATTTCTGCTGAATGATCTTGCATGCAGGCTGCGCAAAACGCTGTTCATCGCGGCCTTAGGTGCGGCGCAGGGGCATGCGATGCTGGTTGCCGGCAATGCCTGTTACCGCTGCGTTTTCGATGAAATTACCGAGGGCGAACTGCCCAACTGCGCGACCGAAGGTATTCTGAGTACCGCGCCTGCGGTTATCGGTGCCGCGGTGGCCCACGCAGGGATCGAATACCTGCTCCACCCTGATTATGAAACAAAATTCTGGATTTTCGAGAAAAATCATTGTCGTAAGGTGGCCGTCCGTAAAAGGCAGAATTGTAAAAACCACGCGGCATGAAAAACAAGGTAAAAAATAAAAAAAGGCCGACGGCAAAACGACGGGTAATAAAACACCGGCGTGGCGTCTATGCCCTGGCGCTTTCGGGCGGGGCAGCGCTGGGCGCGTACCAGGCGGGGGCGATTCGGGCGATCTTCGAGGCAGGCCTCAATGTGAAGTTTGTCGCCGGCAGCTCGGTCGGCGCACTGAACGGTTACCTCACGGCAACGGGCGAAATTGAAGAGATGCTGGCATTCTGGCAAAATATTGATCAGAAAAAACTGATCACCATCAATTCGTTCACGAAGTTATTTTTCTCCGCAATGCCATCGTTGCTCACCGATGATATGCAGCGCCGGCTGGTCGAAAAGCACGCGCGCGTCGAGAGCCTTGCGCGGGCAAAACGCGAATTTATCTGCTCGGCGATCAGTATAAATACCGGAAAACTTTTTTTCTTCGAAGGCCACAGAGCGCAGAGCGACCGCGAATTGCAGGATTATATCCTCGCGTCGGCTGCCGTGCCGGGAGTTTTCCCCCCTGTGCAGATCGGGCATGAACTTTTTATGGATGGCGGCCTGATTCGCAACACACCGATCGAAGCACTATACCGCAAGAAAGTCGACGCCGTCATCGGTATCAGTATGGAGCCCGAAACCTACCCCGAGGCGCCATTGCAAAACACGGGGCAGATAGCATTGCGCACTCTCAGCATTTTTTTTCGCGCGCAGGCATCGGATGCAGTCGACCGCGCCCTGCTCTCGCGCAAACGCAAGGCGAAAAAGATTTTGCTGCTGCGCCCTCACTACCCCCTCGAAATGCAACAATACGAATTTGACCCGAAAAAAATAGCGCAGTTGCTCGAACAGGGATACACTGAAGCAAGTGAGTTCATTCGTAAAAATAAACTGAAGTGATATGAATCCTAACGGCAAAACACAAGGCTCAAGATGATTGATTTACACCACCATTTCGACGGGGCATTTGAAATCGACGCGCTTTATGCCGAAGCCAAACGCCGCAACCTGGCGCAGGGTAAACTTACAGAATCTGAATTCAGAGAAAAGTGCCAGGTGCCGGCCGAATGCCGTACACTCACTGAGTTTCTCGCCGTATTTGATTTTTTTTACGAAATCGCGCAGAATCTCGATTTCTTGCACAACGAAGCCAGAACTTTGCCGGGGCGGATGTCCCAGGGCGGCGTTATCTACCTCGAGACGCGATTTGCGCCGCATCTGTTCACGAACGGCGCTCACAATGCAGCCGATGTCGTCGAAAGCGTCGTTACCGGCCTCGAAGCCGGAAACGGTTCGCCGGTAAGACTCATTCTCTGCGCGATGCGCAACGCACCGCTTGCGCAGGTACAAGAACTCACGGCACTCTATGAGAAATTCTCCGCGCGCGGCGTTTGCGGCATTGATCTTGCCGGTGATGAATCGCGCTATGCCTGCCGCGAATATGCGCCGGTTTTTCAGAAAGCCGCAGCGATGGGTATTCCGGTGACTATTCACGCAGGTGAGGCTTCAGGGCCCGAGTCAGTCTACGATGCCCTCGATCTCTTTAAGGCGCGGCGCATCGGTCACGGCATTCGTTCGGTCGAAGACGCGGCGCTCGTGAAACGCCTGGCCGACGAAAACATCGGTCTCGAAGTATGTCTCACAAGCAACCTGCAAACGGGTAACGCCACATCGTACAAAGATCATCCCTTTCTGCGTCTCAGGCAAGCAGGAGTTCTCGTCACCCTAAACACCGACGACCCGACGGTTTCCGGCATCGATCTCAACCACGAATGGAAGGTGGCAATGAAAGAGTACGGGTTCACTCCAGCGGAACGCAAGGCCCTGCTGCGGAATTCTGTCGCTGTCGCTTTTTGCGACGACAGATTAAAAGAAAAACTGCGCCAGCAAATCGAGGCGGTCTGAAAAAATGAAGTTCAGCGTCGCGACATGGAACTGTTTCGGCATGGGTCAGAGCGTACTCGATGTCATTGCTAAATTCGCCCCCTTTCGCAAGCGTTATCTCGCGCCCGAGGTAAGCGAAGAATGCGGCGAAACGAATGTACTTTGTTTGCAGGAAATTTTATCCCGCGATTCGGAATTATTTTTCGATTCTCTGCTGGGCAAATATTTTCCCTTCGGAATCCGCGATCACAACAAGTTCGAATTTATCTCGCTGCGCGGCAGCGGGCTGGGTGTCGGCATGCGCGACAAACAGACTGCGGCACGCTTTCTGCCATTCAAAAGCCGCGGCGTCAGCTGGGACCGGTACGCGCGCAAGGGCGCACTCTATGCGCAGCTTGAGATTGAAGGCAAAAAGATAGATCTTATCACAGCGCACCTGCAGGCAGGTTACGATGTCGAATCGCGGCGCGTGCGTGCCCAGCAACTGACAGAGCTGAAAAACTGGATTGCTCACCTGGGGTCGCCCGACCGCCACTTTATCGTGTGCGGCGATTTTAACATTCAGGGGCTTACCGAGGCTCGGTCAGGCGGCGAATACACGACGCTGACAACGATGCTCGACGGTTTCAGCGATTTGGGCGCCGAAACGGATCTTGCGACTTACCATCCGCACCCCGAAGGTAATGGGTTAGCGCATGCATTTGAGAAGCAACAGATGGCGCAGCGTATCGATTATATTTTCTTGAGGCCAGCGGTAAGAGCTGCAGAGATCGTCTGTTCAGGTTTTCGGCGGTTTTTAGACAAACCGCTGGCAAGTCTCGGCGAAGGTGTTTCAAGCTGGGCTTCGGATCATTACGGTCTCAAAGCGACATTCGAAATCTAGTATCACGTCATTCTGCTTCACGCCCCGTGCGGCGACGGGCCAAAGGTTACTATGCAGCAACCGCTCTGGTTTATTGCAATTTTACCACCCGCAGCGATTGCGCAGAAAATTAAAGACATTCAGCAGGAAATTGCCGATCGCTTTGGGCCGAAGCGTATTCTCAAGATGCCGGCACATATCACGGTTGAACCACCGTTTCGTTATGAAGACACCGGCGCAAAACATCTCGAAGAGAGACTCGCGCCTTTTTTTTCAGAACGGGAAGCATTTGGACTACAGTTGCGCAACTTTGGCACATTCAGACAAGATGTCGTTTTCATCGAAGTCGCACCATCGCTGCCGCTTCTCGAATTACATGCCCAACTTTCAGACTTTCTGCGCGTGCAAACCGGGATCGTGAAGCACGAGCCATGGCATGGCGGATACACCCCACACGTCACCGTCGCCAACCGTGACGTAACACCCCAGGCACATGAGCGCATCTGGCGCGAATTCAACACGCGTAAGTTTTATGCAGAATTCCAGGTGTCAGAAATTGCCCTGCTACGCCATGACGAAAAGATATGGCATGTGCAGCGGCGTTTTCGGCTAAAGTAATTTCAATTGACGGCCTAATTTTCTGCGACGAGTGAGCGGCATGGCGCTCAATGTACTTGGTACACAACTCAGCCCGTGCAGCACAGAACCCATGACGGGTTTTTTCCGCGATGGCTGCTGCAACACCAGTGTCGAGGACGTCGGTATGCACACTGTGTGTGTCGAAGTCACCGACGAATTTCTTGCGTTCAGTAAGTCTGTCGGCAACGATCTTTCGACCCCCGTACCGCAGTATGAATTTTTTGGCCTCAAAGAGGGCGACCGCTGGTGCCTGTGTATGCCACGCTGGATCGAGGCATACAACGCCAACAGCGCTCCACGCATCGTGCTCGAGGCAACGCATGTCTCGGTACTCGAGCACATTGATCTTGACCTCTTACGCCGCTTTGCGGTCGCATAAACCATGAAGAAATTTTTTCTTTTTTTCGCCATAACCTACGCGTCGCAGGCCGACGATGGTCTCAAATACCTGAATCTCGGTAAACCGCACCTGATACTCGGCAATAAAGTCCGCGTGCGTTCAGAGGCCAGCACCACGGGCAAAGTCATCACCGAGCTTTCGATTGGCTCTGAAATTACGCCTATCGAACAGACAAAAGTATTGCACACGCAAGATGGCGTCGAAGCGCCGTGGTATAAGGTTTCGCTGGTAAACAACGGTAAAAACACCCAAGGTTATGTCTGGGGTAACCTGATTGCGAAAGGCCATGCACGCGGCAAAGACGGATTAACCTTTCTCTACGGTATCGGGCGTGGTGTGAAATCAGACCCAACATGGACAAACTATTCAACCCAAGTACGCGTCGCTAAAGATGGTAAAGAACTCGCTCGCCTGGAAATTAAAGAAGGCGTGAGCTTCATGTCAGGCGAAGAGGTGGCGCTCCGCGACGGTAAAGGTTTTGACGGCGTTGAAAATATCTTCAGCATTCGCTTTATCCAGGAATATTGCGGTGGCAAGGGTAACACCATCTTTGTTTTCTGGACAGGTAAAAAACTCGTTTTCGCGCACAGCTCGATCGACGGCGCCGATGCCCCGGTTTATGCTATCGAAAAACAGACCTTCCCCGGTGAAAAATCCGGAAAAAAGAATCATGTCTATATCGTTCAGGAATGGGGTGAACATGAAAACCCCAAAGCGACAAAATTTGAAAAATTCTGGCTAAAGTGGACGGGTGACAAACTCGAAAAAGTTCCCTGATTTCATTTCGTGCAAGATCTCGAAAACCGCCTCGTGCGCATGCGCAAGCACTGGGCCAAATGGGCGCGGCGCCGGGGTATCAGCTGTTACCGCGTCTATGACCGCGACATTCCCGAATATCCTTATGTCGCCGATATCTACGAAGACCATCTCATTCTGACCGAGATGCCGACGCCGGCTTTCGAGGCGCGCCCCAATCTGCCGGAGTTCAGGCAAAACATACGCGCGCTTTTCTGCCGCATCTTTGAAATTCCGCCGCAAAAACTGCATGAGAAACGCCGGGTTCGTCGCGGTGACGGCGAACAACACGAGAAACTCGGCGATGCGGATGGCTTTATCGCCAGCGAAGCCGGGCTAAAATTTAAAATTTATCCGGATAACTGGCTCGACACCGGGCTTTTTCTCGATCACCGCAATCTGCGCGGTGAAGTGCGTAAGCTCGCCGCAGGAAAAAACGTACTCAACCTCTTCTGCTACACGGGTTCGTTCAGCGTCTATGCTGCCGCGGGGGGAGCGGCGCTGGTGCACAGTGTCGATCTCTCGGCACGTTATCTGGCGATCGTAGAAGAAAACTTTGCCCTGAATGGACTAACGGAAACGGGAGTCATCCGCCAGAATTTTCGCGCCGACGCACGCGATTTTTTACAGACTGCTATGGCCGACTTTTACGATATCATCGTCTGCGACGCGCCGGTGTTTTCAAAGAGCCGCAAACAAGAGAGAGATTTCGATGTGTTACGCGATCACCCGGAACTCATTCGCGGTTGCCTGCGGGCGTTAAAAAAAGACGGCGTGCTTTTCTTTTCGACGAACTTTCGCAAGTTTCGGATTCGTTTTCCCGAAGCCCACGATGCTGCGCTGGTGAAAGACATCAGCGCGCAGACAATACCAGAAGATTTCCGTAATAAATGGATACATGCCTGCTACCGCGTTTCACACGCGGCAGCAGTGCGCGCTTAAACGCCTTTCGCGGCGGCTAAAGCTTTCTCGTAATTTGGTTCGCTTGTTGTCTCGGCGACTTGTTCGGTGTAGACAACTTTACCCGCAGCATCGGTGACCACTACCGACCGTGACAACAGACCTTGCAGCGGGCCATCGGCAAAAGTCACACCCCATGCCGTACCAAATTTCTTATCTTTAAAATCCGATGCGGTGACGACGTTCGCAATACCCTCTGCACCGCAGAAGCGTTTTTGCGCAAACGGCAGATCGCCTGACACACAGACGACGACGGTGTTGTCGAGGCCCGCGGCCTGCTCGTTAAACTTGCGTACCGAGGTCGCACAGGTCGCCGTGTCGATGCTCGGGAAAATATTGTAGATGACCTTCTTGCCCGTAAGATCGGCGGGGCGGATGTCAGAGAGATCTTGTTTCGTCAGCCGGAAATCCGGCACCGGGGAGCCAACCGCGGGCAGGTTGCCCACAGTGTTGATTGTATTGCCTTTCAGCGTGATTTGAGCCATGGTGGCTTTCTTCTGTTCGCGCTCTCTCTGTACACAATTATGCCGTATGTGCGGTATCGTTGGTTATATCGGCCCGAAGTCGATCGAATCGGTGCTCCTGGTGGGTCTGCAGAAGCTCGAATACAGGGGTTATGACTCTTCGGGAATCGCCGTTCTCGACAAGGACGAACTTACGACTCGTAAGGCCGTGGGTAAAATCGCTGAACTCGAAAAGCAGCTCAAGAACCAGCCCGTTCTGGGCAGCGCTGGTATCGGCCATACGCGCTGGGCCACGCATGGCGAACCCTCGATGATCAACGCGCACCCGCACCTGAATAGCCAGAAGAATATCGCCGTCGTACACAACGGCATTTTTGAAAACTACGCCAAGCTGCGCGCCGAACTCATCGACGACGGGCATGTATTTCTGAGCGAAACCGACACCGAAGTGGCGCCGCACCTGATGGAGAAATATCTTGAAGAGGGATTTTCACCCGAAGAGGCGTTTGTACGTATGCTGAAGCGCCTCGAAGGGCAATACGCACTCGCGGCCATCAGCGAAAAAGCCGAAAAAAAAATCTTTTTTGCACGCAAGGGATCCCCTCTCATTATCGCGCGCGGTAATAATGAATACCTGATCGCATCGGATGTGCCTGCAGTTGTGCCGATCGCGCATGATGCGATCTATCTCGAAGATGACCAGTGGGGTTATATCACCACCGAAGGGGTTTCGATTTTTAATCTCGCAGGCGAGGCAATTTCACCCGAATGGAAAACCATTTCGTTTAGCGTTGAAGACGTCGACAAAGGCGAGTACGAATATCTCATGCTCAAAGAAATCTACGAGCAGCCCGACGTCTTCGAAAAAATTTTCAAAGAACGGCTCGACGATACTTTTATTCATTTCCCCGAGCTCAAATTCGGCAAAGAATACCTCGCGCGCGTCGGCCGTATTCTGATTCAGGCCTGCGGTACTTCGCTGAACGCAGGTATGATCGGGCGCATGTATCTCGAACAATACGCGCACATCAGCGCCGAGACCGACTATTCCTCTGAGTGGCGTTACCGTAACCCGCTCGCCAGCGGAGATTCGCTCGTTGTCGGTATCAGCCAATCGGGCGAAACCGCGGATACACTCGCAGGCATGCGCGAGGCTAAGGCGAAATTCATGCGCGTGCTTTCGTTTTTGAATAATATCAACTCAACCATGGCCCGCGAATCGGACGCGATGATCAGCCTGATGGCGGGTCCCGAAATCGGCGTTGCCTCGACCAAGGCATTCACCGCGCAGGTCATCAACCTGTTATTTTTCTCGCTCTATGTCGGCTCGATCAAATGGTTGTTGCCGGCCGAAGAGCGCAGCACCGTGCTGAACGAAATCCGCGCGCTGCCCGATAAGATGCGAAAGATACTGAAGAGCCACGAGCGCATTAAAGAGATTGCCGAATTTCTTAAAGATAAGAATGACACGATCTTTCTGGGTCGTACCTACAATTACCCGTCTGCACTCGAGGGCGCGCTGAAACTCAAAGAAATATCGTATATACACGCGTCGGGTTATGCCGGCGGCGAGTTTAAGCACGGCCCACTGGCGCTTGTGAGCGATAATGTGCCGGTGGTCATTATCGCGCCGCAGGGTGAGATCCGCACAAAAATGATCTCAAACCTGAAAGAAGCACAGTCAAGAAAGGGCAAGATTATCTCGATAATCACCGAAGGCGATGAAGAGATTAAAAAAGAATCTGATTTTTACGTGGAGATCCCCCCTTGCCTCGAGAGCATTTCGCCGCTTTTGGTTGCCATTCCATTGCAACTTCTGGCATATTACACGGCGATTGGGCGGGGTTGCGATGTGGATCGCCCCCGTAACCTCGCCAAGTCTGTAACAGTAGAGTAGCATGGCCGAAAAAGCGCGCAAAACCGGTGTGAAGAAAAAAGCTGGCACCGGGGCCAAAGCGCGCTCTGCCAAAGCCGGGGCGAAAACCCCGACAAAGGCGGCCGCCGCGCCCGTTGTCCCCCCACGCACCGAACCCGACCCACAGGTTCAAGAGGCGCGCAGCGAGCGCGACGAAAAAGTCCAGGCGCTCTTACCCGACATATTCAAAAAAAAGCCCGAGGCCCTCGCCGAATTTTTCGAGGTTTTCTCGGACGATATCTATAACTTTCCGATGCGTATGTTCCGTTTTAACGAAGATGAAGCGAGCGAATTTTATCTTTATGCTTTCGAACATCTGCGCGACGGGCGTAAGATCTCGAGCTTTCAGGGAAAAGCAAAATTCACAACCTGGTTCTATGCCGTGCTCAGAAACCTGACGATCGATTTTCTGCGTTCGCAGAAAGACAAGATGCGTTTCACGACTTATCTCAAGGCAGATGCGTCGGGCAAAATGGTCGATGCGATCGAATCGGTATCGGATACGCGCGAACAGAATCTGTTCGAAGAAACTCTGTTCGAACAGTTCAATGCCTCGCTGACTTCGCTCGCGATACCGCAACGTGTGCTCTTCAAACTCGCCTACGCATGGTATTTCGAACTCAACGCCGAAGAGCTCGAATACCTCACAGGACTGCACAAAAAATCACCGGGTGAGATTCTGAGCCGCCTGCAAGATCTGAAAAAAGTGGCGCACGAACGTTCTGTCGAAGTACGTGAACTCGAAGAAAAACTAACAGCAAACTTTCAGGGAATTTCTGTACTTGAGACCCGTGTCGAGGCTTTTTTCCGCGAAAACCCTGACATCGAAAAAAAGCGCGAAACCTGGAGCGAAGAGTTTTTTTCGACCTCGATACCGCCGCAAATTACCGACATGATACAGAGCCTGATGAAAAAAAAGAAGAAACAGCAATCGCTGCTTCTGCACCAGAAAAAAAGCCTGCTCTCAATTCGTGTACCTTACAAAGACCTGGGCGAATTGCTGCAAAGCACGCAGGGTGTACTTTCTGTGCAACTCATTCGTATCGTCGAAAAGCTCAGTCAGTCGCTGACAAACACGCCCGCCGAATAACCGGTTTAAACCGGTGCTATACCCACGGCGCGAATACCCGGCGACGCGACCGCAAGCGTAAAACTGACATTTTCGCCCTTGCGGGGCAGCCAGCCGGGCGGCATATCTTCGGCGAAAAAAGGAATGTAGTCGTGGAGCCCTTTGGCCTCAAGCTGCCCGCGGCGGCTGTTGCGGTTAAAGAATTTCACCGACCCACGCAAAATGCGCCCGTCTAGCTGGTAGTACGCAAGCAACGCTTCGAGCGAATGCCCCGGAGATATTTCGCCGTTCAACTTCCTGAGTAACAGATCGAACGCATTGAGGTGCCGGGTATACTCCGCCTGGGGAATCTGACGGTACAGGCGGCCATCCCAATTCTGCAGATGCACCAGATTGCGTATTTCATTGCGAAACGCATCGAGTTCGGTCGCGAGCGGCTCGCTCACAATATGCATGGCCCTCAGTTGCTGTACATGCGCGGCGAAGGTGCGGCGGCGAATCATGTTGAGCAGATTCTGATGCTCGCCGCTCGTCGTGCCTTTCGACCGGTCATGCGCGTCGGGCACCACCAGCGGATCTGCGATCAGCGCAAACACCACGGCCTCAATGATGATACCCTGCGTGATCAACAGCTGAAAGAACAAAGCGCTTTCGAGAGAATACTGCGGCTTAAACAGTTTATACTGCCAGAGCTGATACTCGATGAGCTGCAGCATATAACAGATGTTGGATTTAAATTCGGAATCCTTCAGATATTTAAAATAGGTATCGCGGTAATGATCGATAGTTTTGAGCGTACCTTTGGGTATTGCGAGAGGAATCTGCGCGCCGAATTTTTCCGAAAACTCAACGAATTCCCGGATCAGATTCTGGGCACGATAGTGCGGATTACCGGAAGATTGTGGTTCCAGATTATGTCTCCACGATTATGGGTAATAGCCGCGCCAGCGCCATGCTACCCTATTTTGTCTTCGGTCGTCGCCGTACGCTACCCGTAATCGGCGCCTTCTCAAGAATTGTAATCGGTTTCTTATCGCCGCGAATTTCGACGAAAAGATCGGAACCTTTCGCAGACACATCGAAGCGCATCATACCCATACCATAATTCTGGGTGAATGAAAAAGTTCCACTGGTAACTTCACCCACCCGCGAGCCGTCGCCGCGTACAATCGCATAGCCCTGGCGCGGCACCCCTTCGCTGCGCATATAAAAGCCGTGCGTTACCAGCGCTAACGGTTTCTCGCGCGAGTCCTTCGACGCAATGCAGTCGTGATCCGCATAAATAAAGGCAATACCCGATTCCTGCGGACGCAGATCCATCGAAAGTTCATGGCCATAGAGCGGCATCAGAGCTTCGAGGCGCAAAACATCGCGTGCCGCAAGCCCGCACGGAATTACTCCTGCGGCATACAATTCTTGCCAGAGTTTTACACCCTCGGCAGCGGGGGTCGCAATCTCGAAACCGTCTTCACCGGTGTACCCCATACGGCCGATAAAAACTTTTTCTGATGGCAGACGCACCTCGTAGTAGTACATTTCGTCGAGAAATGAGAACTTCTTTTTCAGAAACTCTGCAGCTTTCGGACCTTGCACCGCGACGAGGGTGTAATCCTGCCAGGGCTCGACCTGTATAAGATCGGCGACATGCTTCTTGAGCAGGGCAACGTCCGGTTCGCGGTTGCCGGCATTCGCAACGATCATCCAGTGCGTATCGCTGATGGCAGAAATAGTGATGTCGTCGACGAGGCCCGCACTCTCATTATAGAGTGCGTTATACTGCGCTTTGCCCGCTTTGAGTTTATCGGGCACGCGCACGCAAATTCGGCTCAAGCCTTCAACCAGCTTTTCGCGCGAATCGGCCTTCAGTGAAATGGGCAGCATATGCGAAACGTCGAACATTCCGGCTGCGGTTCGCACGGCTACGACTTCGTCTTTAACGGCCCCGTATGACACGGGCATATTATAGCCGGCAAACGGAGTGAATTTTGCATTGAGCTTCTTGTGTTCGTCAAAGAGCGGCGTCGTATTCATTGCGTCGGCGTATTTTTGCGCAACAGCCTTTCAATCCGCTTTTCGCGGCCGCCTCAGACGCGCTTGAGTTGGGTAAATTTGAGTAAAAATTTGCGCGTCTTGCCGTCGTCGAAATAGATATGAATACGCGCAGAATCGCCGTCGCCCTCGACCTTCAGCACGCGGCCTTTGCCAAAGTTTACATGCTCGACCTTATCGCCGTTCTCGTAACTTTTGCCGGATTTCTGCGGCGACACCCCGGTACCAAAATCCGGCGCCTTGGTCTCCGCTTTAAAACTTGCCCGAAACGCGGGCCGCACTTCGGGCGTACGGGGCAAGAGGCCGCGAGCCCCCGGACGCGATGTGGCCTTTGCCGCACCATACGACTGCCGGATAACCGCCATGTGATCGGGAATCTCTTCGAGAAAGGGTGAGACTCGTGTGTCCTGGTAAAAACCCTGCATCATGCGCCGCCGCGCGTAGGTGAAGAACAGGTTCGTTTTCGCACGCGTCACCGCAACATAGAATAACCTCC
The DNA here is from genome assembly GCA_017302045.1 of Spirochaetota bacterium. Taxonomy (GTDB): domain Bacteria; phylum Spirochaetota; class Leptospiria; order Turneriellales; family Turneriellaceae; genus Turneriella. Next base: position 14,743 of record JAFLED010000031.1, read on the forward strand.
GCTCTTCGCTGATATCGCCGTCGCGCTCGGCGAGAAAATGCGGGAAAAGTTCTCTTTCGAAGCCCGCGATGACCACAGTCTCGAATTCAAGGCCTTTCGCGTTATGCACGGTCATGAGGCTCACGGTCTCTTTCGTGTCGCCTTCTTCGGCGGCAGAGGCGATGAGTGAAATCTGTTGCAGGTAATCGCCGAGGTTGGCGTTTTCGGCCTGACGCTGGTAGGCGAGCAGCGAATTGCGCAATTCGCCGATATTTTCCATGCGACCGCTGTGCAGCAGCCGGTCTTCTTCTTCGTATAATTTCGCGAGGCCTGTCGTTTCGAGAAGTTCGTCGAGAAAAAAGCCGAGATCCATCTTTGCATCGGCTTTTAAACGCAGCGCTTTCATATCGCGGCCGAATTTTTCTGCGGCCGCGGCGGCTTTGCCCGACAAGGGATTCAGCGCCGGGTTGCTCAGAATCTCCAGAAAATCAGCTTCGTCTTTCGCGGACCGTGCTTCAAAAACCTTCTCGGCCGATTTATCGCCGATACCGCGCGGGGGTGTATTGATAATACGCGCGAATGCCGTCTCGTCGCGGCCGTTTATGATCAGCCGAAAATACCCGAGAACATCTTTGATTTCTTTACGCGCGAAAAACGACATGCCTCCATAAACACGGTAAGGAATTTTTGCGCTGAGGCACGCTTCTTCGATGAGACGCGACTGCGAATTCGTGCGATACAGAACGGCAATTTCAGACAGCGGCGTGTCCTTTATCGCGTTGCGCACGATCTCGACGACCTGCGTCGCCTCGGCATGATCGTCTTCGCTAGCGATCAGTACGGGTAGTGGCCCGCCTTCGCGGCGCGTGAAGAGCTTTTTCGGCATACGCTCGAAATTGTTGTCAATGACCGCATTCGCGACTGCTAGAATCGGCTGCGTTGAACGGTAATTTTCTTCGAGCTTGATGACGACGGCGTCTTTGAAATCCGAGGAAAAATCGAGAATATTTCTGACATTGGCGCCGCGCCAGCCATAAATCGCCTGGTCGTCGTCGCCGACAACGCAGAGGTTGCGGTCGCGCGCGGCGACATGTTGCACAAAGCGATACTGCGCCAGGTTAGTATCCTGGTATTCGTCGATGAGCCAGAACGGATAACGATTCTGCCAGCGCGCCAGCAAATCGGGATATTGCTCGAAGAGATGGCAGGGTAATGAAATCAGATCGGCAAAATCGACAGCAAACGAAGCGCGCTTCTTCACTTCATAGAGTTGAAAGACTTCTTGCAGAATATCGCCGAACTCGTATTCGTCGAGATCGATTTCTTCGGCGAGTTGCTGCGGTGTGATGAGTTTATCTTTAAAAGACGAGATGGTATTGGCAAAATAACGCAGCTGTGTCTTGTTAAATTTACCCTCAAACTTTTCAACAACCTGCGAAAGCGCCTGCTGCTGGTCGCTGTCGTCCCAGATCGAAAAATTTTCCGGATACTCGAGGTACTGCGCATTGCGCCGCAGAAGATAAAGCCCCAGCGAGTGAAAGGTGCGCACCGTGCACTCGCTGCCGATGGGCCCGGCGGTGCTGAGCAGGCGCTCGCGCATTTCGCCCGCGGCTTTGTTCGTAAACGTAACTGCGGCGAGATTGTACGCGGGTACCTTTTCGACATGGATCAGGTATGCCATACGATGTATGATCGTTCTGGTCTTGCCCGAACCTGCGCCGGCGAGAATCAAAAGCGGGCCGCGCGTCGTCTGCACCGCCTGTCGCTGCGGCTCGTTCAGGTTCTTGAGAATTTCTTCTTTCCAGTCAGACATCGCGCTAGCTGCCGAGACCGGGAAAAATGCGCTTCAGTAAGATGTCAGCGTTGAGCAGCAGCATTACCACGAGCATGTAGATGATCGAAGCGAAGAATGCCCGGCCATATTGGTCCTGCTGGTAAATACCGCGCACTGTTTTGACGACATAATAGACCGAAATCAGCGCACTGCCGATAAGGTAAACCAGGCTATACCCCGCTGAAAGCCCGACCGCCAGAGCCAAGGGCGGCAGCGACAGACCATAGATCAGAATATAGAGGCGTGTATAATCATTGCCATAGACCAGCGGCAAGACCGGCACTCCGCCCTCGGCATAGTCGTGCTGAATTTTCAGCGTCAGAGCCCAGAAGTGCGCGGGTTGCCATAACATCATAAACGCGAACAGCAGCCAGACGTCGGGTGCAAAACGATCAGAGATACCATAAGAACCGATGAGTACCGGTAAAGCGCCCGGCAGGCCACCAACAATCGCGCCAAAAGGCCCGCGGCGTTTGAGATAGAGAGTGTACCACACCGCGTATGACAAAATCGCCGCGAGGGTGAATCCCACTGCATACCAGCGCTGAAAATAAACCAGCGGCACGAATGAGAGTGCCGCCATGACGAGCGCAATCGCCCACAGCGTGCGTTTACCGAAGCGGTCGATGATTTCGCTGCGCCACAGGGTGCGCTTCATGTTTTTGTCCATGCCATAATCGAGCAGGTTATTCATAATCGCCGACGACCCCGATGAGAGCGTCAGCGAGCCGAGAATCCAGGCAAGTTCAGAAAGCGGCGGAAACCAGCGTTTCGCCATCAGCATTCCGGTGAAACCGGTGACGACAACCGTGAAGATGATCGAACCCTTCGCAAGGCGGATTAAATCGCGCATTCGGCCGATTAAATTCAGAACGCAGACAGGGCGTCGCCTGAAAGTTATATTACGGTGCTTCGGAGATAATGCGGTTGCGGCCCGTATTTTTGGCGTGGTAGAGCCGCTTGTCGGCAAGTTCGACGAGGCGTTCAATCGGGTCGACGGGAGACATTTCAGAGAGTGAACCAATACCGGCGCTAAAGGTATAGGGAATCGAATGCCCGCCCGTCTCGCAAGGGCTGCCTTGCAATGCCGTGCAGACGCGGTTCAGAAAGTCTATACTCTTGCCGATCGCGCAGTCGAAAAACTGGATGACAAATTCTTCGCCGCCGAAGCGCGCGAGAATATCGTATTTGCGTATCTGGCTCTTGATCGTTTGCGTAAAATGCTGTAACACCGCATCGCCGGCCTCATGACCGTATTGGTCATTGACATTCTTAAAAAAATCGATATCGAGTACCGCGATGCAAAGGTTGCGGCGCATGCGCATCGCATAACTCAGGTTTGATTGTACGGCCTCGAAAAAGTAGCGCCGGTTATAGGCACCGGTCAGGTAATCGGTAACCGAGCGCATACGCAGCTCATGCTCGAGACTTTTAAGACGCAGCGCCGCCCGCATGCGCGCCTTGAGCTCGCGCTGCATCACGGGTTTCGTGACATAGTCGTGGCCACCGACTTCAAAACCTCTTTCGATATCGGTAGCGCTGTCGAGCGAAGTGACAAAGATCACGGGAATCATGCCATATTCGGAGTTACGTTTTACCTGCGAGCAGAGTTCAAAGCCGGATATCTCTCTCTGCATGACATCGAGCAGAATCAGGTCGGGTGGCTCTTCAGCCATATGCGCCCAGAAATCGATCAGGTTCTTCGCCAGCTGGACTTCAAATTCGTTTTTCAGCAATGCCTCGAGGTAAAGGCTTTCAACCTCGGAATCGTCGAGAATCAGAATGCGCGGCAAAGATTTGTCAGACAAAATGCGGCGCCCCCATAAAGATGTACGTTTGCAAGCCCTGCCAAAATGTAAATCGGATTTCGTCGGAGAGGGGCTTAACTGTCAGACGGCTGCATGCCCTATGGCGGACAAAAAAATCAACGATGCTCGAGCACGGCCGCCCCAAAGGTAAAGCCTGCGCCATAAGCGCACAGCAACACCCGGCTGCCGCTGCGGAGCAACCCCGACTCGAGAGCCAGCGAAAACGACACGGGAATCACAGCGGTCGATAACGAACCATGCCGAGACAGCACGTCGGGTATTTTTTCATGTGGAAAACCAACATGGTCTGCGAGCTTGCGGATCACATGCTTATTGGTCTGGTGCGGCAGAAAGACATCGATATCCGACGCTGCGAGACCGGCGTGTTCGAGTACGGTGTCTATAGCCTTCGGCACATGCGCAAGCGACAATTTCATGATCGCGCGGCCGTTCATTTTAGTATAATAATCTCCCGGGCGCCGCCCGCTTTCGCCGGCAAGATAATACAAAGGAGAATTCAACGCAGAATCCGCAGGCGTTTTCAGTGTAATAGCATCGGAATATTCGGCACCGATATGCATGGCAAGAATGCCGGGCTTTTCTGAGGGCGAGAGTACCACCGCACCTGCGCCGTCGCCGAACAAAACCGCGTTCCGGTCGCCCTTCCACAAGAAGCCTGTGGATAACGCGTCGCTGCCGACCACGAGCACAGATTTAGCCTGCGTCTCGACCACAGCACGCGCCTGCGCGAGTGCGTAGAGAAAACCCGTGCAACCCGCCTGCAGGTCATACGCGGGAATATGACCGAGTCCCAAATCTGCGGCAATACGGCATGCCGTCGCGGGATAAAGCACATCGGGCGAGTTCGTCGCGCAGATGACAAGACCGATATCGTCGCGCCGTGAGTTCGCCAACGCCTCGGCGGCAGCGCGTGTGCCCATATCGGCGATCGTCTCGCCGGGCGCAATGACCGAGCGTGTTTTAAGGCCGATGTTTTCGCTGATCCATGCATCGTTTGTATCGATAATCGTTTCAAGCTCGGCATTCGTGACATGCCGCTCCGGAATATATTTTCCAACGCCGGTAATCCTCGCGAAAGCCATGGCGTGCCCTCGTGCACCGCAGCGCGCCGTAAACGTGTTTTACACTTCGTGGCCGCGCGCGATTTAAACCCGCGCATGATCGATTATTATGCCACGATACGCGATGCGATCGATTTTATCGAGCGGCATCTTACCGACCCGATCTCGGTCGAAGATGTTTCACGCCACGCCTTCGCTTCGCGTTGGTATTTTCAGCGTATCTTTCGCTTTGTCACCGGCTACTCGGTCTATACGTACCTGCGCAACCGCCGCCTCGCCGAGGCGGGCAACGATCTTTTTCTCACCAAAGCAAAGGTCATCGACATTGCGCTCAAGTACCAGTATGCGACACCCGAATCTTTTCTGCGCGCGTTCCGCAAAGAATACGGCATGAACCCGGCCGATTACCGGCGCACCAGCGAACACCGCCTGTTCGAACGCATCGAAATCGCAAGCGACCGTTTCGCACAAACCGATACCGGCACACGCATCAGGCACAGGCAGGTCACGCGCAATGAAATTTTAGTCATCGGTGTGCGAAACCGCACCACAATGCAGAAAAAACAGAATGAGACGGATATCCCACTGTTCTGGCAAAGCTTTATGAACGAGAATATCGCCGCGAAAATTCCGGGCAAAACCGGCGACGCGGCGATGGGCATTTATTGTAATTGGGATTTCGACGAAAACTTCGACGTGCTCACCGGTTGCGAGGTTTCAAGCCTTGCAACTATTCCAGAAGGCATGATCAGCTACCGCCTGCCCCCCGCAAAATACATCGCTTTCACGGTACCAGGCAACACGAACGAAGATATTCTCGCCGCCTGGAAATTTATCTACGGCGTCTGGATGCCCAATACCGGTTATGAGCGCGATTTTACCGACGACTTTGACATGTTCGATGGCCGTTTCCAGCACCCGACGAAGCCTGAATCCGAGATTTACATTCCAATCCGCTAGCGCCGGTCTGGCAGGCTATCCGCTGAGATCGCAAAAAAGCACAAAAAGTCAAGAACCCCGGTTAGACATATGCTATCTTCGCCGTTATGAAAAATAACATCATCACACGCAAACCCCTGACACTCATAGGGATTTCCAGCCGCACCACGAATGCCGCCGAAATGTCGGGTGTGGGCGAAATACCGAAACTCTGGCAACGCTTCTACCGGGATGAAATCCCCGCGAAAATACCGGGTATCGTCACACCCGGTGAAATCATCGCGGCTTACACCGACTTTGCATCGGATGACATCGGCCCCTACACCATCATCATCGGTGCCGCCGTCGAACCGGGAACCCAACCACCCGCTGGCATGGTGAAACACGAAGTTGACGGGGGGCATTACCTGCATGTATCAACGGGCCGCGGTAAATTGGCCGAGATCGGCGTCGCTACCTGGGTAAAAATATGGCAAAATCAACCGCTGCGCAGCGAGCGCGCTTTTGCCTGCGATCTTGAAGTTTATGGTGCTGCGGCGGCAAACCCCGAAGACGCAGAGTTCGACATTTACCTCGGTCTGAAACAATAAAACCGACTGCGGCAATTTTTGCCACCGGCGACGCTGAAAGAACATTTACGCGCTGCGCCCGCCTGTAGCCTTCGCAAGCGTGCCGCCCCGCGTCAGCGTCGTTATGCCGGTTAAAAACGCGGACCCGTGGCTCGAAGAGACGCTGGCTTCGATCTTGCGGCAAACCCTGCACGATTTTGAACTCATTGCCGTGAACGACCACAGCCACGATGCAACGGAAACAATTCTTGCTGCGGCCGCACGCCGTGACCAGCGCGTGCGCGTACTCCAAAATCGCGGCCGGGGTTTGGTAACCGCGCTGAATACCGGTATCGCCGCGGCACAGGGTGAATTTATCGCCCGTATGGACGGCGACGACTTCATGCCCGAGCGCCGCCTCGAACTCCAGGCTCACTTTCTCGAAAAAAATCCGACCGCTACTCTTGTCGCGGGCAAGGTCGAGCACTGGGGAAATCCGGAGCTCACGGCAGGCTATTCGCGTTACGTCGATTTTATCAACTCACTGCACACCCCCGAAGATTTTCGTCTCAGGCAGTTCATTGAATCGCCGCTCGCTCACCCCTCGGTGACGCTGCGGCGCTCGGCGCTTCAAGATGCCCCGTACCGCGACGGTGATTTTCCCGAAGACTATGACCTCTGGTTACGCCTCTTAGCCGCCGGCGCCCGGTTCCATGCGCTGCCCGAAACGGTGTTGCGCTGGCGCGATCATCCGCAGCGAACTTCACGCGTCGACCCGCGCTATGACACAGAGAAATTTTACCGCCATAAAGCCGGATTCATCGCCGCGTGGCTCAAAAAAGCCGGGCACAGCGCCGTGAAAATCTGGGCCGGCGGCCGCCGCAGCAGGCGGCGCATCGACGCATTGCGCGCCGAGGGCATTGGTATCACGGCATATGTCGATATTCACCCGCGGCGTATCGGGCAGACGATCGACGGCGTACCTGTGATCGCGCCTGAAGGTCTTTTACAGACAAGAGCGGAATTTATTCTCGTCTATGTCGGTTCGACCGGCGCGCGCGCGGCGATCGGTGACTGGCTCAGACGCCACGACTTCACCGAAGGGGAAAATTTCCTGTTTGCGGCTTGACGACGTCCGCACCCCGAGAAATTTAAAACATGTATGTTTCAGCGTTGCTCTCGAGTCTGCATATCG
>JAFLED010000310.1 GCA_017302045.1 Spirochaetota bacterium
CGTGCCGACGAAGTACAAGGCGTTCATCTACTTCCAGTTCTAGGCTGGGGAAATGCGGCCGCCCGGCGGCTTCAGATAAAGCGGATGCGCGACTCGTGCGCGGCGATCGCTCCGTGCTTTTCGAGCCTCGCTGTTCCATTGCACCCGCCATTCTCACCTGGCGCGGCAATATAGAGCATGTGTCCGAAACTCGATACACCGCTGTTCAGCGTATCGTTTGTCACATAGTTAGAGAGCACTAAATTACCGTTGTTCGATGCGCATGTAGTTCCGTATGTTGCCGTGCCAAAGATGCTCTGATATCCCGGATACGTCGATCCTGAATCCGGCGAAAGTATCGTTGAATAATTCGATTCAGATTGCGCCGGGCCGGTAACGTTCACATCGAAGAAGCCAAAAATATTGTTGTTCTTAGCGTAGATCTTGATGTAGTACCAACCTCGCAATAGATTGAGATTATAGACAACCTGGCATCCGGCGCCGATGCACGCGTTTGAACCGGTACCACTGTCGTCATCCGTACGGATACTGGCCCCGGTGGATGCTATGAGTTCCATAGTCGTATCCGTCGAGCCAGTAGTTTCAATGGTGTACGAGCCAGGAGCGGCCGCATAAAAATTATAATAAACATAGGTCTTGATATCCCACGGGATGATGCGGTTATCGTTGCCGATACTTTCGGTTAAGACACCATTTGCTCGCGGCGAACAACCGCTCGTTATTGTCGGCGTACATTTTGTTGAATAAGGGTTCACCGGTACGTGGTTAGACCACTTCGTATCCGCACGTGAGGGTAACACTGCCGGCGTGTTATCCAGGTGTATATAGAATGCATCGTAATCCGAGTTCTTACCGGCACCCGAGGTCAACTGTAGATCATTGACCCGTGCAGAAATGGTAAGGCCGGCCTTCTCTGTCAGGAATTTCTCGTAACTCTGCTTGATCTGATTTCTAAAACTATCTCCGTTTGAGAAAATTCCGATTGGGTACAATACCAAATACTTATCGCAGTTTACTCCTCCGGTCGGCCCTACGGCGGTTGCCCCGCAGGCGCTCGAGCCCGAAGCGTTTAGATCGTACGCAGCACTCGGGCAGGCCACCGCAACACCATTATGAGTAAACTTGAAAGTCTGTTTGTTCACATCGGTCGCGCCGGTATACCCGGTTTTCGAAACCTCGACATCGTACGCGTCGACTGCCGTATTGGCAAAATTTCCCGAAATGGTGAATTGCCCTAAATTATCCGTAGTTGCAGTGCGCCAGCCACCGTCAAAGACTCTGACATCGGCATTTGCCACAGGTAAGGTGCTCCAATAATCTTTCACTGTGCCCTTCACACAGTGTGAGGGATCGCATAGCTGGCTCATGGTAGTATTGCCCGCGTTGTTGGGACCAGCGACGGCAATCGACGCGACCGTAACTTCGGATTGAAATACAGTTCCCGAGGTGGGGACGCCGGAGACCAGACAACCACCCGGCCTTGTACCGTTAGGCACACCGATAAGGCGCGAATAATAACCGGTCTTTTCAAAGGTCAGTTTATAACTCTGGCCGCGCTGAATGAGTGGTGTATCAAAGATGAAATCACCCGAAGCTCCTGTGGTCGTGGTTGTCGCCAGAAGCGTGTTCGTGCTTGAATACAGCTTCACCGTTACGCCTGCACCGCCTGTCGTCGTTTGACCGTAGATCCACGAATCCCACTGCATGGGAATCACGGCGCCCGACACCGCATTGTCGCCTGTCAAACCAACGTCGACATAGGTCGACACCGAACGATAGCAGCAGTTGGGACTGCACGCCGCGGCGGCGACCACGGCCGAGTTTCGCGCCGCGCACGATGCATGTGCTTTGGTACCGGTAACAGTATAGCGCTGACCCAAAAATAGAAAGTCGTTTTGAATTTTGAAACCACCCGAGTTGTTGTTCCGCGCCGGGGCCGCAGGCAGGCTCGTCGACATCGGCGAAGCAATACCGGTCAGGTCGGGACAATACGCGCCCGCCGGCAAAATCGACGGTACACCGTTTATCGAATCGTATGGACCGCTCGGGTAAGCTCCCGTACTGGTCACGCACTGGAGTATCTGATTGTTACTGCTGGTGACACTGACATTGACACCGTCGATAGAGACGGGTTTATTCACACCGTCGACCTGGCCGCTTTCGGCAAAATAGCCGTAAATCGAACCGAACTTGTGGTACATACGAATCGGGTTATTCTTGATGGGATTATCTTCGGCGGAAATAACAGCGACGAGGTCGGTACGCGTGATATAATTCGACAAATAGGCGCCAACGGCAAACGAACTATTCAGCGAAAAATAATTGCTCGAAATCACAAACTTACCGGCGACATCGGTCGTGACAACCAAAACCTGCCCCGCATTATCTGTCGCTGTGACGTTGGCGCCGACCAGCGGTTTAAATGAAAAGTTATCGAAAATCTGGCCTGTGATACGCCGCGTCGTGACTTCGCTGCCCCCAGTCACATTCATGACTACATTACCGAGATCGACTTTGAGATTCGGCAACGAAATGACGGCAGCCTGATTGGCGTTTTCGAAATAGGTCTTTGCAAACTGCACATTGAGCCCCTGACCGCGCTCGACATCTTTCAACGTGAAGCTAAACGCACCCTGGCTATTAGTCGTTGTCGTCAGTGTCTGGCCTTTATACGGCAGAGTAACCGTGACGCCGACGATCGCCGTACCATCAGAACCGACGACCTTACCGCTGATTTGCCCCTGACCAACCGTGTCGGGCAAGGATTTTTCTGAGCTGAAACAATTCAGAGCAAAAAGAGATACAAACGTAAGTGATAATAATTTTATGCGCATGCCTGCCTGCTTAACTCCCGATTTATCAAAAACCATAGATCCCCGTCTTTAAACCCGAACTGAAGTAAATCCCTTGTTCACCGAACTTATCGGCATTAAAAAAACGGCTGCGGATTTCTCCGTAAGAATCTGTCAGCCCACGAAAATACTGACCTTCGAAAAAGAAAATGGCCGAACCAAACCTCACCTCGAAGCCGAGCCCGCCCATCACCCCGGCCGAAACCGGCTTCGTGAAGTTTTTTACGTCATAGAACGGATCGTTGGGATCACCCACATTCGGATCCTGTAATTCTAACTGCGCGGAGAGAGGTGTTTTGACATAACCACCAATCATCAGGTTACCCGCGAAGGGTTTCAGAAAATCTGCGACCGGGCGCATGAACTTAACTTTGCCGACGACTTTTGCCAGCGAGTAACGATACGAAAACATGAGTCTCGCGATGGCATAGTCGGTACGCAGGTATGCCGTGGCCGGTGAAGGCACCTGCTGCCCGCCGGAGTACGTCGTTTGCGGGTCGACTAGAAAAGCGCGGTTTTGCTGGTATGCAAGATCGAGCACGATGCCATATACCCGCTTGAAATAGAGTTCTGTGCGCAAACCGACAACGGGTGAAAGTTCCCAACTGTTGCCCTTGCTCTGGGCGTCTTCGACAGTCGCTTTGGTAGTTGAACTGAGACCGCTGGTGTTCATATCATACGATTTCGCCGGGCCCGCAACATTAAAACCGCCGAAAAGCCCCAGGTAGAGCGTGCGCGATCGCGACTCGGGTCCCTTCGAAGTCGTATAGTCTTCTTCGGGAGTTGCCGCTGCCGCGCTGCCGGGTTTTGTCAGCGCGATTTTACCCGATTGCGTATTGGAACCGTTGTCATTCGCCGCAGTCGGTCTTTTGAGCTGTATTTTGCCCTGCGGAAACAGGGGATATCCCCCCAGACAAACCAGCGCTACGAAAATTTTATGTAACAGAAACCGCGGCATCAGTTACACGTACAAGCCGCCCCCGCTGTTGCTGTCGTGAATCTAAAACAATTCGCATTACGCCCCGCCGAGCCGGCATTGCCCGAACTACCACCAAGCGCACCGCCTGCCCCACCGGTATGACCATTGCCGGAACAATTCGGAGCTGGTGAGTTGAATATCGCTACACCAAAGGATTGCCCACCGTTACCACCGGAACCGTGGCCCGCAGTACCGCCGGCACCGCCATTGCCGCCTGTTCCACCATTACCGCCATCGTCATGGCAACCACCGCCGCCAACACCCGAACCCGCGCCACCGCCTGAGCCGCGATTTTTTCCCGAGCCCGCGTCGCCGCCT
>JAFLED010000311.1 GCA_017302045.1 Spirochaetota bacterium
TAGCCGCCATGAGAAAACTTTTCCAGGTTTGCAATAAGAAACGAAACCTCCACCGCCATGAAAGCGACGAAGGCAACCGTCGGTGAAATGCCGCGCGACGAACGCGAGGCAAGAAATACGGTTAAGAGCGTCGTCGTCATCATCATGTCGAAAGTAATCGCGAGGCCGTACGCGGCTTCCATGTTTGCCGCACGGCCAAACCAGATCGTCACCGCGATACATCCGAACCAGAGTAGCCGGTTCGCGCTTGGTACATAGATCTGTCCCTTGAGGTTCGACGGGTATTTGATGCGCACCTTCGGCCAAAGGTTGAGGCGAATCGCTTCGGCTATGAGCGTGAAGGCGCCGCTGATGATCGCCTGCGAGGCGATGATCGTCGCAATCGTCGCGACAAAAATACCGACAGGCAAAAACCACGCGGGCATCAGCGAATAGAACGGGGTCAGCCCCGCGGCGGTGCGGCCATTCGCGTCGAGTGTCTGCCCTGTGATGCTGAGCAGAAAAGCAGCCTGGCCAAAATAATTTAAGAGCAGCGTGAACTTAACAAAGCTCCAGCTCGAGCGGATATTCTTGAGGCCGCAGTGCCCGAGATCTGTGTAGAGCGCCTCGGCCCCCGTCGTACAGAGAAAGACCGCGCCCAAAATCCAGAAGCCTTTCGGATAATTAACCAGCAGGTTATACGCATACCACGGATTGAGCGCCTTGACCACGGTGGGGTTTTTCATCAGGTGCGCAAAGCCCAGCACCGCAATCATCACGAACCAGACGAGCATGATCGGCCCAAACCAGCGGCCGACGATGTTCGTACCGAATTGCTGAAAGATGAAGAGCGCCGTCAGTATCACGACAACGATCTTTACCGTTGGAATTCCGGGGATCAGCGCCTCTAAACCTTCGACCGCAGACGAAACCGAAATCGGCGGTGTGATCATGCCGTCGGCGAGCAAAGCACACCCACCCACGACGGCAGGTATTATCAGCCAGCGGCTGCGACGGCGCACCAGAGTATAAAGCGAAAATATGCCGCCTTCACCGTGGTTATCCGCCCGTAGCGTGACGGTGACGTATTTTACCGTAGTGATGAGGGTCAGCGTCCAGAAAATACAAGAAAGCCCGCCGAGTACGAGCTCTTCGGTAATGACACGCGTACCGGCAATCGCCGAAAAAACATAGAGCGGCGAAGTACCGATATCACCGTAGATGATACCGAGGGCGACGATGAGGCCGGCAGCCGAGACTTTGCCGTGCACGCCATTCTGCTGCACTATTGTTTATGCCCCCCCGAAGAGACTGTAATGTCGAGAGTAAATTCGCGCGGCTTCGACACAATCAAGGGTACTCGTTCGACTTCGACAATCGAGGTGTCGAGCCCAAATGCTTTCTCTTCACCGGGGCAGAGGGACCGCCACAGCCGGTGCAGCGACGTGACGATTTTTTCATAAAAATTTAACTCGTTATCGTGCGTCAACACCCTGTCGAGCACGACGAATCGGAAATCGCCGATGATATTCTTTTCATGCAGCGACGAATAGCGACTGGTAATATCGACGACTCCCCGCTGCACCAGTTCGGCCACGACCTGCCTGAAATACTGGTTGATGCGCGGTTCGACCCGAAACCCAAGTTTAAAATCGACGCGGATAACATCGTTGGGCACAAGAACATCGACAGTGCAGGTTCGGGTATAAGGTTCGTCGGTGACATCGACATGGACGAACCAATAGATATCGGCACGCTTGGGCTGCTTATAGAGCAGCGAATAAACGATCTTCCATTCGATCTCATATTTGTTATTCGCCGACGTCATATAGACCAGGTTTGTCGCATACTTTCCGATCGAGGTGTCGTTTGAGAGATTATGGAGCGTATCGTAATAATCTTCGAGTCGCACAAATTCGACATAACGATTGCGTATCTTGCGTGCCGCATACCACGACCAGATGACGACGAAGAAAGCAAACCCCATAACCAGCGAAACATAACCACCGTGCGAAAATTTATCGAGATTCGCGAGCAGAAACGAAATTTCAACAGCGAGAAAACCGCCGATCATAGCGCCGAGAAGCGGTACCCGCATACCATGCATGCGCAGATAAACGGAGAGTAACAGCGAGGTTACGATCATGTTGAGTGTAATCGCAAGCCCGTAAGCGGCTTCCATAAACGCGGCTTTCTGAAAGTACAGCGTCACCGCACAGCAACCCAACCAGAGAATGCGGTTCGCACTCGGCACATAGATCTGCCCTTTCAGCATCGAAGGGTATTTGATGCGCACCTTGGGCCACAGGTTCAGGCGAATCGCCTCGGCGATGAGTGTGTAGGTACCACTGATGAGCGCCTGAGATGCGATTACTGTCGCAACCGTTGCGACGACGATACCGAAGGGCAGAAACCAGGCCGGCATGAGCGCATAAAACGGTGTCAGACCCGAAGCAATTTTACCGTCGAGCGAAACAGTCTGACCTTCGAGACCGAGAAGATACGCGCCCTGCCCGAAATAGTTGAGCAGCAGAGCGCTCAGCACAAAGACCCAGGTCACGCGAATATTTCCGCGACCACAATGCCCCAGGTCGGTGTAGAGCGCTTCTGCACCCGTGGTGCAGAGAAACACGGCTCCGAGTATGAAAAATCCTTTGGGATAGGTCGTCAGCAAATGATAGGCATAATACGGGTTCAACGCCTGAAAAATTTCGGGATGATGACGAATATGAATCACTCCCAGTACCGCGAGCATACCGAACCAGACAAGCATCAGCGGGCCGAAAGCCTTACCGACGACATTCGTGCCAAACTGCTGCACAAAGAACAATAGCGTGAGTATAATGAGGACGATTTTTACGGTAGGTATCCCCGGCATCAGGTACTCCAAACCCTCGATCGCAGAAGACACCGAAATGGGTGGAGTGATCATGCCGTCGGCCAGAAGGGCACAGCCACCAATGATCGCCGGCACGATCAGCCAGGTTGCGCGCCGGCGAACCAGCGTATAAAGCGAGAATATACCACCCTCACCCTTGTTGTCAGCGCGCAATGTCACCACAACGTATTTGAACGTCGTTACCAGAATCAGCGTCCAGAAAACACAGGAGAGCGCGCCATAGATCAGATCGCGCGAAATAACTTTTCCGGTGCAAATCGCCGAAAGCACATACAGAGGCGAAGTACCGATATCGCCATAAATAATCCCCAGCGATATCAGCAACCCGGCGAAGGTGACACTTTCGTGACGACCGCTATGTTCGATTTTCGCCGGGTGATCCATAGTCAGATGCCCTTCAGCTCCCGTTCGAGATCTTCGAGCGTAACCTCGCTGATGATTTTCTTACTCAGGCGCCAGCGGTTACCGCTACGCATAAACACGAATGTTTCGGGAAAGCCTGTGATCCGCCAGGCTTTGAGATCTTCTGCCGTCGCTACGTGGCGCCGGTAGGGTTGTGGAAATTTCTTTCCGAAAACCGCAATCTCTGCTTTGATCTGCTCTTTGGTCATCGGCGGATCTTTGCCCGGTTTCGGATTCTGTTCGATCGCCTTGAGCGACGAACCAATTGCCACAAAACCGACATCAGAAGTCTCGCGGTATTTTTCGTAAAACTTACGTAACGCGGGGATTTCTTTTTCGCAGGGCGGGCAATCCGGCGCAAAAAAATTCACGATCAGCCGGTGGATTTCTTTCGGCGCCGAAGCCAGGGAAAAGTCAGCGCCTGGATCGAACGCCTCAAAACGCCTGTCTTCGTCGATAAAGGTTTCGCTTTGTTTACAGGCAGAGAGCGCCAAGAGCGCCATGGTAAGCAGAATCAACGCGCTACGCATGGAATCAGGTAACCTTGGCTTTGCGAATGATTTTGGCGAAAAGCCCCGGAAAAAATTTATTTAAGATTACCGCAAAACGCTCTTTTGCTCCGGCAATGTAGATTTCGTTTTTACTGGCGATAATCGCCTGCCATGCCTTTGCCGCACAAACTTCGGGGCTAATACCAGCAGCGATCGCCGCATCTTTTTTACCCTGGCGCCGACCGTCGCCCGCTTGGCCTGACCATAAGCCGTCTCCGGCTGGCCGGGGAAATCCTCGTCGGCGCAGCACTCGCCCGGCTCGGCCATCGCCTTGACGCTGGAGAGG
>JAFLED010000312.1 GCA_017302045.1 Spirochaetota bacterium
GGGGATATGTCCCCGCAGCATAGCCCATTCAAAGCCGTCGCCATTGCATTCGAAAAGGTGGCGGAGCGCATTCGCGAAGCAATCAGGGAATTACCGGCGGTATTCTCACGGGTTAACATCGCGGACAAAGAAACCAGCGAAGCGCAGCGCGCACTCGCCGCTGAGCGACTCAGGAAAAGCGCACGATGAACAGCATCTGCACTCTGCTCCGGTTTTTTCTCGATCACCCGGCCGAACAATTTATCGGCCGCGAGGTCGCGCACAAGACCGGCGTCGAAGAGCGCAGCTGCTACCGTCACCTCAAGCGTCTCGCCGACGAGGGCATTCTCGTCTGCGAAGCGCGCGCTTACAGATTCAACGCAAAACTCGCGCGAAACATCTTTCGGGCGATAAAATTTAGTTCGTAAGGAGATAAAATGGCAAAGGAAAATTCAATCGCACGAATCGCCGACATCACGGCAGAGAATGTGCCGAAGTCGGTGACAGACCCGGAAACGGGATTAAAGATCAAAGTCTCTCAGGAAATGGTGGCGTCGCTCATCACTGCCGAGCGGCAGATTGTCGGCGGTATGGAGCAGATCGCTCTGGCGCTGCACCGCATACGCCAGGACAAACTCTTTCTGATCTATGGCCTGAACAGCATGAGCGAGTATCTGGAGCGGCGCTTCTCTTTTTCCGAGCGGCTCGGGTACTTTCTTCTCAAGATGGCCGATGTGTTCGGCGACAGCAAGTTCTTTCAGGACATCATGAAGCAGCCGCGCAAGCTGCTCGAAATCGCGGCAAAAAATCCGGCTATCGCGACGCAGATGAAAGAAGACGGAGAGATCACCTTGCCCAACGGCTCTGTTATCATGCTGAGCGAGCTCAAAAAAAACACGATCAACGAAGTCATCAAAGACTACGCCAAAACCAAGGAAAAAAATTCGCAACTCAGCAACGACCTTGAAGAGAAAGAAAAAGAACTCAAGGATGCACATAAGGTCATCAGAAACTACGAAAAGCGCGCCGATCTCGACGAAGACTACTTCAAGAAGATCACCACGAAGGCAGAGGCTTTGACAGAGATTCTGTCGATAGAGGCCGAAGCCGCGAGCATGATGCAGCGTCTCGATGCAATCGAATCCGAAGAACCGACCGTCGTAGCAAAGCTGGCGGCCACCATCAGTATGGTTTTAGCAGGTTTTTCGCAGGTGCAGAGCAAATACATGCACCTGATTCTCGATGTCGACGGCGCAAAGAAAGACTGATACGATATGCACAAGCTGCCCGACGAAATGCTGCGGCATATAAAGCGCGAACACCAAAGCGCACCGCATTCAGAAAAGCGCGCGCTACTCGTTCGTTATGCCAAGTTGCATAAGATGAGTGTCGCGACGCTCTACCGAAAACTCGTCGATCTCGACCGCGGTATCGTGAAACGCCGCCGGGCAGATTACGGCAAACCACGCATCACCGACCTCGAAACTCTGCGGCGCGACATGTTTGCCATTGCGGCGTTGCGCCTGCCGGGCTCGCCCCGCAACCTCGGCGAATTCGGTAGCACCGAACGGGCGCTCGAAATCGCTCAGCTACCGAATGTTGAATTGATCTCAAGGACTTACAGTGTCGGCACAGCAAATCGCTGGATATCACGCTTTGGTATCAATCAGCGTGGCTTCAAGATAGAGAAAAAGTCTGTCGAGCTGCTCGCGAATCATGCAAACCATGTATTGATTGTAGACGCAACCGTTTCCAAAATCTACTACCTGCGATCCGACGGCACTATCGTTAACGACCCGTCGATTTTCATCGATCGCTCGCATGGTGAAGATCGCCTGCGCAAAAACAACCTGAAGAAAATCTGGCTTTATTGCGGCGTCGATCTATATTCGAAAGCCTGGTGGCCGCTCGGTTTCGCCGGCTACCGCCTCGGCGAAAACTCGAACGATCTCTTCGATTTTTTTCGGGAGATGTTTTTGCAGAAAGAGAACTCCCCGGTTCACGGCCTGCCTGATATCATCTACTCAGACCCAGGCTCTGCCATGACCAGCGGCATCATCGAGCGCATGGCAACAAATCTCGATATCAAGCTCATACAACATCAGGCTTTCAATCCGCGTGCGAAAGGCCCCGTCGAAGCCCGCATTCACGCCTTGCAGCGACAGGCTGAATTCTGGCTCGGCAAGCTCCCCAGAGAAGAGCGGCCTTCTACCATCGATGAATACAACGAGTATATGCAGGCGTTTGCCCGCGCTCATAACGCCAAGACCGGTGCATGGCTCAGATTCAGCGCAAGCGTGAAGTCGCGCCCGCTACAGACGGTCACAGACGACGAACTCCTGATCTCCATCGTCGAACCACTGCAACGCAACATCGACAAGTGGGGATGTATTTCTGTGGATGGGCAACGATTCGAGGTTGAAGACAGCCACGAACTCATGGGGAAAAAGAAGCTCGATGTTTACCGTAAGCGCAACGGCGACATGGTTGTCCTTTACGACCGCAAAGAATACAAGGTGAAAAAGACCGGTAAAGTCGGCGTAGTTGTGGGCGAAGAGTTTAGGGCATTTCCGAAATCAGAAGGCGAAATCAACCGAGACCTGGTTCGACTCGAAGCCAAGAAGATTACCGGCTCTATCACCAGAGAAGATATTACATCCACGCAGAAAAATATACTGCACTTCACACCGAATGGCGAACCGGTGAATGTCGTCGGCCCGTTGCCGCACGACGAATACCGCGACGCAGAAAGCGCCTGGCTGTTCATAGCTGCGCGCACCGGCTATTCGCGCGGTGAATTTTCAGAAAAGCTCAGGGATGCCATCGACGGTATGTTCAACGCTCTTCTCGCGCTTGAGCCCAACGTCATCAGCGCTGACGACATCGTCAAAGTCTGCAATTCGATTCAAATTCAGAAAAAACAAGAGGTAGAAAATCATGGATAACCAAAAAACAGAAGATTACAGCGCGCTTGATAAACTGGGTCTCGTAGCGTCGAGGGCGTTTGTCGCCGTCGACAAGCGAATCCGCGAAACGGTGCGCAGCGACCACATGCTCGCGCTCTATGCGCCGACCGGCACCGGCAAATCAACCGCGCTCGATATCAGTATAGGCCGCATGACAGATTCAGGTCGCACGTTCATTATGCGAACCACCGCCTACAACCCCGGTGCGGATATCAGCGGTTCGATCATAAACATCATGATCGGTGAACTTATGCAACAGAAACCGCGCCGCGATATTCTCGCACGCCTGACGCAGTTGAAAGGCGGGCTGCTCGAACATTCGCGCAAAAAAAAGATTGTTCTGGTTATCGACGAAGCGCAGGACATGCACCACCAGACGCTGTATGCGATCAAGAAGCTGCATGAACTCGGTAGCTCCGTCATGCGCCGCAACCTATTTTCTGTGATCTTATCGGGCAAGCCGGGGCTGCAGAACCTGATTACGGCCGAAGAGTTAAACTTTCGCTTCGGCGTGCATGAAATGCAACCGCTTAGTAAAGCCGAAGCGGTCGACTACTTTCGCATGCGGCGCGTTAAATTTCCGAATCCCGATGCGATGGAACGCATCATTCACCGCTGCGGCACACGCCCGGCCGCCCTGGACTCGGCCTGTAACCTGCTCTTAGCGATGTCGGGTGAAGACAAGATCACCGGCGATATCGTGAAAAACTATCTGCGGCGAAATTATCGCCCCGCGATGGCAGAACTCGGCATGAGCGATCGCAAGGTTGCCGACGAAATCTACGCCGCAACCGGTATGCGTTATTCCCCTTCGACCATAAATAAGATCACCAACGGTCACACGGTCGGCAGCAAAGATGATGTTGTATTAGATGCAGTCGCTGATGTGCTAAGCAAGCGGCGGCAGGAAGTACAAAACAAACAGACTGTGAGGAGGCAAGCAGGATGAAGAAAAAAAACAAGAAGGTGCCCTCGGTACCTAAGGCGGTTATCGTCAAGGCGAACACGAAAGGTGTCGTCATGCAAAACCCACCAAAACCGAAGAAAAAACGCAAGAAGAAGAGCGGAGGCAAATAATGAAAATAGCTGCACAGTTGCC
>JAFLED010000313.1 GCA_017302045.1 Spirochaetota bacterium
TAACAGGCGAAGAGGTAGGCCCCCTTGTGACGCAGCGGCTGGCCGAACTCATGGGTGGAAAATACTACTACCAGAAATTCGCCGAGTCGCAGCATTCTCTTAGCATTACCTTGCCGTATGATCACATCGATGCCTTACCGGCTCTGATCGCCCGCAGCAGGCACCGGACCGAATACCGCAAGAACGGAGAAAAATCGGTCTTTGAATTCCCTGTCCGCATCAACGACGGAAATTCTTCGACTGGCAATTCTGTGCTCATCGTTGGCGACAACGCAAGTCAGAACAGGTTATTGCAGGAACAATTAGTGAGCCTCGGCAAACTGACGCGCGTCGCCAAGAATGGTGCGGAGGCGATGATGCTTTTACAGGGCGAAAACGATGTCGCGCTCATCATCTGCGACGTCCTTCTTTCCGATGTTTCAGGCATCGAACTGACAATGAATATCCGCACGCATTACGATATTGGTTTGTTGCCGGTTATTCTTATCATCGACAATAACCAGACCGGCGTTGCAGCGAGTGCTTTCGGCGCAGGGGTCAATGACCTCATTCGCCGGCCATTCGAAAAAGCCGAAGTTGTTGCCCGTGTGCGCAATGTACTTCTGCAACGCGAGGCATCCTTAGCGCGCGAAAATTACCGCGCTTTGAACCGCGAGCTTGAAATCGCACGCAGTATACAGGAATCCATTCTACCAATCTCGCAACCCAAGAGCAGCCATTACAAGATCGAAGCTGTGTGCATGCCCGCACGTAGCATAGGGGGCGATTTTTACGACTTCATCGAAGACGAAACGTCGGTTTGCGTACTCATCGCCGATGTCGCCGGTCATGGAATTCCGGCGGCTCTTTATGCCTCGATGCTCAAGATCGCCTTCCACAATTTGCGCGACCAGGCAAAATTTCCCGAAAAACTGCTGAAAGAACTCAACGATGTCATGGTCGACCGCGGTGAACGCACATTCATTAGCTGTGCCTACACCATGGTGGATTTCAAGAATAAACGGTTGCTGCATGCAAATGCGGGTCACCTACCCCTGCTGCTGCAAGAGCCGGGTAAACCTGCGATCAAAAAAATACAGCCGCCCGGCGGTGTGCTCGGCGTGCGCAAGGCTGCGGCGATCACCGTCGAGATGCACCACCTGCGGCCCAAAACGCGCCTGACGCTCTTTACCGACGGGGTTATTGAACTCGTGAACCGCAAAGGTGAATTTTTCGAGGAAGAGCGTCTGATCGCGCTGCTTGAAGAGATGCGCGAAGCCCCGATCGCAGAACTGAAAGAACGCCTTTTGGCAGAAATGCGGTCATTCGCCGACGGCGAAAGCTTTCTCGACGACGTTACGTTTTTGATCCTGGACGTTTAGATCGAGAGTTTCCGGAAAAACACCGATATTTAGAAAGGCATGTCTCCGAAAATCGTCGTTTTTGAGCCCGACGGCATTTATCGCACCATCATTGAGAATATTCTGCTCAAGAATAACTATAAGCCCTATTTTACAGACTCGTCGGCCGAGTGCAAGGTGGTCGTCGACGAAGTGCGGCCCGATATCATCATACTCGATATCAAGGCGGCTAAGCCGAATGATTTCCGCATTCTCTCAGACCTGAAGGTGCTCAGCAGGGCGCCGATTTTGCTGACGACCGACGAAAGCGTCGACGATTACATGCCAGCGCTCGGCAACAAAAACGTCACTATCGTACTCCCCAAGCCCCTGAAAGGCGCCGAGGTGGCGCGCGTGCTTGAAAACCTGCTCACGGTGGATTCCCGCGTTTGGTTCGGAATCCATAACTATCTACCGGGGCTCCGCAAACTGCGCAAAGTGCGGCTGAAGCGTTCTACACAGGTACGTACCTGCATCAAGACGATTCTTACCGAAATGCGCGCCTGGGGTTTCAATTTCAGCCATGAGACAGAGATGGATCTGGTATGGCAGGAGATTCTCATCAACGCCGTCTACCATGCTCATGGCTACACAAACGAAAAGAAAGAACGCGTTGCCATCGAGCTGCCAGATCCTTACGAAGTCGAAGTCACCTACGGTGCAAGCGAGAACGCTTTCGGTATCGCGGTGCGTGACTTTATGGGTACACTGACTCCCGAAATCATCATCACTGCTTTGCGCCAAACGATAGAACAACAGCAACTCATCGAACGAGCCGCCCAAACTGGCGAGGATATCTCGCAAATCGTGCTCGACCGGGGCCGTGGCATCGATCTCATACGCCAGCTCTCGGGTGAATATTATTTCATCATCGACCCCGGAAATTCGACCGAAGTTATTATTATCTATGACCGGTATTATGAAAAGGATGATGCGGTCGGATCTCTTAAAATTTTCGATCTTTCTTATTATCTGGGCTCCGGCGCACCACGCGGATAAGGCCGGAGCATCGGAGGGCGGCAAACCGCCTATCTATATCAGTATCGTCGGCCTCAGGGACGATGGGGCCGCCCAAAGCTGCCTCAAGGCCATTAACCGCGATCGTAAGCGTATGTTGCTGATTCCCGAAAAAGGGGACGGCGACTACCAGATCGTCATCGAGAAAAAGCGACCTGGTTTTCTTGTGAGAGTAGAGAAAATGGGCACCGCTCTTAAATCTGCCCGTGCTTTATTCGACTACGAAGTCTGCATTGCGGCGGCGGCCATTTCGCGCGAAGCCATCAGCGACGAGTGAAACCTCAGAATCATTCCTGAGCATTTGTTTTTTGGAATTGACGTGCCGATGCGATGACACCGATGTCAACTTAGCCTGAAGCCCTCGCCGTGTGTATTGACCCAAGAACAGGCCGTTAAAAGATACATGCGCCGTATATTCTTCCTGTTTTTTACCACCTTTTTATTACACGTAGGGTTATTCGCACAGACTCCGGTAGCAGTAACAGAGTTAATCTCCGCACCAGGCAGTTGCAGCGCCGAAATACGGGCAACCAAACCCAAAATCTATATCGCCAATTTTTTCGTGACTTACGGGAAAAAGGATATGGGTAAGGCGATCGGTGACTACATCGCGCAGCGCTTTGAAAGCGACGGCCGTTTTGAAGTCGTGCCCCGCGCCGAAATTGACACCACCATGGCGCCTTTTTTCAAAAACAAGAAGGCGACAGGTGATCAATACTTGCAACGCACTCTTGAACTTGCAGCGGGCCAGGGTGCCGACTGTGTCATCTTCGGGCGTATATCCAAAAGGAAGAATAAAGTATTATTCTCGGTGCGGATGTCCGCGGTGGCAACGGGTAACAGCGCGCGCAAAGTCGATACCGAAGTTGAGCGCGACGCAGCCATCGGCTTTCTGGAGGGTGTGGGAGATTCCTTTGTTAGCTATTTTGTAAACGCCGCGCCCGTCGTAGTCCCAAAAGAAGCTACATCTGGCAAGATCCGCGGGTTTTATATCGCCGCCAACGGTACCGGTATTATTCCGTTCGGTTTCGTGCGCGATGGTTTTACCTGGGGATCGGGTGGATCATTCGAATTCGGCAGAAAAGGATGGTTGTCAGAGGATCTTTTTTTCGGGATCAACGGCGAATACCTCTACTATTTCAAAAGCAGTGACAATTTCAGTAGCTTGTACAGCGTATCGGTTGTCGGTTTGGCAGGGTATGAATGGGTGACATCCGGCTCGCTACACCTGCAGCTTGTTTTGTATGGTGGTTATCAGCTCGGTCGTTTGATAGGCGCCATCGAAACGGTCGACTATGGATATGGGCTATTCATGGCCGGTAACCGCGCAGTTTACAATCTCAACGCACGCTGGGGAATTATGGGTGAGGCGCGTTATGTGCTGGCGGTCGCAGGCTCGACGAAAATCTCGTCGGTTGGTTTTTCGCTCGGCGCACAATGGAGGTTTTGATGCGACAATTGTTTTTGATTTTTCCCGTGCTCTTAATCTCGCTGCTCATTATCTCTTGCAAATCTTATGAAGACGGCTTTAATCGCAACATCGATAGCACGGGCGTCTATGTTCCAAATTCGGGTTCTAACACCGTTTCTCAGCTTGCGGCTGATCCGAAGTCAGGTGGGTTAACCG
>JAFLED010000314.1 GCA_017302045.1 Spirochaetota bacterium
ATGCCACCGGTTCCGATAGACCTCGGATCCGGGCCAGTTTCCCGACCAACGAGAATACGCGTACCCTTCACGGCTACGGCTGAATGTTGCCCGCCGGAGCCAATGCTTAATTGCTGCACAAAGTTCCAAATTCCGTTAACGTCGCGCTCGAAGACGAAAGCCTGACCAGCACCGAAAGTGCCGCCAGCTATCAGATATTGGTTCGTAGCTGCAATCGAGTCACCACCTGCATTAGTTAACGTTTGCCGCAGTGACCAGCTCTCTCCAGCGATGTCTTTCTCATAGACATAGATCTCCCCCAAGCTCGATAGCCCGACGAAAATCTGATTAGAATTCATAGCCACAGACGGACTGAATCCATAGGGGGGATTAGGGTTCGTGAGTGTTGCCGTCTGCGTAAAATTATCGGAAGCGTCTTTCTTGAAAATTTTCACGTCTGCGATGCCAGCTGTATCTCCAGTCGTCCGAACAGCCAAATAATCGCCGGAAATCGCTGTCGCACTTGGAACTGCATAATGACCCGTATTATCAAGAGTTTGCAGGGTCTGGTTCAAAGCCCACTGCCCGCTGCCCCCTTTCCGGAAAATCAAAACACCGCTATTGCACGCCACAGCTAGTAAACCTCCCTGGGCAGATAATCCGGGATTATAGTTTTGGCAACCCGCGGTCCCAAGGTTAATAACCTGATCCGGTATCACCACATTAATCAAAATACTATCCATCACACCATCGAGCGTCGCAACCAGCGTTGCGGTTTGCGCTGTCGCAGGGGCTGTGTAGAGGCCTGTGGGCGTGATGGTGCCCGCGCCCGATACGGGCACGATGACGAATTGCGGCAGGATATTTGTAGTATTGCCATAGGCGTCGTAGCCCAGAACGTCGAAGTCATAAGTCGAGTTCGCATTGACCGTAATCGAATTACCGAGTACCACGCCTGTCGGCGAAAGCAACGCAATGTGATCGAGATAACCGGCGTGCACGCGGATATCCGGCGATGTCGTATTAAAACTACCCGCCGTCGCCGAGATGGAGCCGACACGGTAGTTCTGAGCATTCGCTGTGGTTGCGGTAAATTGCACAACCGAAGCCGAAATCTTTGCCGCCGTACCGATGCCGTTGTTCACAGCAAAAGAATCGACCTCGATATTGCGCTGTGCGCCGAGATCGTCGATTCCCCTTAATGTATACGAACGCTTAAACCCCGCCGCCAGATCGACGGCGACCGTTGTTTGAAAGGCGATGCCGGTTGCGGTACGCGCAATAGGCAGAGTCACTGTGTTGCGGATACGGTTTGCACCGAGATTATCGGTTGCCTTGAGATAATATTCGATACCCGCGGTTGTCACGCGGTTTGCCGGAATCTTATAGCTATAACGCGTCGCTGTGTCGTCGAGCGTATCGGGTGTCAAAGCAACCTGGGTAAAGCTCGGCTCGCCGGGAATGCGGTAATAGAGCGTCGCTGTGGCAACCTGCCCAAAACCGATCTGACCATTGACTGCCGTAAGCTCATAGTCGGTCACGACAGAGCTGATTTTGAGCGGCAAACCTGCCATCGGTACGGTGGGTGTAAATGTGGGCGCGGAAATCACGGGCGCGTTATTGCCACCCTGTAAAATCTGCGCGGCGATCAAATATGTTGAAAAGTGCGTTAATTGCGCTGAAACGCAGTGGGCGGCAAGATTCACATTACCCCCGACGGCAGCGTATTCGCCGGTGAGCGGATCGACATAATAGACCTGAACCGTCTCTTCTTTCAGATTTTGCGAAACCAGTGCCGACGCATCATAACACACGTTCAAGGCCACCGGCTTATTAAACTCGATACCATGACCGCCCATCTCGAGCGAGGTTGAAATCGGCACGAGATTTTCTTTCGGAGCAACAACCGCACCTTTAGTGACTGAGATATTGGCGTCTTCTGACAGAGCGCCCGCAGGCACAGTCAGCTGTATTTTGTTACCAATACTGAGCGAGGCGCCCGCATCGGCGGCCACGAGCGCCTCGACATGAGTAGCCTCAACAGGCACCTTAACCTCATTCGTCACCGTCACAACCCGATCCGATTGACGGGAACAAGATACTAACAATGCAAAAGATACGAAAAGCGATAAGACTTTGAAATTCATAAACCCTCCTAAAAAGCGAACAGTTGTCCACAGAAAAAAATCAGGATAGAGTGTCGTGATTTAAACTATTCCAACGTCTCATGGCTTCCTTGCTTAATATCGTTTTGCACCCACTTAATGACACAACAATTCAAAAAATGACCAATAAAAAATATGACAACTCTGTCGATATTTCTGGCACTGCACCCTCCATTTCCAACATTTAACCATAGCTAGTGGCAATCCCACATAGCTAATAATTGCGTGTTGGGAGTCTTCATGAAGTCTTTAATTCTCTCTTTATTAGCGGTATCTTTTACCTGGGCAGGCTCGGGTAGCTCGTCTAAACCCCTGCAGGGCTCATACCCGATCGTACTGTCGCACGGCATTCTCGGTTTTGACGACACAAAGGGTCTCTTAGGCGGCGCTATCAAATATTGGGGCGGCATGGATCAACACCTGCGCGACCAGGGCGCTGCGGTTCTGACCCCGGGCACAAACCCCATTCAGTCGGTACAAAACCGCGCGCTCGACCAAAAGAACCAGATCAATACCTGGATGGCTGCGAATGGTTATACCAAAGTGAATATCATCGCACACTCGCAGGGCGCGCTGGTTTCGCGCTACATGATCAGTTCACTGGGGATGTCCTCTAAGGTCGCCACAATGACCTCAGTCAACGGGGTCAATCGCGGCACACCGGTGGCCGACATCGCGCTGGCGGTAATCCCCTCGTGGCTGCAGCCTTCGATCAACGTGATCATCAATGGCATCTCGCAACTGGTCTATGGCAAAACGCAACAAGACATTATCGCCATGACCGCCTCGCTCACCGTCGCGAATGTCAATGCGCTCAACAATACCAACCCCAACAGTGCGGGCGTGAAGTATTTCTCTTATGGCTCTAAGATCACGCTGCCCGATCTGATTCAACACCCGATCATGGGTTTCACCTACCCCATCACCTGGACAGGCGGTGTGTTTAATGGCCAGGGCGGGGATAACGACGGTGTGGTGCCGCTGTCTTCGCAGCAGTGGGGCACCTGGAAGGGCGGCCCTTCATACGGCATTCTCACAACGGGCATCGATCACATCGAAGCGATCAACTTCGCCGGTTTGGGCCAGACCTGGTATGATGTGAAAACGTATTATTCGACAATGGCCTCGAACGCGAAGGCGAATCAGTAGTTTATGTGAGGAGTAATGCTGCTATCTGCTCGCTAAATAGAGGAACCGTGGCACGTCACCCTGTGACCGTCTTCGGTCTCTCGCCTCGAGAGCCTGTCGAAGGGTGACGCTTACTTTTAGACAACTCAGGCAAATCATATAATCGCCCTTCAATCAGGGCGATTTTCTTTTCCCGACGCCACTTCTTGATTCGTTTTTCCATCTCTATCGCTTTTAACGGAGAGTCAAATTCCTGGACAAAAACCAGTTTTACCGGCAATCTTGATCGGGTATAAGCCATGGTGTCGAGCCCTGCGTTATGTTCGGCCAATCTTTTTGGTAGATTATTAGAAACTCCGGTGTAAAAAGAGCCATCCGCACAGCGTAGTATATAAACGCTCAATCTCTGCATTGAATAGTCATGCTTCGACAAGCTCAGCATGACGTAAGGTCAAAAATACAAGTAATAACCGCCCTGCGCGCGCATGCCGCCATTGGGCTCGGGATAAAATTCGTAGCGCGGCCCTGACTTTGTCGCGGCTTCGCCGGCGAGCGACCAGCTGTGGTATGCACTGACGCCGCGCAGCACCACATTCGCAAGTATCGAGATGGCGAAAAACAACTGCCCGCGCTCGGCGCGGTTCTTGAGATCTTGTAAAGACAGGTACGCATCGCCACCCGTCGGGTCTTGAAAATATAGCTTATCGGGTTCGGATGCCTGGCGTACCGCGCCCGCCTGATACGCCGAT
>JAFLED010000315.1 GCA_017302045.1 Spirochaetota bacterium
CGATCATCTATATCGCGGCCATCGGCAGCACGTTTCTGCTTTTCCCGACCTTTTATATGAATTGGTTCAAGAACAAAGACAATGCCGCGCTCTGGGCGCAGGTGAGTGTGATGGTGCCTTACCTGCTCATGTTCATCACGGCATTCACCGCGACCGACAGCGTGAATATGATCTTCTCGTTCTCACTCAAAGGCGCGGGCGACACGAAGTTTGTCACGACCGCGGCGCTCATACTCCCCTGGCCGCTCATGGTAATCCCCAGCTTTTTTCTCATCAAGCTGCAACACGGCCTTTACCTCGCGTGGGGTGCGGCGGCGGTGTTCAGTATAATTCAGGCGACGATCTTCTGGCGGCGATTTGTCGGCGGCAAGTGGAAGAACATGAGCGTGATCGACTAATCGATATCGCCGAGATATAACTTACCAGCGATTTCGACGAACGCGAAAACTGTCTTTTTCTCGCGCCCGCGATACGTGTGCCCCGCTTCGATCGCAAACCAGCGCACCCCTTTTTTCTCGCGTGCCAATACATCGCCGAAGCTATGTATCTCTCCCATACGCTGCGTGATGCGCCGGCAGATCTGCATCGCCTGCGCGGCTTCTTCAGTTTGTGAAGCCTTAAGGGCTTTCTTGTACCGGCGCTCCGTATCGCTGCCGCGGTAGATGATAAGCGGCGCGGCGAGTTCGGCATTACCCGCATCACAAGCGGCCTTTAATTCAGAAACGGCGTCGACCACCTGCTGCTTATCCGCGGCACCCAGGGTGCTCACGGCGAGTAATCCCACCGCAATAAAAGAGCGCAAACTAAAACCCATATTCGCCGTACCTGATACTCTTCACGCGCCCGTTTTCAAAGCGCAGATAAGTCAGAAACTTACCCGAACCGAAGTTGTAGACATACTCGTCGACATAGACGGAAACTTTTTTGCACTCCCAAAACGTCGAAAGCGTCAGGTATGATCCGGTAGTCGTCTCGGTATTGGTCTGTGTCACGCGCGATTCGTCATGCACATGCGTCTGCGGCAGCGTCACCGTACCGCCGGTTTTCGAATTCTGCGCGCGGTCGACCGCCGGGTTTGAAACGACGGTGTCGCGCGAAGTTTCAACATAAGAGCCTGTCGAACGCGTGAATTGGGTTGTGCCTTGTTGCATGACCGAAAGCCGGGTATGCGTCACCCGTTCGTCGAGAAAAGCGAGCCGGTCTTGGGGCTCTCCGCAATAGCGTAAAACCTCGATACGCGACTGGCCAATATTCATCAGCTTACCGTCGCAGCGAACTGCATCTTCAGCGCCGGCATGACCCGCATAGAAACCGGCACATAAAATCACCCCCCATAACACGGGGCGCACCATTTTACGCATGCGGCAAAGATACGTGGTTTTGGCCGGTGCGTCAAGAGAAACAGATAAGATCGAAACGGTTGCCTGGTGAACTGGTGCCAATTTTCACATAGAATTCACACAGCCTTCATACGGCCAGCCGGGTAAGGAGTTAATTTCATGCCTATGGTACTCGTGATTACGGCGGGTCTTTGTATCACCGTCAAGATTCTCGGCGCCCTCGAATGGGCCCCACTCTACCGCAGCTTCATGTTCATACCCGCCCAGTTGCTATCGTTTTTCTTTCTGCGCGATTACAACGAATTCGAAGGGGTTTACACTTTTCCCGGTTTCGTCATGGACTATAGCTGTTCCGGCATTCACTTTTTCATGGTCGCGCTTCTGGTTACAGCCTACGCGGGTAAACGCTCTGTGGGCGGATTTCTACCGGGTCTGGTGGCGGCGTACCTGCTGACACTGGCGGCGAATACCGCACGCATAGCGCTCTTTCTCAAGGTCGAACACTTTTCCCACGGCCGCCCCTGGTTACACGAAGCTATCGGCACACTCGTGTTTGTCAGCTTTCTTTTAAGCTATTATCTCATCTTAAATCACAGGAGACAAAATGCAGCGCAAAGATAAATATCTGAACTACGGCTTATTGGTAGCCGCACTCTTACCGCAGGGGGTCAGCCTGTGGCTCTGCATCGGCTCACTGTATACCGTCTGGAGCGAGCTGACCAACCATCAGGCAACGGCGATGTCGTTGGGGCTTAGCCTCATCACAATACCCTGCCTACTCGCGGCGACCGCGGCTGCCTTGTCGCTCAAACGAGAAGTACCGGTCGGTGCAAAAAAAATAACCGCTCTGATTTTGTCGCTCATTGCCGCCGTCTATTGTTTCTTCAATTTCATAGAACCGCATATCTTTTTGCGAGATTGGCTGTTTGACCACGACACATACCTTACCATAATTATCTCGGGGCTCATTCCGCTGTTTTATTACCTGCTCTTTTATCTCGCCGCCGATCTCGAAATTACCTCGCAGCGCAGCCTCATCGTCTCGATTGTCGCCGCAGTTCTGTTGCCGGTCGCCGCGTATCTCGGCGTCCATATTTTGCGGTTTCTGCCGAACCTCTCTGCCAGCCGGCACCTTTGGCAAATCGGCGCAGTGACTCTAACCTCTGCTTTTTCATTCTTTATACTGAGACTTCTCGTCTACATGCTCGCGCGTAAGGGCGACGCGCTGAAAAACCCCGGCACGATCTGGACATTGCAGTTATTTTTCGTCGCGCTGTTACCCCTGCTTGGGCTGGCGTTAAATTCGTGGGGGCCGGTAGCCCGGGAAAGCCAGTCTGTCCTAGGCAATTTTACCGCGCGTGGTTTCTGGTTACTGGCGCTGAGTAACGGTATACTTTGCCTTTTACCGACACCCCGTTATTACCCGGCCGCCGTAGTGCTTTTGGCATTGCGCACCGCCGGATATACCTTTGTGCTCTATTTCTGCGTCGTGTTTATTCTGTTCCTTCCGCTCGCGTTGATTCTGATCGCCGCGATCGGTCTCGGCTTATTGCTGCTGATTCCTTATTTTGCCGCTGCGGTGCAGTTTCTCAAGATACGCCAGAACTTTACCCAGCTGCAAACCGCAGGGCAAAAGACCCTTGCTATCGCCGCTATAGCTACGGGGGCGGTATTGTTGCCGGCGATCGTCGCAGGCAACATCTACCGTGACCGACTCTTGTTACACTCCGCAATCCGTTATCTCGAACAACCGCCGCTCGAACTCAATCAGAAATCGGGTATCGACGCCGCACGCATTCTCGAACTCGCGGCGATGGAGATGCCACGCCAAAACCAGGGTCGCAGCTTTCGCCACGATGCACGCAATATTCCCCTTTACGACGCGCTTTACCGTCAGATCGTCTTTGAAGGCGCCGACCTCTCCGAAAATCTGCGCAAACGCATCCGTTACGTATTCGGCGGTAGCGACGAGTTTCAACGGCCCCGGCAGTCGCTGCTACCGCAGGCACATCTCGAAAATATCCGCATCTCTGCCAAAGAAGAAGGCGGATTAACGCAATCCACACTGCGCGTCACGATTGGCAACGATCACCTCCACACCGAGGCCGAGTTCAGTGCCAGTATCGAGCTCAGCAATGGTAGCTTCATCACCGGGCACTGGCTGACAATCGACGGTGTCGAAGTTCCGGCTCAGATCACGAACAGAAACACCGCCATTTGGGTCTACAACCGGGTCACAGAGATGCGCCGCGACCCGAGCCTGATCTATTATGAGGGGCGCGACAGGTTGCGCTGGCGGGTTTTTCCAGTGCCAGCGGCGGGGCGGCGCGAAGCCAGGTTGATAATCACCCACCCGCAAGATACTACAGTGAGAATCGCAGGAAAGAATTACGACCTCAAAGCCGCCGGAGCCATCGGCCCTCTCGCCGCCGAAAAAGGCTCCGCCCACCTGGTCCCCTTGACAGCCCCCGAAAGAGCGGAAACACGCAAACCATACCTGCACTTCATTGCAGATTGCGGTATACACGCAAAGGCCGATTACCGCGCAGACGCGGGTCTTGCCGCAGAGTATCTCGGGCTCACGCTCGATGCCGCGCAAATCAGCTTTGTCAACACGGGGATCGTCACCACCGAACTCGGAGCCGGCAGTGCCG
>JAFLED010000316.1 GCA_017302045.1 Spirochaetota bacterium
CGCTACAAACGCCGAGGTAAGAGTTTTGCTCATCCGCTCGAAGTCTGACTCGGGCTGCATCGCCAGTTCATTACCAGCGAGGTAATCCACCGCTTTTTTATAGGCTTTGGTTACGGTGTAAGCGGCTTCAAAAAGCATCTTACGCGCTGGTTCTGATTTTTCGATGCGTTGCTGAATACCCTGGTACAGGCTCTCCCAGAGGCGTGGTGCCGAAGGCATAAAGGTAGGCTTCACTTTCGCGAAATCGTCGCGCACATCGCGAACATTGGTGTAATAAATAGGAATTCCCTTAGCGATCGCACCATAATCGACCGCGCGCTCAAAAATATGCCACACCGGAAGCAGTGAGAGCATGCTGTCATCGGGCCGCAACCCGATAGCTTTGGGAACTTCGTTGATATTATAGACCATATTACCGTGCGAGAGCATAACGCCCTTGGGCATGCCCGTCGTACCCGAGGTATAGATGATGGTAAAGAGGTCGTCGGGCTTAACAGCCGCGCTTCTTTTTTTCAGGTCGGCGATTTTTTTATCGCGCAATGAAGCGCCCTTATCGATCAGTTGCTGTAACGTGAACAATTTCTCCGATGTGTCTTTGTATTTCGGATCGAGTACTATAATTGTCTCGACAGCCGTATCTTTGATCACCGAATTCAGCTTCTTGAGCGTCGCATCGTTTTCGACAATACAAATCTTGCAATCGGCATGCGACATAATGTACTTGATTTCTTCAGTGGTGACATCGGTTCCGCGCGGCACATCGCAGGCTCCCGTTAAGAGGCAGGCTATGTCTGCGGTTATCCACTCCGTGCGATTATCTGCCAGAAGTCCGATGCGGTCACCACCCTGAACTCCCATTTCGATGAGTGCTATTGCCGCATTTTCTGCGTTTTTGAGCACGTCGCCGTAGGTGTAGCCGATGAAGTCTTTTTTCTCGTTTTTGCCATAGAACATCTTTTTATTTCCATAGAGTTCACCGGCTTGATAAAAAATTTCGTTGATGGTGTTGTAAGACATTCGGGATTATTTGCACTTCTGGGGGCGGCGGTCAAGCAATGTTAGATTTCATGCCCCCAGCACGAAGAGATTAGCTGAATTTTTGCCGTGCCACGTGAGAAAAAACGGGCCGATTTCGGTATTTCTAGTGTAGAGATCCAATGAAATACATCCACCCCTTAAAGCACCAGAAAACTTCGGTGTCGTTGCCCCGCGTGTCTTACCGGCGTTTAACTGCCGCGCGTAGAATTTTTTATCGCCATGGCCTTTCTTATTCTGATCAGGAGATTTATCGCCGCCTCTTCAGGCTTTTTCTCAAAAATTGGCGCGGCCACGGACGCAAGACGAACAGCCTTCGGCGTTATAATGCAGCGGGTAAGGATTATGCAATTCATCCATTGTATGTCAACCAGGTACTGTACGCAGCGCTTTGGCAAAGAGCGCTGCATTCGGGGGAATCCATCTCCCGCATGCTTGATCTTGCCATTCGTGTCTACCTGCCGAGGCTTTTGGAAGAATTGCTGAGTCAGCCCTCGACGACACGGTCTTCGGACAGAAATATGACCTTTTGGAAAGCTCGCTACGCGTTACGTGTTCACCAACATCCGGACTTTTTCATTAACTATGAATGCGAAACTCAGAGAAATCAGGATGGCAATCTGGAATACATCCAAAAAGTGCGCATCATCCCCAAAATAAACCTTTCAGTGACGCAAATCTGGCAGCTCATGCACTCTGCAGCTTAAAACAAACAAAAACTCGCAATGAAAACAGAGGCGCGCGTCGCCTAACGGCCTTTTTCTTTAGCTCCTTTCTGTGTGATTTTTACCGGGCCGGTTTTTGCGACGACAACTTCTGTCGCATAAGCGCCACCCGGCATGAAACCGCGCATGAAATGCAAAACAAGCGCATCACCCTGCAGACGCAACACTGGCGCTTCGAGATGCGAGAGGTGCATAACAACCGCCTCGAACTGTGCATAGTCGAGAACGCGCATATAGTCTTCGACATCGGGCTCGGCCTTGAGCCAACCTTGGGCACGCACAAAATCCGCAAAATCGCGCTCGCCATGAATACCATAGCTAACGGCATTGCGCGCCACGATAACACTCATCACACCGGTACCGGGGTAAGCACCGGGAGAATAAGCGCGCACCAACAATGTTTGAAACGGTCCTTCGCGTACATCCGATTTAACTTCACCTTTATGCTTTGTGGCGACTTCCTTTTCCAGCTGCTTCTCTATTTTTTCCGCTGCCCAAAGTTGCTCCTGAGTGATCGCATCGCGGGGGTGCGCCTTACCAGTGCCAGGCAAGGGTGGCTTTTGTGCGCGTACTGTGATTAAAATCAAAATCGCCAATATCATTTTACGCATGAACTCGGAATGGCAGCTTGCGCCGAGAGTCGCCGTAAATGGAAAAATCCGCATTACCCTACAGGCCCAATGTGGGCATCGTTGTTTTTAATAAAGAGGGATTAACCCTAGTCGGCGAACGCCTTGATCACCTTGGGGCCTGGCAATATCCGCAGGGCGGTGTCGACGAAGGCGAAGATTTTGCCGCAGCGGCGCGGCGCGAACTGGCCGAAGAAACCGGAATTACCGACGCTGAATTTATCTTCGAAACGCCCGACCTTCTCTATTATGATTTTCCCACGAATCTTTCGATACCGCGCATGACAGACCGCTACCGCGGCCAAAAGCAGAAGTGGTACCTGGCCTGGTGGGATTTCCCCGTATCGCGCGCCAACCTCAAGACGCACACGCAGGAATTCGCGCGCGTTGCGTTTATGCCAATGGCCGAGGCCACGAATCAAATCGTGCCTTTCAAGCGCGACATCTATGCAGAACTCGAGAGAATTTTCCTGCCGAAAATCGATGATTATCTCCGTACGCGCTAAGCCGGGCGCGAAGAAGCCGGGTATCGAACGCCTTGAAGACGGCAGCTACGTGGTACGCGTGGCGGCGCGTGCGATCGAAGGGGCGGCAAACGCGGCTTTACAGCAGGCGCTTGCCGCAGAATTTAATGTCGCCGCTTCGCATGTACGCCTCGTTTCGGGCGCAAAGAGTAAAATAAAACGTTTTGAAATACCCGACAGCCGTTAATTCTTGAGCGCCAGCTCGCTCTTACTTAGCCGCGAGCTCACCTTATGCAAGGTTCGGTAAAGCATGTGCATCGCCTCGCCGCCGCCTAATACCTCGCTGACCTGCTTTTGTGCCTCAAGCCATAGCGGATATGCCTTATCGAGCACCAGATTGCCCTTGCGCGTAAGCTGTAAAAGGCGCTGTCTCTTGTCGTCGCCCGCCGCGAGTTCGATGAGTTTCTCGCGCAGCAAGGGTTTGAGGTTCTTCGTGAGCGTCGTTCTGTCCATGACGAGAAAATTGGCGAGCGCGCTCATGCTGTGACCCGGGTAATACGCGAGAGCGATGAGCACCGAAAACTGCGTTGAAGTAATACCGGTCGTTGCGAGGTTACGGTCATAAATAGCGGTGACTGCGCGCGCCGCTTTGCGCAGGTTGAAGTTGACGCATGAAAGCCCGGCGCGCTTCAGATCGGCACGTTCCACGGTATATCCCTCCCTGTCCTGAGACGGTGTAAAGTCTAACCCAAAAGCCCCGGCCGCGTATCAGGCCGCCGTATCGGCCTCGCGCTTACGCAGCTGCTTTTGCAGATCGCGTACGCGTTGCTGAAAATCCTGGCTTTTCCAGGCAATGCCGGGCACCACAAGCGATTGCAGAAAAGCACTAAGTTCGCTTTCATGTTTTGTCGGACGTCCCTTAGCGGTGTTCACGTAAATGAACTCAACCCATGCGATAGCATGTGTCTTTGTTCCGTCGGCGCTCGTCATCACAGCCTCTGGCACAATGCGGAAATTATCTGCATGCAGCAGGCGCGTCTGTATCCGCACGGTTTCATTGTACCGCGCGGGCATGAGATAACTGATCTGCGTCG
>JAFLED010000317.1 GCA_017302045.1 Spirochaetota bacterium
GTGCTGGAAAGTCACCATCGCCGCCATCTCTTCGTCGAGATTCACACCCATCACCGATTGGCGCAGGTTCTCCAGATTCGTCAGAATCAGTTTCTGGTTATCGACCTGCTCCTTTGCGGTCTTCGATTCGATGCCGGCCTTCGCGATCAGTGCATTGTAGAACTCGTCGCTGTTGCGGTGCTCGCCGACCATCGTCTCTTTGTGGCGCATCGCCTGTGCAATGCGCGTGGCGTTGCCGCCGTCTTTCGCGCCAAAGGCCATGTTCGCGTCGCCCGTACCGCCGACGTCTTTACCGAGACCGGCTGCGATAAGCGCTGTGTTGCCCTCGACTTCGTTCGAAATGTGCATCGCGCCCGCCGGGTGGATTACCGACGTCAGCGTAATGCGGTCCAGAGTCGACTGTAACTTATTGATCTCATCGGTGCGGCGGTAGTCGAAAGCACCGGCGGCACCCGAGTTCTGCAACAGTCCTGAAAACCCCGTTAAGAATTCGCCCGAGTCTTCGATATGACGGATCATGAAGTTGGTGAGATAGTTGTCCTGAGCCTCACGGCCTTTGAGTACGAGGTTGTTGTTGTGGTTAAGATACGCCACAACGCCTGCATCGGAACGGTTGATGGCGTGAATCACATCGTTGAGCGACATGTCGGGGCGGTATGTCACATAGACCGGCGTGTGTTCGGCGTCGTTTTTCACAAACGACATAGTACCGGCAACGCCGATGGGACGGTCTGCGGTCAGCACATTTTTTCCCGCGACTTTGAAAATCGCACTCGTGTCGTCGATGCCGTCGCCCGAGAGGTCGTAGTTGCCGCGTATGTTGCGCGACAATGGGTTGATGCGAAAGAAGTTGATGTTCGTTTCTTTCGTCAGGCCAAAACCGTCGCGGTGAACTTCGTTCACAGTGTCAGTCAGGTTGATCGCAAGCAGGTCCATCTTTTCGATGTTCTCGCGTATCGTGATATCGCGCATCTCTAAGAGGCCTTGTGCGCTACCCGCGCGAAAGAGCGTCTTCTGGCCGTTGTGCTCCCAGGTCGCCTTTTTCATGCCTTCGTTCGCGGCATCGCCCTGGATTAAAATCTTATGCTGTACGCGGCCTTGCACAAGCATCTCGCCGCCGAGATAGACGATAAACTCGTCGGGGTCTTGTTTTTCGAGTGTGATGTCGGCGAGCTTCGAGAGTTCCTGCACGATTGCGTCGCGTTTATCCATGAGGTCGTTCGGCCTGTCGCCGACGGCCTGTGCTTTCATGATACGGTCGTTGAGATCGCGTATCTGCGAACCCATGTCGTTGATGCGGCCGACGGTGACTTCGAATTCGAAGTCGGCCTGCCGGCGCAGGTCAGAAAGTTTCTGGAACGTGTCGCGCATGCGGAATGTCACTTCGCGGCCGCGTGTGCGTACGAGTTCGCGGTGGCTCATCTCTTCGGGAAATTGCGAGAGCTCTTGCCATGACTGCCAGAAGCGGTCGAGCTGCGCGCGCAGCGAGTCATCCGACGGTTCGTTATAGATGACTTCGACCTGGTGCAGATATTTTTCGCGGGTCTCCCACTGCGACTTCGCTTGTTCGGCGTTGTGGATACGCCCGTCGACAAACTCGTCGCGCATGCGTTCGACGGCGCCGGCTTTCGGGCCCTGGCCCAGATGGCCTGCGCCCGATGCGCGCGTCATCGACGGTTCATAGAGCGGATGCATCGTTTCCATGTCGACGCGTTGCCGTGAATAATTTTTGTTATCGGCGTTCGAAATATTGTGACCCGTCGTGGTCATGGCCTGCTGATGCACCGAGATACCGCGCCGCGCGATTTCGATGCCCATGAAGGTAGATGGCATAGTTCCTCCGCTTCCTTATATCCTAACAGTTCGCGTCGACAAGCAGCGGGCGTGTGCCGCCGCGCTCTGCCTGCGGATGTCTACCGGCGAGACTCGCCAGCATCGTCTTGAACATATCGCGGCTATCGATGAGCATGCGCGCATTGAGTTCGCTGAGTCGTTTGAGTTCGCCGAGCGCCGCTTTGAGCGCGGTTTCATACCGGCTGAGTTCGGTTTTCTCGGGCGCGGTTACCGCCGGCGACGCGATGATGTCAGCGAGGCGAAGGTCGCTATCGCTTGCGAGTATCTGCCGTGCCAGGCGGTCGCGCCGGCTTTCGAGCAAATCGATATGGTGCAGCTCTTTCGCCTGCTCGCCCGCCGATTGTTTGAGCTTTTCGCCATTGCGGGCGATAATCGCTTCCTGTTTCGTCATTTCCAGCTGTATGAGTTTGTGATGCGCGGCCAATTCGTCGCGGAGGACCTCTACCAGTTCTGCGACGCAGGCCGCCGGAGCTGTATCACCCGCGCCCCGGATGCCATCGGTGGCGGGCGCGGACCTTGAGCCTCCATGCTCCTGGGACATAATCTGGGTTTTCATATCTTTATCTTCGGCCAATCTCCGAAGTACATAAGGAAATTAAAGGCCGTGCTCCAAATTCGCCGCGGTGTGTTTTTTTATTGACGCATAGAGAAAACTTAGCTAGACTTAGCCCATGCTGCTCTTCAATATCCATGATGCCAAATCGAACCTCTCGGGTCTGGTTGCCGATGTGGAATTGAAGCACGAGACTGTAATGCTGTGCCGCAATGGTAAGCCGGTCGCTCAGATTGTGCCGATTACGCCGCTCGGCTCGGCGCTGAAACACAGCACAAAACTAGGCAAAATTAAACTTCATTATGATCCTGTCGAAGGGCTTGCCGCCGACGAGTGGCCGAGCGACGCCCGCTGAATATGGTATTGCTCGACACCTGTACATTGCTCTGGCTGGTGCAAGACTACAGGCAGCTGCCGCCAAAGGTGCAGACAACTCTCGATAAAAAACAGGGTGCGATCTATGTTTCCGCGATTTCGGCTTTTGAAATCGGTGTAAAATATCAGAAAAAGAAGTTATCGTTGCCGCTGAAACCTGCAGACTGGTTTCAAGAAGCGTTGGAGTTTCATGGGTTGACCGAACTTCCCCTGACGGCAAAAATTCTCTTTGCGGCGACGGCGCTGCCACCGCATCACACCGACCCTGCCGACCGCATCTTGATTGCGACCGCCGTTTTTCATAAACTGGTTTTACTTACACCCGACGATGAAATTCGTAAATATTCCGGAGTGAAGACGATCTGGTAAAAAACGGTTTCCTCGACCACACGAAATTCAGCTCTCACCTATGCCTGTGATTGAGGTTACCCCCGGCGTTGCTGTCGCTGAATCTGGGGGTAAGACGATTCTGTTCGGATGTCCCCCCGAGGTCATCAAGCACCTGATGCTCAAGGGAGTGAAGAGCCCTGAAATCATAGTTTTGCCCGATACGCCGTACCGGTTCGACGTGCTGCAAAATTGCACCGAGTTTCCTCTTTACTACTTTCTTTTTGTACAACGCAATTTTCTCGAGGGCAAGAAGCTGACCATTGTGGGCACCGCTACCCACCTCAAGGCGAACCGCAAGCTCTTGCGGCTGACACTATTAGGCCCAACCCGCGAAGAATACGATGCGCTTGGACACAACCCCGATTTCGACGAGCTCTACCGCGAGGCGCGTGCGCTTTCGGTCAAGGGAAAAGACGGCCGCGAACTCACCATCGACGACTTTGTGAATTTTGTGCCGTTTAAAGACGGTGTTGCCGAAAGCGAAGGTGCGCGCATCGAACATGTCGGCAAAAATGTCTACCGTGCCGGCGGCGATAAGATCGACATTAATTTCGATACTCCGCAATTACCGCCGTATGACCTGCGCAATGATTTCGTCACAACCTCGCCGATTCATTTCGGTGCGACGGTGTTGGGTGGTGCTTCGGGGTTCATTGCCGATAAACCCTGCTCGGGGCTTTTGCTGCATTATAATGCCGAGAACATGCTGATCGACTGCGTGCCTTATCTGGAACA
>JAFLED010000318.1 GCA_017302045.1 Spirochaetota bacterium
AATCCGGCATCCAAGTCAACCCAGCGTATTGTACAGATTATGGATACAACGCTGCGCGACGGCGAGCAGACGTATAATGTTGCTTTTGCCGCGTCTGAGAAGTTACAGGTCGCGCGGCTGTTGCTCGAAAAGGCCAATGTCAACTTTATCGAAGTCGCTTCGGCGCGCGTCTCAAAGGGCGAACTCGAAAGTGTAAAACAGATCACCTCCTGGGCCGCAAAGACCGGGGGTAAGAAACTGCTTGAGCGAATTGAGATTCTGGGTTTCGTCGACGAAAAACGTTCGGTCAACTGGATGGTCGAGGCCGGGGCGCTCACGCTCAATATGCTGACGAAAGGTTCGCTGAATCATCTGAAGAACCAGCTCAAAAAATCGCCCGCCGAACATTTTTCCGATATTGCGAAGACAATCGATTATGCTGTGAAGCAGGGCCGCCGCGTGAATGTTTACCTTGAAGACTGGTCGAATGGCTATCTGCATTCACCGGCCTATATGTACGAATATCTCGACTTCATTGCCACGCAACCCGTGGGGCGTATCATGCTGCCCGATACACTCGGCGTATTGTATCCTTCGCAGGTTTTCGCAGCGATTCAGGAGATTACGTCGCGCTACCCGAAGCACCACTTCGATTTTCACCCGCATAACGATTATGGCCTGGGAACAATCAACGTGCTCGAGGCGATTCGCGCCGGTGCGCATGGCATCCACACAACAGTCAACTGTCTCGGCGAACGCACAGGCAACGCTTCGCTCGCCGAAGTTGTGGCGGGCATTCACGACCACCTGGGCCTCAAGACGACGATCAATGAAAAGAGCCTCTTTAATCTTTCGCGCACAGTCGAAACTTTTTCAGGCAAACGGCTCGCGGCGAATGCGCCGATAGTCGGCGAAGATGTTTTCACACAGACCGCGGGCATCCACGCCGACGGCGACAAAAAAGGCGGTCTCTACGAAAGCCGGCTCATGCCCGCGCGTTTTGGCCGCGACCGTCGTTACGCGCTGGGTAAACTGGCAGGCAAGGCCTCGCTCGACCAGAACCTGAAAGAGCTGGGGATTACCCTCGCCGACGAAGAGCGGGCGCAGGTGCTCGCACGTATCATCGAACTCGGTGACCAGAAGAAACAGGTTACAATCGACGATCTGCCGTTCATCATCGGCGATGTACTCAAAAAAACCGAAGAGAAGATTATTACCATCGATCAGGTGACCGTGACCTCGGGGCTGCATGTGAAGCCCATGTGTTCGTTGACGGTCGCTTATAAGGGTAAATCCGTACAGGTATCGGGGCAGGGCGAGGGCGGTTATGACGCGTTTATGGTTGCGCTGACGCAGTGGGCAAAACAGAACAAACTTAGCCTGCCGCGCCTCACAGACTATGAAGTTCGTATTCCACCAGGCGGGCAAACCTCGGCGCTCGTGGAGTGCAAAATCGTCTGGAAGATAGAAAAAGAAGATCGGATTGTCACCACCCGCGGTGTTGACCCCGACCAGGTGATCGCTGCGATACGCGCGACCGAGCGCATGCTCAACATTATTTTACGCAAGTAAGTCTATGAAAGACATTGCCGTCGTCTACAAACACTCCGCGTTGGAAAGTTACAGCGCGAAACATCTCAGGCGCCACCGCGAGCTGAACCCCGAACTCGGCGAGCGCATGCAGACGGCGCATGACGATCATACGCGCGCGCTCGATGCGTTGCGGGGTGTGCTCGACGATCTGAAACTCGACGCCGCGTATTTCGAGCGCGACAGCCTGAGGCAAAATCTCGACGGTTTTCATCTCGTCGTGTCGCTGGGCGGCGACGGCACATTCATTAACGCTTCGCACTTTATCGAAAAGACGCTGCTTTTGGGCGTCAACTCTTCGCCCGAAAACAGCGTCGGGCATTATTGCCGTTTTTTTGTGAAAGGCGCACGCCATGAAGCGCTGTTACGCAAGGCGCTCGAAGCCTTTTTCACCGGCAAAAAAAAAAATGTGATTCCCGAGGCTCGTCTCTTACGCATGCAGGTTCAGGTGCAGGGGCAGAGTGCCGCTTTTCCCGTACTC
Organism: Spirochaetota bacterium; assembly: GCA_017302045.1. Taxonomy (GTDB): domain Bacteria; phylum Spirochaetota; class Leptospiria; order Turneriellales; family Turneriellaceae; genus Turneriella. The sequence continues at coordinate 2,051 of JAFLED010000318.1, forward strand.
AACGACGTGTTGTTCTGTGAAAAAGACCCTGCGGCGACCTCGCGCTACACGCTGCGCACCGGAGGACGCAATCACCACCAGAAAAGTTCGGGTCTGTGGGTGACGACGCCGACGGGCTCGACCGCCGCTTACTCGTCGGCGGGCGGTAAGGCGTTTAAGCAAAAGGAGCTCCGCTTTATCGTGCGCGAGCTCTACAGCGACGATACCAAACCCGCGGCGCGTAAGGGTGTGATTAAACCCGGGAGTTCCCTCAAAATCGTCAGCAGCATGATGCACGGTGCGCTGTACCTCGACGGCTCGCACCATAAAATTCCGGTAGCGCTGGGCGATCATATCCAGATAGCCGTACATCCCAAGCCCCTGCGGGCGATTTACTGACGGAGTTTTCATGCAACGCCTGGTCTTGCTTCGTATCGCAATTTTTTTATCTGCCGCCCCGCTTTGGGCCGATCAGGTAAAATTCAGGAATGGAGATATTATCTTTCAGGAAACACGCTCGGGTCAGGCGGAGGCGATCAAACGCGCTACGGCATCGCCCTATTCGCATGTCGGAATAATATATTTCGAAAAAGGCAAAGCATTTGTTTTTGAAGCAACGGAACCCGTCAAGGCCACGGCGTTACCCGCCTTTATCGCGCATGGCGTCGGTAAAAAGTACATTGTAAAACGTCTCAAAAGCGCCGCGACGGTGCTGACACCCGATATCGAAAAGAAAATGCGCGCGATTGCCATGAAACATAAGGGCAAACATTATGACTGGGTCTTTGGCTGGTCCGATGATAAGATCTATTGCTCAGAGCTCGTCTGGAAAATCTACAAAGACGGCGCCGGCATCGAACTGGCGCAGCCCAAGCGGCTGGGAGACTTCAACCTGAAAGATCCCGTGGTCGAAAAGAAACTCAAGGAACGTTACGGTAAAAAAATTCCCTATGACGAACCGATGGTCTCGCCGGGACAACTCTTCGAATCGCCGCTGCTCGAGACAGTGGCGTCTGAATAGCGACCACCGCTTACTGGTCTTCGGGACCTTTTTCGACCGGGTATGAACCCAAAATACGGAATCCCGCAGTCAGTTCGCGCATTTTTTCGAATGCTGCTATGACATTGGTGTCTTCACTGTGGCCCTCAAGATCGACAAAGAAGATGTAGCTCCACACCTGCGTACGGTCGGGGCGCGACTCGATACCGCGCATGTTGATCTTCTCTTCATAGAGCGGGGCAAGCGCGCGGTAAAGCGAACCTGTGCTGTCGGGCAGGTTGAAAGAGATCATGGTGCGGTTGCGCGCCGCGCGGCGCGCAATGTCGTGGCCGATGACGATGAAGCGCGTAAAATTGCGTTTGTAATCGGTAATATCTTCGACCAGAGCCGGCAGGCCATAGATTTCGCCTGCGACATGCGAAGCGACTGCGGCGAGCCGGTTTGAGTTTTCCTGCGCGACCAGGCGTACCGCTTCAGAGGTCGAGGGGGTTTCGATCCATTCGACGCCTGGCAGGTTTTTCATCAGATAACCCTGCACCTGGGCGTATGCCTGCGGGTGCGTGTAGACTTTTTCGATACTTTTGATATCCGCCGCGACCGACAAAAGACTCTGGCGAATCTGCAGAACGATGTCAGAATAAATATGCAGATCGTATTTGACGAGCGCATCGAGTGTCGCCTTGACCATACCTTCGGTGGAGTTCTCGATGGGCACGACGCCGTATTTGATTTCGCCGCTCTGCACTGCCTGAAAAACGTCGTCGATCGTGCGGTACGGGGCAAGACTCAGGCTACGGCCGAATTTACCCAGTGCGGCCTGGTGCGTAAACGAACCCTCGGCGCCGAAATAACCCACCTGTATCGAACCCTCGAGCTTC
>JAFLED010000319.1 GCA_017302045.1 Spirochaetota bacterium
TTCTGGCGGGTGTGGGCATGACGCAGAGTACATCCGAAGAGCGTAAAACACTGCTTGAAATGATGATTAACCCCTCTGAGGCGCACGAACAAGAGCAGCGCGCATTTCTCAAGGGTCTTGCCGATAAAGGCCAGGCTGAGGCCGACCGCGTCATGCAAAGCATTTCAGGTCTCGTGACTAACATCTCGCAATCGATTCAAGATAACATGGTTTCGGTACTCGACCCGAATGAGCGCGCGCGTAAGCTCGACGGCTTGCTGGGGCAGATTGAAACGATCCAGAAATCGATCAGTAAGTTCAGCAAAACAGAAAAGAACGGCTCAAAAGCGGGTTAAGACTTTTCTTTAAGTTAGCCCCATGTCGGTGATTATCGGGCCTCCGCGGCGCAGCATTCTGCAACGGCTGCTCGGGCCCGTGTTACTGCTGGCGGCGCTGGCGGGGATAACCCTCTTTCTGATATACCGTTTTGGCGATACGCCGGTTGAAAAAGCCGAAAAACTCTTCTTGAAGAAAGATCTTGAGGGATTGCAGGCCTTCACGCGAAAAAAACTCGAGAAGGGCGAGGTCAATCCTTTGCTCTATTCTTATTTTGCGGTGGCAGAATTCAGTATGAACCCGCGCGCGAGTCTGGCCGGCTTGCTCGGCAATATCAAAGCGGTGGATGACCGCCCGGTATTCCGGCGCGAAGCGTTACACCGTATTTTACAGGTGCCGGCAAACCTGCCACGCGCCGGCGAAATTCTGGCCGAGGCTTTAAAACTCGAGCAACCACCGGGCGACGAAATGAAGGTTTTCATTCAGTCATTACTGCAAAGTGAGGCTTCACTTGCAGGCGATGGCGGGCTTTTTACGGCGCTCAAAGAGCTCTTTCCTAAATATCTGCGGCGCGTTAAAGCGAAAGAGCTGCAGTGGCGGCAGGCACCTTCTACCGAGGGGGCGGTCATCCGGCGCCTGGCCGACAAAGAAGAGCTGCTCATCAGGCAGCAGGGCCAGGTAACAACAGTCTCAGGTAAAAAAGGGGCCTGGGTTCTCGCATTAGACGAGAATATGCAGTCTGGGTGGGTTTTTGATGCCTATCTTGAAAAAATGCCAGAATAGCCGATAGGATAAAAATCCCTGTTTTTGTGCGGCGCTACAAGATGGCTCCGATGGAGATTTTTTTGCTTGCCGCCCCTTGCCTCAGGCAATGACTACACTATGCACCCGATGACCCGGCTTTTGCATGAACGCAAAAAGCAAAAAGGGTATCTTTTTATCCCGTATATCGCGTATGGCGATCCCGACGCCAAAATAACATTCGAGATTATCTGTAAGATGGTAGAGGGCGGCGCGGCGACCGTTGAGATCGGACTGCCCTTCACAGATCCTGTGGCCGACGGGCCGACACTCGAGCGGGCTTTTCGCCGGTCGCTGAAGCATGAATTCAAAATGACCGAGGTGTTTTCGATGCTGGGTAAGCTGCATCGTAAATATCCGAAATTCCCCTTTACGATTATGGGTTATGCCAATATTTTCTACCAGGCCGGGTTTCGCACCTTACTCGAAAAATTCTACGATCTCGGCGTGCAGGCAGTAATTATTCCCGACATTCCCTTTGACGAGAAGAAATACATCATCGAAAAAGAAGGTCTCGCAGATGTGCTGACGCGAGTCGCGTGGATCGATTTTATCACGCCGACGACAACCGTGAAGCGTATGCAAGAAATCACACGCGAAGCAAACGGCTTTGTCTACCTGGTGTCGTACAAAGGTGTTACAGGACAAAAAAACTTTACTCTCAAACCCCTGAAGCCGCTCATCAAATCGATACGCAAAGCGACACGTGTACCACTCGTTGTCGGTTTTGGTATTAAAGATAAAATGCACGCCAGCGAAGCGGTGCGCCTCACCGACGGTTTTATCATGGGCACGGTTTTCCATGAAATGATTGAGCACAACATCGAGCGCGCCCCGGCGATTCCGCACGAAATCGGCTGGGCACTGCCGAATATGTTGCCTTAGGCGGCTGCCGTTTCTTTTGCCGCAGCGCGGCGGCGCAGCAGCCACTCTGCAAATGCCAGGTTAAAAATCCATGCCGATGCCATCGCGGCGTCGCGTATATACCCTGTCGGCAGTGTGCCGGTGGCAATGATCCAGGGCAGGTGTGTAAAGACCTGCGTGCCGGCCCCCATGCCCAGCGCATACGCGCGTGTCATCCAGGCGCCGTGCTCGCTGAAATTACGCCGCACGATTGCTCTGGCCGCAAGTACGATACTCAATGCCATGGCGGTGCCGACAGCGACACGCACCGAGAACAGCGTTGGTCCGTCGGTTTCGAGATGTGGAAAAACCAAAGTCAGGTAAAGTCCCGTTGCGGCCGAGAGCGCTCCCGCTGCGAGCGCGATGCCGCCTGCTCTGCGGTGCCAGTGGGGATATCCCCTGCGGAAACCGGGTGAGAACTGTAATGCACCCAATATTCCAAAAACGCAGGAGCCGATGATATGTACGACGACGGCAAGCGGCGCCGTGAAAAAGCGTGCGTTCTCGGGATTCACCGGACCGCCCTGCGCGATAGAGGTAACACGGCCGGCGCCTGCAAGCATGGGCACGAGCGTCAGCAGAGTGAGACCTGCGGGTATGAGCCAATCGGATTTCTTTTTCATATTTTACCCACGATCAGGGCAGCGGTATAAAGCCCGATGCCATACACAGTGTGAATCATTGTGTTACGCAGCCGCACGGCATTCGGGTTCGGTGTATTTTTCGCCGCGAAACCCAGACCCATCGCGGGTTGCATGATGAGCCAGGGTGCGAGCACGGTCGCGATGCCGGTGATGAGCGCCGGCAAAAGGGTGGGCGAGCGCAGCCATTCGCTGCCCCAGATCAGGGGCAGAAGACCCGCAAAAGCGAAACCGATGGTATAGTGGGATATCCAACCCAGCGCGAGTTCGCCGCCGATTTTCGGGCTTTGGGCGATGCCGTCGTGCAGTATGCGGCCGCGCGGCAGGTGGCCGACCCAACGGCCGAGCAGCCCCAGGTCGAGTGCGTTCACACCGAAAGCCCGGCGCATAAAAAACCGCCAGACATCCATGGCAAGGGTCGCACCGGCGCCGATGGCAAGCGTGCGAGCGAGTATCTCTGTAAAGTTATACATATAGACTCCTGATCTTCATTCTATTATTCAATATAATTATTGAATGACGGGGCGGCGATATTTTCTGCATTGGTTACCATGAATGATCTTATGTTATTGGGCCGCATGAGCACAGTGGCAGCGACGCTGGGTAATGCGTCCCGGCTGTTGTTGCTGCAGCTCATCGCCGCGGGCGAGAAGTCGGTCGAAACCCTGTCAGAACTTTCGGGTATACCCGTGGCCAGCACATCGCAGCAGCTTCAGGTTTTAAAAAAATCCGACATGGTAGTGACCCGGCGCGAGGGTAAGTATGTGCTCTACCGTCTGCAAAATGGGCCCATACGAGAACTCATCGATGCACTCGAACGTTTCGCTGTGTTTCGTGGTCTTAAACGGGGTCAGGGCGCAGAGACAGACGAAGGTATCTCCCCCGCAGAACTACAAAAGAAACTCAAAAAAAGCAAGTTTGTGCTTATCGACGTGCGCTCGCGCAACGAATACGATAAGGGGCATATCGCCGGCGCGGTTTGCATTCCGTTTGAGGAGCTGAAAAAGCAGGCCGGCAAATTACCCCAAGACCGTGAACTCATCGTTTACTGCAGGGGCCCGAATTGTGTGCTTTCGGTGAACGCTCTCGCGGTATTGAGCTCTCGCGGTATCAGCGCTCTGCGTCTGACATCGGGTTTTTCAGAGTGGCCCGGTGAACGCTCGGCTGCGCGAGGGCATTAGACCCCCACCGCATCGGCCTGGCT
>JAFLED010000032.1 GCA_017302045.1 Spirochaetota bacterium
CCAAAGAGAAGAAAACCCTTGTCTAGGTTGACGGCCATGCCCTCGCATACCGGGCGCATTTTGCCTTTGCGGGACAAAACCTGACCGACGAAAAGGGAAATCCCACCGAGACGACCTTCGGCTTTTTTCGTATGCTCGCGAAACTTATCGCCGATCGCAAGCCATCGCACTTTGTGCTCTGCTTCGACCCGGGCCGCGACGAAAACCCGCGCTATACGATGTATAAGGACTACAAGGCAAACCGGCCGCCGATGCCCGATGCGCTGCGCCGGCAGATTGATGACATTCAGAAGATCGCCACCGAGCTCAATATGGCGCCGCTCGTTATCGATGGCGCCGAGGCCGATGACACGATGGCTTCGATCGTCGAGCAGTACCGCGCGAATTTCGATAAAATCGAAATCGCGTCGGGAGACAAAGATCTCTACAATATTCTCTACAAAAACGTCGTGATGCTGCGCTCGAAGATGGGCGTCAGTGAAATGGAAGAGATCAACGAAGCGTGGGTGAAAAACAAGCTCGGCATCACGCGCGAACAGGTGCCCGATTATATGGCGTTGGTCGGTGACTCGGCCGATAACGTACCCGGTGTCAAAGGCGTGGGCGAAAAGACCGCGTCGAAGCTGATTCAGGATTTTAAAAGTCTCGATAAAATTTACCAGAACCTTGCGAAAATAAAACCCGACGGTCTCAAGGCAAAGCTTGAAGCAAGTGAAAAGTTGGCGTATCTTTCGCAGAAGCTGGTAACGTTGCGTAAAGATATCAAACTCAAAGTCAAACCCGAGGCGATGGTACTCCAACTCAACCCGGAGAGTGCCAATATTTTCCGGCAGCGCAAACTGCCGGCGGTTGCGAATGAGTGGGAGAAGCTGCTGAAATCGAGCGGGGTCGAAGCGGCAGCAAACACGGGGGGAGCTGGTGCGGCGAAGACCGATGGCAAGCCTGGTAAGAAGGCCGTCGCAAAATTCTGTGGCGATAGCGTTATAGTGAAAAAAGCCGCTGACCTCGCAGCCCTGCTTAAAAAGCTCTCGGCACTCGGGGAAATCTGCGTGGATACCGAGACTACCGGTCTCTCGCCGCACGACGACGAGATATTCGGTGTTTCTTTAGGTTGGTTTGAAGGAAAAAAGTTAAAGAGCGCGTATATTCCGCTGCCGGGCGTTGGCGGCGGGGCGGGGCTCAACCCCGATTACGCCGACGTCGACGCGCCGGAGAAAATGCTGCCGCACCTCAAGACTTTTCTTGAAAACAAGAAAATTGCGAAGGTCGGTCAGAACATCAAGTTTGACCTGCAGATCTTTCGCAGCGCCGGCATCGAAGTCGTGAATTATGCCGACGATACGATGCTCATGTCTTATCTTTTAAACCCCAATCAGCGCCGGCACAATATGGATGACATGGCCGAAGATCATCTCGAGTATAAAACCGTTACTTTCTCGGAGCTGGTGGGCAAAGGTAAAGCGGCGTTGCCGATTGGCGCGGTGCCTCTCGATAAACTGGCGCACTATGCCTGTGAAGACGCCGAAGTGACCCTTGCCCTGAAACACGCGGTTTTCCCCAAAGTAAAGAAAGCCGAACTTGCCGCAATCTACCGCGATATCGATGTGCCGCTCGCGAAAGTTATTGCCGACATGGAATACGCGGGTGTTTGTATCGACGTGCCGTATCTGGGCGAACTGGCGCGCGACTATAAGAAAAAAATCAGCGCTGCGGAGAAAAAAATCTACCAGCTCGCGGGCGAAGAGTTTAACATTTCTTCGACGAAACAATTACAGGTCGTCCTGTTCGAAAAACTTAAGATCGAGTCGTTGCGTAAAACCGAGAAAGGTGCTATGTCGACCGACCAGAGCGTGCTCGAAGAACTGAAGGATGCCCACCCGATCATGCAGCACATTCTCGATTACCGCATGTACTCGAAATTGCTGAGCACCTATGCCGAGGCGCTGCCGCAATATGTCTCGAAAAAAACCGGGCGGGTACACACATCGTTATCGCAGGTCACCGCGGCAACCGGTCGTCTCTCGAGTATCGATCCCAATTTGCAGAATATACCCATCAAGGGCGAAGAGGGGGCGCACCTGCGGGCGGCGTTTATCGCCGCAAAAGGTAAGAAGCTTCTGAGTCTCGACTATTCGCAGATTGAACTGCGTATTCTCGCGCACTACTGCGGCGATAAAAACCTCATCGCGGCCTACCAGAACGACGAAGATATCCACGACCGCGCGGCGTATATGTTGTTCCGTTCGCGCTTCGACGAGAAGAACGGCAATTTTGAAGGCGCCGGCCGCGAAGTCGTTTTTGACGTCGATCATGCCATTCTCAAAAAAATGAAGGCGGTGCCGCGTTTCTCAGACCTGCGCTCGCAGGCCAAGGTGCTCAATTTTTCGATCGTCTATGGTGTGACCGAGTTTGGTCTCAGCCGAAATCTTTCGATTTCGCGCGCCGATGCGAAGGAACTGATGGCGAATTATTTTGCCGCCTTTCCCGGCATTAAAGAGTACATGCATGAAGCCATCGAGTCGGCGCGCGAGAAGGGGTACTCCGAAAATCTGTTCGGCCGGCGCCGTACGATCGGCGATCTCAAGAACCCCAACCGTTTTGTGCGCGAGGGTGCCGAGCGCCTGGCGATCAACACACCGGTGCAAGGCACGGCAGCCGATCTCATCAAAAAAGCCATGATCGCAATACAGGAGTCGATCCACAAAAACAAGCTGCAGTCGCGCATGGTGCTGCAGATTCACGACGAGTTGCTCTTTGAGGTTGCTGCGGGCGAAGAAAAGACGCTCGAGAACCTGGCGCGTAAAGAAATGGAGTCTGTCGTGAAGCTCAAGGTGCCGCTCAAGGCCTCGGGCGCTTTTGGCCGCAATTGGAACGAGTGTAAGGGTGGGTAAACGGGATGATGTTCTTCGGTGTGCTCTTCTTCGTGCTGGGGGCATGGCTCGTGATTATTTCAGGGCGGCTCTCCGGTAAGGCGATCGAGGTCGAATCGTTGCTCGCAGACAGCGGCATGACGCGGGTGCTGAAGTATCTTTTTACGCATAATCCTTTCACGGGCTACCGCAAGGACATCCGCATTTTACTCTTTGGCGTGGCGGGGTTGCTGCTGATGCTTCTGGGGGTTGTTACGGTGTTTTACTTTGTTTTTACGACTTCGGGGCCGACGTCGCGTTAGCGAAGAATAGGCTGAATTCAGGCGCAATCGGCTTGACGGCGTGTCTTTTTCACCGCATTCTCCGCCGCGCACCGCATGCCTCGCGGCATCGGGTGCCTGCATGGCCAAAGCGATGCAGGGCAGAGCGCAGACATCCTGCTCGGGTGGTGGAATTGGTAGACACGTACGCTTGAGGTGCGTATGCTTTACGGCGTGGGGGTTCAAGTCCCCCCTCGAGTACATTCATAACCCTGACCCCCGCAAACCGCGGCGGCAGGCTTAACAACAGGGGTGCCAACCCCGGTTTTCGGCAACAAAGAATCCAGATCAAAGTGACGTAAGTTAGCAAAGAACGAATACTCGTTCAGATAGGCTGTGGAGTTCTCCGGCCTTACCCAAACATAAGCCCCGAATGAACGCTTCAGGATAGAGTTCTTACCTTCAGCCAAGTTGGAGTGCACACCGTTCTTACTCCACCGGTTCTTGGCAAACCGGTACCGCTTGTCTTTCGACCTGGCTCCGTGGTTAACCATGCGGTGATTGCGGCCGGGGAACCCTCTATAGCCCATATCAGTGAAGAGAGGAGTAGAGACCGGCATCAGTTTCTTCAACAGTGGATTCAGAGTAGATGCTTGCTGATCACTTACAGAATCATAGAAGACCGGTCCCTGTTTCCGGGCAAAGGTATTTACCATAGTCCCTACCTGATCCCCGCCAAGGGATTCAGACCGGTATATCGAAGCGGTCTGTCCCTTTCTCTTAAAGCGTTTCCGGCCTTTGTTTGCAGTAGCGGCACAGCTATACAGCACCACAACATCGGTCTGCGGTACAGCCCGGTCCCTTACTAATTCAGTAAGGTCTGTATTCCGGTCATCGGGGAAGTTGAAACCGGCGAATTCGGTCTTAAGGTCTTGATATACTTTCTCTTTCATCCGGGGTAACACATCGGATGCAAAGAGTTGAATCCGGCGCTTCAGTAACTTAGCCCCGTGCATAGACACCCCTAGTCGCCGGCCAATCTCTGAAGTAGTTATAACGGCCGGATACCGGACCTGTGCTTCTTTCACCAGATAGGAAAACATCCACAGCGGGTGTTTCATTTGCTCTAGCGGGGTACCCACCAGCATGCTCTTCTGTTTATGACATTCCGGGCACCGGAGCATCAGGTGTCTCTTGCCATCGAGCTGGCTAAGTTGTTTACCGCAACAGTGCTTCGGGTAGAATCGGGCTAAGAGCTCTGCGGTGAGTCTGGTATAGAAGGGTATGTCTACAGCGATGCTTCCCTGGGGTACAGCGGGGTTAGAAAGTGCTTGCGGACGTTGGGCGGAAAAAATCTCGAGTACATGTCCCCTTCGAATCGCCGCAAATTGCGGTGTTCGGTTCGCAGGGGACCAGAGGCCGACTTATCGGCCGCGCCGGTCAGGTCCTCTGACCGGAAATACTTCAGGTTCCTTATAAAGCTAAACTCGTTCAGGTAGAGCTGACTATACTTCGGCGAAATCCAACGATACGCCGCGAAGGTCTGCTTCAGTACAGATTGATTCCCCTCTGCTACGTTACTATGTACCCCGTTCTTGCTCCATCTGTTCTTCGCGAACTTGTACCGCTTATCCGGGCTGTGCGCGCTGTGATTCACCGTCCTGTGGTTCGGGCCGGTATATCCCCGGTATCCCATGTCGGTGAATAGCGGGGCACGGTGGGGTAGGTACTTGGACAGGATCGGGTTGATAACTTCTGCTTTCTGGTTCGGGACAGAGTCGAAGAAGACGGGGCCGTTCTTGATCCCCACCGTATTCACCATAGTGCCGCGCTGCTCCCCGCCCAGTCTTTCTGACATGTAGATAGAGCTGGTCTGGCCCTTGCGTTTATGACGCTTTCGTCCTTTGTTTGCACGGGTCGAACAGCTATAGAGGACTACTGTACCTGCTTGAACTTGCCCTCCATGGGCTCCAGTTCTGGGTACAGAAGAGCTGGATGCGCCGTTTCAGGTTCGGCGCGGCGTTAGGGCTGATCCCTAAGCGGCGCTCGATCTGGGCTGTAGTTACGGGGTTAGGGTGCTGTACTATGCTTTCCCGGAGTATATAGGCAAACATCCAGCGGGGTAAGCGCATACCGTGGAGTGGGGTTCTGGATAGTCTTGATTGTTGCTTATGGCAGTAGGGGCATCGGAGCATTAGCTCTTTCTTGCCGTCTTGGTCTCTTAGGGGTTCGTTACAACAGGACTTAGTATATAGGGTAGAGAAGAGCTTATCTGTTAGCTTGGTGTATAGGGAAATGTCTATACCTGTGGTTATTCTACCTGTTTTGTGGCTTTGCGGCTCAAAGGATGGAGAGAGCTCGAGTACAAATTACAAGGGAAACCAGGCCCGGTCGCATTGCGGCCCGCATAGGGCTTGTTCCGCTTGTCACGGTGCCGGAAAGTCCCCTGACTTAACATAATACCGGCCGTTCACTCCCATGTATAACGAGATTCGTAAATTGCGCATCGTGCTCGCCGACGATCACCCGATTTTGCGCTCGGGATTAAAAAACCTGATCCATGAAAATCCCACGATGACTGTCGTCGCCGAGGCAGAGAACGGCGCCGCAGTGCTCGATATTCTGCGCGAAAAAAGCTGCGATATGCTGATTCTCGACCTGTCGATGCCTAAGGTGAGCGGCCTCGAAATTCTGGAGACGATACGGGGTTCGTATCCCGACCTCAAGGTTCTGGTGCTCAGCATGCATAAAGAACCCGAATTCGTGCAAAAAGCATTCGCCAAAAAAGTGCATGGCTACCTGCTCAAAGACGAAGCCTTTGATAAGCTGATCTCTGCCATCAAAACCATTGCCGCAGGTCATAAATCGTTCTCGCGCGACCTGCTTTCGGTGGCTATGGATAGCCGGCATGTACTCAGGGAAAGTCATATTTCGTTCGATCTGCTGACGCAGCGGGAGCGCGAAATTCTCGTGCTGTTAGCCCGCGGCTGGAACAACGGCACGATCGCCGAAGAGCTGGGTATCAGCGCAAGAACCGTCGAGGCCCATCGCGCGCGCGTCATGGCCAAGTTGCAGTTTGAAGATATTGCGGGGCTGGTGCGTTACGCTGCTGATAAAGGGCTGATTTAGACTTTTCCCTCGCTGCACAAAACGCGCCCGCTAAAAAAACCGCGTATAACTTCTTGGTTTTTCAGGGGTCGCCGCGCATTGACTTAGCCCCGTATTCAGGCTAGATTCGCATATCCGAGAAGCAGCAGGAGGCGGAATATGCGCAAGAGTATAGCGGAAATGTTCGATTTAACGGGCCAGGTGGCTCTCGTTACCGGCGGAGCCATGGGTATCGGGCTCGGCATCGCCGATCGCTTGTCAGAGGCCGGCGCGACAGTCATGATCGCCGATAACAATGCCGAGGCATGCGAAAAGGCCGTTGGTACGCTGAAAGCTATCGGGCGCAAGGTTGCATACGTAGTCTGCGACGTCAGCGATGTGGCGCAGGTACGCCAGGCTGTCGCACGAACGCTCGCCGATTTTTCGGGCCTCGATATTCTCGTGAATAACGCGGGGATATTCCCCTTTTCACCCGTGCTGGAAACCGACGAAGCCCTTTGGGATAAAGTGATCGATATTAACCTCAAAGGCGCGTTCTTTTTCGCGCAGCAGTCTGCGGCTGTTATGAAATCACGCGGCGTTCAGGGAAAAATTATCAACATCGCATCGATCGACGCGCTGCACCCCTCAGGTAGTCTCGTGCATTACGACGCATCTAAGGGCGGTATGCGCATGATGACGCGCTCCCTCGCGGTCGAGCTGGCGCCGCATGGTATTCGGGTGAACGGCGTAGCGCCTGGCGGTATCGAAACCCCCGGGGCGGCAAAAATTACCGGCGCGATGCTGGGCGCCAGTCAGGCATCCCCCGGTGCGCTCGCCGACATCATGAAAAAATTCACCGCGCGAATTCCCATGGACCGGCAAGGTCAACCCGACGATATTGCGTCGGTGGTTTTGTTTTTGGCGGCGGATGCATCCCGTTATATCGCCGGCGAAACCATCGTCGTCGACGGCGGGTACCTGCTCTCATAAAGCCATGAGAACAGCTGCAATACTCTGGTTCGACGAGATCGACATGCGGCAGGTGCCGACCGTGGGCGGCAAAAACGCTTCGCTCGGCGAGATGACGCAGAATCTGCGCGCCGCAGGCATCGAAGTACCCTTCGGTTTTGCAACAACGGCCGCGGCATACCGGGAATTTCTTCAGCACAATGGTATTGCGGACGAAATCGCCGGTACCATCGCCGCTTACCGTGCCGGCAGCATACCGCTTTCTGTCGCTGGAAAAAAAATCCGGGCAATGTTACTCGCGGGTAAGTTTCCCGAACACACCGCTGGGGAAATCCGCGCGGCGTATGCAAAACTTTCCGGGACAGCACCGTGCAGCGTCGCCGTACGTAGCAGCGCCACTGCCGAAGATTTGCCTGATGCATCCTTTGCGGGTCAGCAGGAAACCTTTCTGAATATTACCGGCAGCGAAGAAGTGATCACCGGCTGTATACGCTGTTACGCTTCGCTTTTCACCGACAGGGCAATTGTTTACCGCGAGAGCAAGGGCTTCGACCACATGAAGGTCTATCTTTCGGCCGGTGTGCAGAAGATGGTTCGCTCTGACCTCGCCTCTGCGGGGGTCATGTTCACAATCGATACCGAGACGGGTTTTCCCGGGACTCTGACGATCAACGCCGCCTGGGGGCTGGGTGAAAGCGTCGTGCAGGGCATCGTCGATCCCGACGAATACCGTATTTTCAAACCCTCCGTGCCCACCGCGTTTAATCCCGTACTCGCGAAACGAGCCGGTGCCAATGAAACAAAGCTCGTTTATGGCAGGGGCGCCGAGCTCACCGAAACGGTACCGACGACGCGTGCCGAACGCGAGAGTTTTGTGCTCAACGATTTTGAAATCCACAAGCTGGCGCGCTGGGCGCTCGCCATTGAAAAACATTATGGCAAACCTATGGATATCGAGTGGGCTAAGGACGGTGTCACCGGCGAGCTGTTTATCGTGCAGGCCCGTCCCGAAACCGTTCAGGCCCGGCGCGATGCCAATGTTATGGAGCGGTTTAAGCTGAAGGAGCAGGGCACCTTGCTTGCCAGCGGGCTTTCGATCGGCGAAAAAATCGCCGCGGGTCAGGCCTGTGTGATTCTCGACGCGAAAGATATCGCAAAATTCAGACCAGGCTCCGTTCTCGTTGCCCGCAATACCGACCCCGACTGGGTACCTGTGATGAAAAAGGCATCGGGCATCGTCACCGATCACGGAGGACGTACTTCGCATGCGGCGATTGTCAGCCGCGAGCTGGGGATTCCCGCAGTCATCGGCTGCGGCAACGCAACGCAGGCGATCCGCGACGGGCAGGAGATCACGCTGTCATGCACCGAGGGCAATGCCGGGAAGGTTTATAACGGTGCGCTGGCATTCGAGGTGCACACAGAGCGTGTCGACCAGTTGCCGCCAACGCGCACAAAAATCATGGTGAATCTCGCGAACCCCGACGGCGCGGCGGCCTGGTGGCGGCTACCCACCGACGGCGTCGGGCTTGCGCGTATGGAGTTTATAATCACCGACCGGGTGAAAATTCATCCGCTTGCGGCCGTCTACGCGAATACGGTTACCGACGAAGGCGAGCAGGCGGCTATCCGCAGGCTGACACACAGGTACCCGAGCGCGCGCGAATATTTTATCGAAGAGCTTTGTGCCGGCATCGCGCAGATTGCCGCGGCGCAGCATCCAAAACCCGTTATCCTGCGGATGAGCGATTTTAAGACGAACGAATACGCCAACCTGATCGGCGGTAAATATTTCGAGCACGCAGAAGAAAATCCGATGATAGGTTTCAGGGGGGCGTCGCGTTATTACAGCGATAATTATCACGCCGGCTTTGCGCTAGAATGCGAAGCGGTGAAACGTGTGCGTAACGAGAAGGGCCTCACGAATGTGCATGTCATGATTCCTTTTGTGCGCACCGTTTCTGAAGCCGATTGGGTCATCGAAGAACTTGCGGATAACGGTCTCGTGCGCGGGGCCAATGGACTGAAATTCTATATGATGGCCGAAATTCCAGCGAATGCGATTCTTGCAGAAAGTTTTGCAACGCGGTTCGACGGCTTTTCGATCGGCAGCAACGATTTGACGCAGCTGACACTTGGTATCGACCGCGACTCAGAGATGCTGTCGTACCTGTTCGACGAACGCAATGAAGCAGTTAAAGAACTGATACGCCAGATTATCCATAAGGCGCACCTGCATGGCACAACGGTTGGCATTTGCGGCCGGGCGCCGAGCGATTATCCCGAGTTCTGTGAGTTTCTCATTCGCGAAGGTATCGATTCTATTTCGGTCGACCCGGAGAAATTTATCGCCACGCGTAAACAGGCGGCGGCGATCGAAAGCGGGGCTGAACCCGTGGCTGCAGACCCGGTGCACGCCGATGTGCACGCGTTACGGGCCCAAAACACCGTGAAGAGCGGTCACGGAGACGTATTGGCGCAGAGAACGACATGAGCAAAGATCAAAAAACGATCCTGATTCTGGGCGGCGGCACAGGCGGCACTGTGATGGCGCACCGCCTGTCGCGCGCGTTGGATCATAAGCACTGGCGCGTCGCCGTGCTCGATCACGGCGCAGATCACCTCTATCAGCCGGGGCTTTTGCTTGTGCCCTTCGGAGTTTATACGCTTTCAGACATTACCCGAAAGAGGCGTTTTAGGCGGGGTATCGACTGGATCGCCGAAGAGGCCGTGGCGATTGAGCCCGAAAAGAACCGCGTGCGGCTGCGTAACGGTGGCAATGTCGGCTACGATATTCTGATTATTGCGACCGGCTGCGAGACCCGGCCGCAGGAAACCGCAGGCAGTCTTGGCAGCCTCTGGGGAAAAAGTATTTTTGATTTTTATACGCCGGCGGGGTCTGCCGGGCTTGCACCTGCGCTAGCGGATTTTGCGGGAGGCGATCTTGTGGTTCACATTGCCGAGATGCCGATCAAATGCCCGGTTGCACCGCTCGAGTTTGCATTTCTTACCGATGCGTACCTGCGAAAAAGGGGCATCCGCAGCAAGACAAAGCTGACCTTTGTGACCCCGCTATCGGGTGCCTTTACCAAACCCATTGCTTCGGGTATGCTCGGTGAGCTCATGCACCGCAAAGATATCGCGGTAGTGCCCGAATTTAATATTGAACGCATCGACGAAGAGAAAAAAAGTATTTTCTCGTACGATGGCACGGGCATTCGGTTCGATCTTTTGGTGACGGTGCCGCCGAATATGGGCTCGCGGGTGATCGAAGCGTCGGGGTTCGGCGATGAAATGCATTTCGTACCTACCGACCACAAAACACTGCAATCCAAAATTGCGCCGAATATTTTCGCGCTGGGCGATGCGACCGATCTGCCTTCGTCGAAAGCCGGCGCCGTGGCGCATTTTCAGGCGGATATCCTCACGCGAAATATACTGGATTTTATTCACGACCGGCCCTGCAGCGCTGCATTCGAAGGGCATTCGAACTGCTTTATCGAATCGGGTCACGGTAAGGGTATCATGATCGATTTTAATTATAGAACCGAACCCTTACCGGGAAAATTTCCCTTACCGCTCGTGGGGCCTTTCTCGCTGCTTAAAGAAACACGAATCAACCACTGGGGTAAACTGCTCTTCAGGCATCTCTACTGGAACCTTCTGCTTAAAGGGCGTAGCATTCCTTTCGTTAAATCGGCGATGAGTATGCGCGGCAAAATTCCGCCGCGCGGGAGAGAAGAATGGCAAACACAACATTAAACAAAGAAGCTTTTAACGCCGAGGGGTTTTTACTCAACCCCGAAGCATGGTCAGAGCAACTTGCGGCAGAGCTGGCGGCAGGTGAGGGTATTCAGCTCACGCCAAGGCACTGGGATGTCATTCGTTATATGCGTAAAGATTTTGTGGAAACGGGGAAATCCCCCACGATTCGGCGCATTACCAAATTCGCGGGTGTCGACACCAAAGAACTCTATGCGCTTTTTCCCGGCGGGCCGGGCAAGAAAGCGGCAAAAATAGCGGGTGTACCCAAGCCCGTCGGTTGTATCTAAAAAAAGGAGAAGACTATGGGCGATTTAAGCAAAGAAAAAGTTTCAATCATTATCAGCAAAGGTTCACTCGACGGTATTTACCCGGGGCTCATCATGGCTAATGGCGCACGCATGGAGGGCATGCAGGCGAATTTGTTTTTTACCTTCTTCGGGCTCGATGCGGTAACAAAAAAGACCATGGATCATATCAAGGTGGCGACGGTCGGTAATCCGGGCATGCACATACCCACGCTCGTCGGTATGCTGCCGGGCATGTCGGGACTGGCCACGCACATGATGCGCAAGCAGATGGAACAACTCGATATACCGACGATTCCCGAATTTATTCAGATGATACACGATGCAGGTGCGGGCTTCTATGGTTGTAAGGCTTCGGTCGATATGTTCAAGCTGAGTAAAGACGATTTTTGCCCGCAGATCGAAAGTATTATCACCGTCGGCGAATTTTATGAAAAGGCCGCAGGCGGGCATATCATTTTTACCTGACGGGCAGGCAGCGCAGGTTATGCCAAAGGCGGTCCACAACGCAGGCACGGCGACAATGTCGTCGCAGATTACTCCGTTTAAGGTTATCCGTAGCCTGATGCTGGTTTTACTTTTTCTGAACGGTGTCGCCGCGCTGATCGGTGGTATTTTGCTGATGACAGATACGAGCGGCGCTTCGCTCGGCTTACAACCGGCGTTCCTCGCGAAATCACCGTTTCGGGATTATTTTTTTCCGGGCCTGATTCTCTTCGTGGGCAGCGGCGCCGGTAGTCTCGTCGCGGCCGTGGCACTGGTCTTTAGTCTTCGGTTTTGGCGGGCGCTTGTGGTGATCGAGGGCCTCAATCTGACGATCTGGATTCTCGTGCAGATGGCGATGCTGACCGTGATCGATACGATGCAATTCATCATGCTCGGCGTCGGTGTGCTACTGCTTGCGGGTGGTTTGTTGCTGAGTTACGTTTTTGCAGAGGGGCAAACATGATTCTTACGATTTCGCTGCCGCTTGGGGCTCTGATCTCTGTCGTCAGCCTTGTTGTCCCGAAAAGACCTGCGGCCGGCTGAACCGGATTTTAATTGAGCCCCAGCGAAAGAGCTGTCTTCATGAGCTCGGCCATGTTCCGTACATTCAGCTTTTCCATGAGATGCGCCCGATGGCCTTCGACGGTGCGCGAGCTGATTTCAAGTTGATCGGCAATTTCTTTGTTCGTCAGGCCTCTGACAAGCGCCCGTAGCACTTCGCGTTCGCGTTTCGTCAGGTTATCTAGCGTCGACTGGCCTTCCTGAATATGTACATACTCGTCGAGAAAAATCGTCATGGCTTCAGACGAAAATGCTTTTTGTCCCGCAAAAATATCGCGTATTGAGGATAATAACTTTTCGAAGACGACGTCTTTGAAGACATAACCATCGGCACCCTTGACCATCGCGTTGCGCACATAGTCGCGTTCTTTGTGCATGCTGAGAATCAGCACCTTAATACCGGGGTAATTTTTTTTTATTTGTTCGAGTGCCGCCAGACCGCCCAGATTCGGCATCGAGAGATCGAGAATGACGAGGTCGCAAGCGGTTGTTTTCAGTTTGGCCAGCAACGCAACGCCGTCTGTAGCCTCGGCGACTACGGTAAAGTCACTCGCTTCGGATATCAGGTTACGCAGCCCGGCGCGTAATATGGCGTGGTCGTCTGCGAGAATTATCCGTTTAGCATCGCCGCCAAGGGGCATTTTTAACCTCGGCGTTTCACTGCCGCCGGTTGTCTATCCAAAAACCGGATATTTTTATCCCGTTTCCGCGTAGTTATACCCGGTTATCCGGGTAGTGCGCCGTCTTGTTTCGAGGTATAAATCTGTTATAAGGGACGTTGGCATGAACAGCGGTATTGTTATTGTCGACGACCACGCGCCCTTTCGTGCGGCCTTGCGTCAACATCTCGCCGAGCATGACGATTTCGAGATTCTCGCCGAGTTCAGCGATGGCCATGACTTTTTGGAGGCACCCGTCAGCGAACATTGGCATATACTCTTGCTGGATATCTCGATGCCGAAAATAGATGGTATTACGGTACTCGGCCGGCTTGGCGACCGGCACTCCCGCTTGCGCGCCATTATCGTTTCGGGTCGCCTGGAAGAAGTTTACCGCCGCGCGGCATTTTCAGGCGGCGCGGCAGGGTTCGTAACGAAAGATCTCGTTTTCAGCGATTTGGTGCCATGCATACGAAAGGTTCTTGCCGGAGGACGTTGGTTTCCCGGGGAAGTATGGTAAGGCAAACCGCATGGCGTCTGAAATTTCCGAAGAAGAGGCCCGGTTACGCGCCATACTCGATACCGTAATCGACGGGATCATCGTCATCGACGAATACGGCCTGATCGATTCTTTTAACCCCGCTGCCGAAAAAATTTTCGGTTATGCCGCGGCCGAAGTTGCGGGTAAAAACATCAAGATGCTGATGCCTTCACCGTACCGCGAAGAGCACGACGGTTACCTGGCGAACTATAAGAACAGCGGGCAGGCGAAAATCATCGGCCTCGGGCGTGAGGTCATCGGGCGCAGAAAAAATGGCTCGGAATTTCCGATGAATCTGGCGGTAGGTAAGATGACGCTCAGGGGCAGAACTTATTTTACCGGTATCGTTTCCGATATCACGCAGCGGATTAACGCCGAAGAGGGGTTGCGCAAACTCTCGCGCGCCGTAGAGCAAAGTGCGAGCCTGGTGATGATTACCGATCGCGACGGTAATATCGAGTACGTCAACCGTAAGTTCGTCGAAGTGACCGGATACAGCATCGCCGAAGTCGCCGGTAAAAATCCGAAATTCCTCAAGTCGGGATATCTCTCTGAGAAAGACTACGAGGGTTTGTGGAGTACCATCATGCGCGGCGAAGAATGGCGCGGTGAGTTCCATAACCGTAAGAAAAACGGCGAGCTCTTTTGGGTGCTGGCGTCCATTTCTCCGATCAAAGATGGCGCCGGGGCGATTACGCATTATCTCGCTATCGAAGAAGATATTACCTCGCTCAAGGAGATACAGACAGAACTTGCGCGTTCGAATGCCGAACTGCAGCAGTTTGCGTACATCGCCTCGCATGACCTGCAGGAACCGCTGCGCATGATCGGCAGCTACGTGCAGCTGCTTGCGCGCCGCTACCAGGATAAGCTCGACGCTTCGGCAAACGAATTTATCGCCTTTGCCGTCGACGGTGTGCAGCGTATGCAGACACTGATAAACGACCTGCTTGCCTATTCGCGCGTTTCGACTTCGGTGCGCGATTTTCAGACTGTCGATTGCGCACATGTGCTCGCGCAGGTACAGGCGAATCTGAAGATCGCGCTCGAAGAATCGGCGGCAAAAATAACCGCAGGGCCTCTCCCCGTGCTGCGCGCAGACCCGACTCAGATTATGCAGCTTTTCCAGAACCTGATCAATAACGCCGTCAAATTTCGTGCGCAAAGGCCGCCCGAAATCGGAATCCATGCCGGCAAAAAAGGCGACTTCTGGCAGTTTGACGTCAGCGATAACGGTATTGGTTTTGATATGCAGTATGCCGACCGCATTTTTGTCATCTTTCAGCGGCTGAACAACCGCGCCGAATATGCCGGCACCGGTATCGGGCTCGCAGTTTGCAAGAGGATTGTCGAACGGCATGGCGGAAAAATCTGGGTCGATTCTGCGCCGGGTAAAGGAACCACGTTCCATTTCACTCTGCCCGCATAAAATCAGGGGAGAACAATGAAACCGATCGAAATACTGCTCATCGAAGATAATCCGGGAGATGTACGGTTGACCATTGAAGCCCTGCAAGAAGCGCGCGTGGCGAACCACCTGAGTTTTGCGAAAGACGGCGAAGAGGCGATCGCCTTTCTGCAGAATACGGAGGGTAAAAACCCCTTTCCCGATCTGATTTTACTCGACCTCAACCTGCCGCGCATCAGCGGTGCCGAAGTGCTTGAATTCATTAAAAACAACGGGTTGCTAAAGCGTATCCCGGTTGTTATACTGACAACTTCTCAGGCCGAACAAGATATCGTAAAAACCTATAATCTCCACGCGAACTGTTATATCAATAAGCCGGTCGATTTCGATAAGTTTATCCATGTCATCCGTATGATCGGGGATTTCTGGCTGCATGTCGTCAAGTTACCGCCGCGATGAATAATTCTGTTCCCGGTCTGCATACGATTCTGCTGATCGAAGACAACCCCGGCGATGCGCGCCTTATCGAAGAAATGATCGCCGAGATCAACCAGCTGCCTCATGCAGACGGCGTGGCGTTCCGGCTCGTCTGGAAACCCACGCTGCAAGCGGGGCTGGCCGCGCTCAGGCAAGGGGATATCCACCTGATTCTTCTCGATCTGTCGTTACCCGACAGCCAGGGCTTCGAGACATTCCGCCGCACGCAAGAAGGGGCGCCGGGCACTCCTCTGATTCTACTGACTGGCCAGAGCGACGAAAAGATGGCGATGGCGGTTGTACGCGCCGGCGCGCAGGATTTTCTGCACAAGAACGGGCTCACGGCTTTTTATCTCGCCCGGGCGATGCGTTATGCCATCGAGCGTAAATCCTTCGCCGAAGAAATCAAACAACTCTCGCAGCGTATTCTGCAGGTGCGCGAAGAAGAACGTTCGTCGTTGTCGCAAGAACTGCACGACGGGCTTGGGCAATCTTTGCTTGCTTTAAAACTGCAACTGCAATCGCGGCTGGCGAAACTCGAGAAGCAGACCGGCGTGCAGATCGCCGGCGAAACCTCGCAGATCATCAGTTATCTCGACGAAATATTACAGGAGGTCAGAACCATCTCGCACAACCTGAGCCCGATCGGTCTCAAGGGGCTCGGTATTGCTCAGGCGATATGGCAGCTGGCGCAGCGCTTTTCTCATGCGCAGGGGCCCGAGATTATCGCCGAAGTCGACGCGCTCGAGAATTTTTTTCCCGAAAACTGGGATATTAACACTTACCGCATTGTCGAGCAGGCGCTCGTCAATGCGGTAAAGCATGCCCGTGCGTCGCGGATTGTGATTGCGGTGCGCCCGGCCGGTTCCGGAATTCTTGTTTCGGTGAGCGACGATGGCACCGGTATGGATCTCGCGCAGCTCGCCGCGGCGAAGGAGCGCAAGGGGCTCGGCTTACATATTATGAAAGAGCGCGGGCAGATCGCCGGGGGTGTGCTGCAGATCGTTTCTGAACCCGGAAAAGGTTCGCTGGTACAGATCGAGATTCCTGCGCGTGTATAAGCTCGGGCAGCGTTTCGATCTGGTTGTGGTTCACGGTGGTATTATTCAGCATAATGAGCGGTGCCATATGGCAGTTTCCCGAACAGGCAATAGTATCGAGCCTCGCCTTGCCGTCGCGGCTTACCGGATTCTCGCGGATATGCAGCAGTTCTTTGATACGCCGCAGCGAGGTGCTCCCGTGCCGGTGAGAGCATGCGGCACCCGTGCAGACGGTAATTTTTTGCAGACCTGGGCGTTTGGCGGCTGTTTGCATAGGGGGTTCTAACCGATTCCGGGCGCCTGGTCAATACGGGGGCCGACGTAGATCACCGCGTAGTTATACCCGGAAAACAAGCTGGGTGTATTTGCTTTTAACCCTGTGTAGAATCCCGTCGTTGTGCCTTGCACCGTGGCCGTGATTGGCCGCGGTAGCGTTACCCATGCCGCAAGAGCCACGCATCGAAGACAGCCTTGCCGAATCGATCGCCGAGCTATGGAAAGATATCAGCGATAAGGCAGAGGCCGAGAAAAATGCGGAGAACCAAAAAGACGAAGATTTGTTGCTCGAATGGGCAAAGAAGCTGGCGTCGATTCTCAAAGGCCCGCCGAAATGATTAAACGCGTTTATCTTTTCGATATCGATGGTACGCTGGTCAATGCAGGCGGTGTGGGGTCGCAGGCTTTTCGCGACACTGTACGAAACCTCTTAGGACATGATCTTGCCTGGCAAGGCAGGGATTTCGCCGGGCAGACCGACGCCGGCCTCTTTCGCCGGGCGCTCAGCGAGGCCAACCGGGGCGACGAGCTATTGCTGCCGCTTTTCGAAGACTACCATCAACGGCTGGAGCTCAACCTGCGTGCGCGACCACCAGAGCTTTTGCCGGGCGTCGAACCGCTACTTGCGCGTCTTGCGGCAGACCCCGCGAACCGTGTTGCACTGCTCACCGGCAATACACGGCGGGGTAGTGAACTTAAATTGCCCCGGCTTTTTCCGCTTTTTGGCTTCGGCATTTTCGGCGAAAGCTATGTCGAGCGCAGCGATCTCGGCCGCGAAGCGCGGCGCTACGCGGACGCGGTTTTCGGCCCCGGCACCGCGCTGACTGTCATTGGCGATACGCCGAACGACATTGTCTGCGCGCGCGCCGCGGGTGCAGAGGCCGTCGCGGTGGCCACGGGCCATTTCAGTCCTGCGGATTTAACCCATGCCGATCGCGTGTTATCCGACCTGACACACTGGTTCTGAAGAGCGGCTCTGGTTTTCCATAGCAGGGCTGTGTTTTTCCATAGCCAGGCTATGGAATTCCATAACGAAGAAACTATCAAAGTAAAAATAGTTTTCCTCTTGACGCGCCGCACTAGAATGCCTCCTGTAGCTATGCAGACAGGTGTCTATGGTTACTCCGCCGAAACCGTCGAGGCATTCGGCCGCGAGATCGAAGAACTCTACCGCCGTACCAAAGCAAAGGTCGGGCACGAAGATCTGAAAATCATGGCGGATCTCGACCGTTATTCGCAGCTATTCGACCGCGCGGGGCGCGCGCTCATTCATTTTTCACCCGGGCCGCTGAGCTTTACCGCCGGGGTGGGTTTACTCGCCGCGCACTTTGTCATGGAGTTCACGAACGGGCACAACATACTGCACGGGCATTACGACGATATTCCCGGTAACGGCCATATTAACTCGCGCGATTTCCGCTGGGACAATACGATGGACGAAACCGACTGGAAGTTCGAGCACCATGTCTGCCACCATCCTTTTACCAATATCGAAGGCAAGGATCACGATTTCGGTTATCTGCTCTTTCGTATGAACCCACAGCAAGAGTGGCAGCCGCGGCATCTCGTGCAGATGGCGGCATTCTTCGGTCTGCCTGCGATCATGACGTATTACATGCCGGGTTATATCTCTACCGCGCGCGCGTTGTTTGAAAAGCGCGAC
This sequence comes from Spirochaetota bacterium, assembly GCA_017302045.1. Classification (GTDB taxonomy): domain Bacteria; phylum Spirochaetota; class Leptospiria; order Turneriellales; family Turneriellaceae; genus Turneriella. The sequence goes on from JAFLED010000032.1 coordinate 18,371, forward strand.
GTCGCAACGCTGCGCACGTATGGGCCGACGCTCTTAAGTCTCGCGCAAACGCTCGGGCGTGATTACCTGCTGTTTCCGCTGCTCGCGGGTCCGCTTTTCCCGAAAGTTTTTTTAGGCAACATGCTCGCGCGCATTCTCGCGGGCGGCCATCTCATGTACATGCTCGTATTCGAACACCATGGGGCGGATATCCCGCTGGTCGACGAACCGGAGAACGAATCGAAATATGAATTCTATCTGCGGCAGACGCTGACTTCGCGCAATTACCAGGTCTGGGAATGGTACGAACATCTGCTCATGGGTTCGATCAATACACATCTCGAGCACCATCTCTTTCCAGACCTGCCATTCAACCGCCTCAAAGAGATCGCCCCCGAAGTCGAGTCGATCTGCAAAAAATACGGAGTTCCCTACCGGCGCTCGACGGTATTTGAAGCTTTCAGCGATGTCGTCGGCGCCGCGGTGCGTAACAGTCTGCCGCTGCGTCCCGGCGAATCGGCGCTATCGCTGTTGGCAAATCCCGGTGAACTCGTCGCGCGCGTATTAACCGGTGCTAAGAATTCCTGGTTGCCGCTTTTAACGGGCGAGACCGGCGCTTTCACGCGCACGTGTGTGATTAAAACTGAAAAGCTCAGCCCCGATGTCATGGCCGTGACATTCAAAAATCCCTGGCCCGATTTTCGTATGAAACCGGGGCAATATATCTCGGTGCAGCACGAGAGTGCAGGCAAACTTTTCACGCGGCAATACAGTATTACGCATTTCAGCCGCGAGAGTATTTCGATCGCGGTGCGCAAAATCGCCGGTGGCCAGGTCTCGCCGCAGATGCACGCACTCAAGGCCGGCAGCGAACTGCGGCTTGTCGGCAAGATCAAAGGCAGCTTTACACTTGAGGCCGCGCATAACTCGATTCTGTTTGTTGCCGGCGGTGTGGGGATTACCCCCATTCTTGCGATGATCCACGCGCTCGATGCGGGGCAGAGTGCGGTGCTGCTCTATTTCAACCGTTCGGCAGAACATATTCTCTTTAAAGACGAACTCGCTGAAGCCGAAAAAAGCGGCCGTATAAAGGTATTGCATATTCTCGACGATGCGCCCGAAGGCCGCGGCCGTTATTCGTATGCGACATTGCTGCAGCATGTGCCCGATGCGCTCAGCCGGTCGGTCTATGCCTGCGCCCCGCAGCCGTTACTCGAGCGCCTCGAAGCCGACCTTGTCGAGCATGGCTTTAATCCGCAGCGCTACCACACCGAAAAGTTTGCGGCGAAAGAGTTACCGCAACTGCCCAAGAGCGGCGTTACGCATACGATTCGTTTTCTTAACTCGGGCAGCGAATTTGTCTGTGATGAGAACGAGACACTACTCTCGGCGATCGAGCGGGCAAAGATTGTCATCCCCACCGGTTGCCGCGCGGGTATGTGCAAGGCCTGCACGGTGCAGCTCGAGAAGGGGGGCACCGACAAGACCGAGCCGGGGCAGAGGGGTCTCATCACCACCTGTAACGCTTACCCGCGCTCTGACATCGAACTCTGGGTTTGAGCTATCGGCGAGGTTTTTAGAATTCGAGCTTATCGAGCCGGCGGATTGCCTTCTGCATAAGGCTCGAATGGCACTTGTCTTTGAGTTCTGCCGGCGTCAGAAATTTACCGCCGGGTTGGGATGTATCGGTGAACATCATTTTAACCGCAATCTTATAACGTGTGATCGTATGTCTGAAATCGGCGGGCAAATTCTGCGCCTTCGCGAGCGATTTTCTGATGAGCGCTGCGGGAATTTTCTCGGGTAACATCAGCGTCTCTGCGGCTGCCTTTTTCGACCGGGTTTCGGGTAATACTGTATACGACGGAAACATCAGCTCGCCCGCAAGAAAGGGAAATTTTCCCGTATTCGCAAATACCTGGTATTTATTGCCCTTGCGGTGCACCAGCATCAGCCAGAGAATCTCGAGCGCCTCGGCCCTTTCGGCCTTGCGCGGAAAATCTGCCTGCCGGCCGGCCGCGAATGCAGCACAGAAGTCGGCCGCAAAACATTTATCGCAGAGCGGCTTTTTTTTGCAGATCGTCTGGCCCCACTGCATGAGCGCTTCGTTGACGTCGCCCGCGGGCATTTTTGTCTCGAAGAGCGGTGCCGCTGCCCGCACCGCGGCCTCGCGGAACGCCTGCCCGCCTTGCGCCGCGCCGATGGTATAGAGCCGCGAAAGCACGCGCGCATGGTTCGCGTCGAGCGCGAGTATCTTTTCACCGCCATGGATTGAGGCGACTATCGCGGCGGTATAGTGGCCGATACCCGGTATCTTCACGAGATCTGCATAAACAACCGGAACATTCGCCTTGTATTTCTTGACGATCTCTACGGCAGCGCGGTGCATGTTGCGTGCACGCGAATAATAGCCCATGCCCTGAAACGCCGCGAGCACGTCTTCGACGGGGCCCTTTGCGAGCGCCTTCACGTCGGGAAAACGCTTTAGAAATGTCTTGAGCTTATCTTTGCCTGCGGCTATCTGCGTCTGCTGCAGAAAGATTTCGGTGATCCAGGTGCGGTAGGGGTTGCGCTCTAAGCGAAATTCATAGCGGTGCTTTTCGCCCGCATACCAGGTCGCGAGTCGGTTGACGAGACTATCGGGCAAAGACAGGTTCTCCGTCGACGAAAGTGGCCGCCACCATTTCGGGATGGCCGCGGTAAAGAATACGGTTGAGGCGTTCGGGCAGCGAAGAGTAATGATTGCGTTCTTCGTCGAGCAGGGTATCGCATTTGCCGTCTTCGACAAGCACGACGTCGGCGCTCTTACCAACCGCGAAGCTGCCGAGTTCATGCGCGCGGCCGAGCGCGGCCGCATTGCCGAGTGTCGCCTGGTAGAGCGAGGTTTCAGCAGTGATACCGCCGTAAACGTTATCGAGATGGCCGCGCAGTTTTGCCATTTCTGTCATCTGCTTCGCTTCATTCAGCATCGAGAGCGAATAACCCGCCGCGACATCGGTGCCGAGGCCCATACGCATACCCTCTTTCTGAAAGCGCGCGAAGGGCAGAATGCCGCTGCCAAGAAAGTTATTTGAGACCGGGCAATGCACGACGATACTCTGGCGTTCACGAATGAGCTTCCTTTCATCGTCAGTGAGATGAATGCCATGGCCCAGAAGTGTTTTCGCGTGCAGGCATCCGTATTTATCGTAAACCCCCGCATAGCTGCCGGCTTCGGGAAAGAGCCTCAGCGTCTCTTCGATTTCAAAGGTGTTTTCGCTGATATGCGTCTGCAAAATTGTATCGTGTGTGCGGCTGAGTTCGCCGCAGAGGCGCAAAAGATCAGCAGTACAGCTGATCGCAAAACGGGGTGTGACAACAAATTCGGCGCGTTTTTTCTTATGGTATTTTCCGATGAGGTGCAGCATCTGCTTCTCTGCCTTGCCGGCGTCGGTCAGCAGTGCATCGGGTACGTTGCGGTCCATAAGCGTGAGTCCGAGATATGCCCTGAGGCC
>JAFLED010000320.1 GCA_017302045.1 Spirochaetota bacterium
GTCAGCCATCGCAATCGTCGTATTCGTCGTATTCATCGCAAAACCCGTACAATTACGCTGAAGTACCCAAGGTACGAGGTAGGCAATCATGGGCAGGACATGAGTCTGCCGGATGCCGACATATGCCTTCACCTTAGGTTCGGTACCCGAGGGGCGAATGGCGAACCAGTCACCCGCTGCGTTGGTGTAATAGATAAGATTCTGTGCGGGTATATCTTGAATCGGGATTTCTTTGCCTGCGCGGATTTCTGTGCCTTTTTTAAAATCGCGCAGCGAAGTCACGGGCGACCCCAGAAATTCTGTCAGCGGATTTTGGCGTAGTTTCTCAACCACCGCACCCATCGCGGCGATGCCTTCTGCACCCGGGAATTCTTTTTCGACGGCGTCCTCAGAGGCATAGCCGCATTCGGCATACATTTTCTCGAGCCAGATCTCTATACCGCCTGCTAAGATGCCATCCTTGTCGGCCGCCAGCGGGCGACCATCGGTGGTCGGCATGTCGGCGGCGATATGCGCACCCAAAAGGCAGCTCACGATGCCGTCTTTGTCGCGCGAGTCGCCGACGGTGACACCGAAGGCTTCTTCAAAAGCCAGCACCATACGTGTGCCGGGCTCTGCCGTCAGAATGGCATCCGCCTTGTTGCCCATATTCTTAAACCCCGTGAGCGTTTCAAAGTGGCGGACGCCAAACTTTTCGCAGATCACGCGCGTGAGCGGGGTGGACACGAGGCTTGAAAGCGCAATGGTTTTGGAAAGGTCGGCTTTTTTCTCTCTCTGTTTTGCGAGCAGGTAATAGAGAAATAAGGTACCAATCTGGTTGCCGGTAAGTGAGGTGTAGCCGTTTGCGGTTTTGTAGGCGACGCCGACACGGTCGCCGTCGCCGTCGGTGGCAAGAATGAGATCGGCGTTTTCTTCTTTTGCCATCGCTATCGCCATGTCGAGGCTGTCTTTATTTTCGGGGTTGGGCGCCTTCACGGTAGCGAAATCGGGGCGCGGTTCGTATTGCTGCGGCACGGGCAGAAAGTTCTTAAAGCCCGAACGGTAAAAGACCGCATTCATCATCGCGCCGGCTGCACCGTGCAGCGGCGTGAAGACAATTTTGAGCGCGCGGTTTTCTTTCGGCGCGAAATCGACTTCGCTCGTGACCCAATCTACATAATCTTTGAGAAGTTTTTCGTCGAGTAGCGTGAGTTTACCCGTTGCCGTAACCGGCGTGTCATTGCCCGCAAACGGAATTTTCTCCATCGCCGCCATCACGTCGGTGTCGAACGGCGATAATATCTGCGCGCCGTTTGCGGCATAGACTTTATAACCGTTGTAAGGTGCGGCGTTGTGGCTAGAGGTAATCATGACGCCGCAATCGGCCTTGAGACGGCGCACGGCGAAGGGAATCAGCGGTGTCGGCAAGATACGGTCGAAGGCGAAGACATCCACACCCTGCGCCAGAAATTTCAGTTGTGCAATGCGTGCAAATTTTGCCGAATCTTTGCGACCATCATAGCCGATGACGACCGCCGGCTTCGTCTTGCCGGATTTCAACACCTGCGCCACCGCGTGGCTCACGCGCGCGATGGTGTATTCGTTGATGCGCGCGGTGCCGACGTCCATGATGGCGCGCATACCTGCGGTCCCAAAACTCAGATCGTAACCAAAGCGGTCGAGAATCGCCGTCTCTTTTTCTCTGTCGGGTAATGTCAGCAGAGCCTTAACGGCGCTTACGGTATCTTTGTCGAATGGGGGTTGAGTCCACGATTCAGCGAGGGCCAGCGCCTCGGAAAAACTGCGCATCGGTAATTTTTTCATTTACGGGCGTAGGACGTAAAACACTTAACTCCATGCGCACCCCCCTCATCGCCGGTAATTGGAAAATGAACCTGAATCTTGCAGACGCCAGCGCCCTGGCCAAGGCTGTGAAAGATTCCGCCGCCGCGTATAACGACCGCGATGTATTGCTCTATCCGACTTTTTTGCAACTGACGCAGGTCGCCGCCATTCTCGCGGGCTCGAAAGTGAGCCTCGGTGCGCAAAATTGTTCGGCTGAAAAAGACGGCGCCTTCACGGGGGAGATCTCCGCGTCGCAGATTAAGGATGCACAGGCGGGGTATATCCTCATTGGTCATTCTGAACGCCGGCATGTGTTGAAAGAAACCGATGCCTTTTTGAAACAGAAGGTCGAACGCGTGCTCGAGCAGGGGCTCATGGTGATGCTCTGCGTCGGCGAGACGCTGGCGGAGCGCGAATCGGGCAAGGCAGTCGAGGTCGTGCTGGGGCAGCTGAACGCCGCGCTGTCGCATTTGAACGGCGACGAGTGGCGCAAGATCGCGATCGCCTATGAGCCGGTATGGGCAATCGGCACGGGAAAAAACGCGACACCCGAAGACGCGCAGGCGATGCACGAAGCGATACGCGGGCGCGTTGCGGCGCTGAATGCAGACATCGCACCGAAGATACGTATTCTTTATGGTGGTTCGGTGAAACCCGACAATATCGCCGCAATCATGGCGAAGGCCGATGTCGACGGGGCATTGGTCGGAGGCGCAAGTCTCAAAGCCGAAAGTTTCGCCGAGTTAATCCGGTTAGCGAAGTAAGCACCGTTGGGGAACATGAATATGCTCCAGAATCGGTCAGGTGTGAATTTACTCAGGTAAGTTGAATTCCCTGAGAATTTTCATCTAACCGGAATTAACTGATTTTTCCGGATGTCTGCTAGTGTAACATTGAATTCTGCTTCAATGATTTGTGTATCTAATTTAACCCGATAGCAGATAATACCTTTCTCATGCTCGGCTTCTCCGCTACCGAGTGCTATTAGCATTACACCATCCGATATTTCACGTGCCCATAAGCGAATATCCCGAGACCAGCCGGGGTAATACATTCGGACTATTTCTTCTGCAGCCAGCGCCCTTTCTTTCAGAGTTTGCGAATTACACGAGGCCGCGTGGGTTACATAAGTAGCAATTTTTCCGCATCCCTGGGCCTGATAGCTACTCCAGTCAATAGAATGGCTCATCGTACAGTTATGTACGCTGGGTCTAAAAAACAATGCCAAAAATATTGCCGTCTGCAATCTACTCGTGTCTCAGCGCTTCGATCGGATTGAGCCCAGCCGCCTTGCGCGCGGGGTAGATGCCGAAGACAAGACCGGTGAAAACCGAAAAGAAGACCGAAAGCACGATAGAGAACGAGCTGATCGAAGTCGACCAGCCCGCGAGCGAAGACATCGCCAGCGAGATTAAAACCCCGAGTACCAGCCCGAGCGCGCCGCCCGAGATACTGACTGCAAGCGTTTCAATCAGAAACTGAAACAGAATGTCCCGACGGCGCGCGCCCACGGCTTTTCTGAGGCCAATCTCTTTGGTGCGCTCAGTGACCGAGACCAGCATGATATTCATAATGCCGATGCCGCCCACGAGTAACGACACCGCGGCGATCGAAGCGAGAAGCGCCGACATCGTCGATGAGGTTGAAGACACCGCCGCGCGAATGTCGGCGAGATTCTGTATCTGGTAGGCGTCTTCTTGCATCGAAATCGGCACGTGATGCCGCGAATAAAGCCCGCGCTTCACGGCGTCGCCGAGATCGTCCAGGTTCGCCTTACCGTCGCCCTCGATGTCGAGCGAGTCGATATAGGTTTTGCCCAAGAGGCGGTGCATGCCTGTCTGCAGCGGAATCACGACGATGTCGTCCTGGTCGCGATAACCGGTGCCGCCTTTTTCGGGCATCACACCGATAACCTGAAAATTGATCTTATTGACCTTGATGAAAGAGCCGATGGGATTTTCACCCGCGTAGAGTTCTCTGACCACGGTGAGCCCCAGAAGCGCGACACGCGCGCGCTGTTGGTCCTCTTTCTGC
>JAFLED010000321.1 GCA_017302045.1 Spirochaetota bacterium
GCCACAGCCACGGGATACCACAGGCCGAAATAGATATCGCCGGTCGCCGCTACCATCGCGAAGACCACCGTCGGTAAGAAACCGCCGAACCAGCCATTGCCGATATGGTAGGGCAGCGACATCGAAGTGTAACGAATATGCGGCGGAAAAAGTTCTACGAGCCAAGCTGCGATCGGGCCATAGACCATCGTTACATAGAGCACCAGCAGGGTGAGTAATGCCAGCACATGAAGAATCTTGATCTGGTTCAGGTCTGCCTTCGCCGGATACCCCGCCGCGAGCGCCGCATCGCCGATCGTTTTTTCGGCATTCGCAAACTGTTTCTTAAATTCGTCGGCCGACAGTGCAGTGCCGTCGAAGACTTCGATCGGCGTTTCGCCGATGCGGATAAAACCTTCTTTTACACCGTTGACATGTTCGGTTTTATAGGGGATTGCCTTCTTAGCCAGAATCGCCTTCGCGACATCGCAGGCGCTGGTGAACTTTGCATTGCCGATCGGATCAAACTGAAAGCTGCAGTATTTGGTATTGGCAACCACGGTCACGGGTTTGTTCGCAGCAGCGGCGACCATCGCGGGGTTGGCATATTGCGTCAGCGCCTTAAAAATCGGAAAATAAGTCGCCGCCGCCAGTATACATCCGGCTAAAACAACAGGTTTACGCCCAATGCGGTCAGAGAGCCAGCCGAAGAAAATGAAGAACGGTGTGCCGATCGCGAGCGCACCCGCGATCAACAGGTTCGCGGTGCCTGCATCGATTTTGAGAATCTGCAGCAAAAAGAACAGCGCATAGAACTGGCCGGTATACCAAACAACCGCCTGACCTGCGGTTGCGCCGGCGAGCGAGAACAAAACCACCTTGAGATTCGTCCAGTGCGCGAACGATTCTTTGAGCGGCGCCTTGGATGTCTTGCCTTCTTCTTTCATTTTTTTGAAGACCGGCGATTCGCTGAGTTGCAGGCGAATATAGACCGAGATCGCGAGCAGCGCAATCGAGAGTAAAAACGGAATACGCCATGCCCAGACATCGAAGCTCTCCTTAAATACCGTACGGCATGCGAGAATGACGAGCAGCGAAAGAAAGAGACCCAGCGTTGCCGTGGTTTGAATGAAGCTCGTGAAGAAGCCGCGCTTGCCCGGCGGCGCGTGTTCAGCGACATAGGTCGCGGCGCCGCCATATTCGCCGCCGAGGGCGAGGCCCTGCAACAGGCGCAGCGACACGAGAATTATGGGCGCTGCAATACCGATCGTGCCATACGAGGGCAGCATACCCACAAAGGCCGTTGAGACCCCCATGAGCAGAATGGTTATAAGGAAGGTATGTTTGCGGCCAATGATGTCGCCGAGCCTGCCAAAGACCAGCGCACCGAAGGGGCGCACGGCAAAACCCGCGGCGAAGGCGAGCAGGGCGAAGATAAAAGCCGTTGTTTCATTCACACCCGAGAAGAATTGTTTACTGATGATGCCCGCGAGCGACCCGTAGAGATAGAAGTCATACCACTCGAAGACGGTACCGAGCGACGCGGCGAATATGACGCGGCGTTCTTCTGAGGTGAGTGGGGTGCGGGCCATGGCGGGTGTCAGCTTCACCGCGCGCTTGCTGCGGCAACTAAATTTCCGGTCGGCGCTTTGCGGTATTTGCTGCGGTGGGTTTTGCTTGACCGGGCATAACTGCATGGCATGGCTTGACCGTGCTCGCCGAAGCTCCCGCAACCCATCAACCCCGTTACCATGGTATGCGCGTCACCCGCGAAGAGTATATCGATCTTGCCGACGATGGTTATAAATACGACGTTATTGAGGGAGTAATGGTCATGTCGCCTAGCGCAGATTTTTTCCATGGAAAAACATATGGCGAGATATTTTCGATTATCCGGCAGCACTTGAAATTACATCCCGTTGGCTATTTAACTCAGGAAACCGATGTGTTTTTGCCAGACGGGGGTGATCCGCTGCACCCAGACATCTCGTTCATTCTCAATGAAAAAAAACATATCATTAAAACCCATATCCATGGTGTCCCCGATCTTATTGTCGAGGTACTTTCGCCCGCGACTGAGCATCGCGATCTGGGAGTCAAAGCCGACCGTTATTTGAAGAACGGTGTGCGTGAGTACTGGATCGCCGACCCGAATGCAAAAACGCTGCGGCTCTGGATCAATAGAGGCGAGGGTTGGGATAAAAAAGCGGGTGATGAACTTGAATCCGTTTTATTACCCGGTCTGAAAATGCGAAAAATCGATATCTGGGATTAAACCTGCGCGCGATGCGCCGCCTCATGCGCGATCAGCATGCGTTTACGCGCGGCGCCCCAGCGGTATTCGTTGAATGCACCGGTTTTGCGTATCACGCGGTGGCAGGGTATAAGGTACGCGACGGGGTTTTCAGCAATTGCCGATGCTGCAGCGCGCACCGCTCGGCCATTACCCGTCGCAGTTGCGACGGCGCTGTACGAAACAAGCCCGCCCTCGGGAATCTGCAGCAATGCCTGCCAGACCTTGAGCTGAAAGTTGGTGCCCATGAGGTGGATTTTCACCTGCGGCGAACCATGGAATATTGCGGCGGCATCAAACACCGGGTTCGCCTGCGCATGAATACCGGCGCGTGGCCAGCGTTCTTGGAGCGCCGTGATGAGCGGTCCTGCATCGCCATCAAAAAATTGCAACTCGCAGATACCCTTCGGCGTTTCGGCGACAAACATTTTGCCGAAGGGGCTCTCGTGCGTACTGTAACCGATAGTAAGGCCTTCGCCGCGGCGTTTCCATTCGCCGGGCGTGACGGCTTCGGTTGTCACAAAAAGGTCATGCAAACGCCCGGTGCCGCTCAGCTTCATCTGGTACGCAGCCTCGAGCATATTCGCCGAAGCTTCGAGCGTGCGTATCGCGTGGTCGCGGCGCAAGAACTGCAGGTACTTCTTCGGCGGAATACCCACGTAGGCCGAGAACAACCGGTTAAAGTAGAAATCCGACAAACCCGAAACCTGCGCCATTTCGGCGAGATCGGGTTCATCGGGATAGACCGAGTCGACGTATTCGATGACGCGCTGCATGGTTTCGTAGTGGCTTAAATCAGGCATGGCTTTCATGCGCTGCCTCGCTGCGGTGGGCGTATTTCGCGCGCGAATAGGCGCTCAGCATTTTCGCCGCCCACGCTTTGATGCCGCCGAATTTCCATGGCGCGTAGTTTTCTTCGGGACCTTCGGCGAGGCGCGAGGGTTCTACGCTTGCGCCATAGCCATAGAACTTGCGAAAGCTCATGATCAGCGGATGCCACTCGTCGGGATTAATCCGGTTTTCGTGATTCGCCTGCAAGATTTCTTCATTTACATGCACTTTGACAATGCGCACCTCGACGGCCACGGAAGGGATCGCCATTTTATCGTCGCGCGCCGCGAACGCATGCACGTTTTCGACGACGGCTTCGAGCTGCACGGGGCATTCCGCGGCTGCGGGTGGTTTGACCGCGAGTGAGGGTTTTGCCGTGAAACCGGCGGCGCCGAATTTATCTTCTTCGAAGCGGTAATTCAGCAGCCGCTTGTGCATTGGTACCGACTTGCTGCCGGTGAGCAGCGCCAGCCGGTTGACCTGCGGCGCGAGATCGGCCGAGGGCAGGTTGAGCACGCATTCGCGTTCGCGTTTCAGGTTCAGCGTCGTTTGCGAGCTGGCGTCGAGGCCGAGCATGCAGCTATAGCCGAGCCACCAGGCTGACGACATCGGGGCAAGGTTGACGCTGCCGTTTTCGTTGAGGGTACTAATCAGCACTACGGGGGTGCCCCAGTAGTGTATTGCGGGTTCGATGGTCTTTTGCATAGTCAGGTGAAGCTATACTATACCGCGCCCTGCGCCGACCC
>JAFLED010000322.1 GCA_017302045.1 Spirochaetota bacterium
GTATGCTGCGTTATTCGCTCACGGCGATAGCGGCGGTACTGCTTTGGTTTGTGGCCGATGCGCTGCCGTCTTTTTTCTTTAACAGTAAGGCGTTTCAGGCGCGGCTGAACGAAGTCATCGACGCGAGCGGCGTGGCGATCTCGTACCAGGGCGTCGATGTGAGCCTGTTTCGCGGCATCCGTATTATCGGGGTACGGGTTTCATTCGATAAGGATTTCTCGCGGGGACGCTACCTGCTCGAAGCGCCGGCGGTCTACATCCATGTGCCATTCGGCTTCCCGAATGCCGCCGACCGCGACTGGTTGTCCCGCGCGCGTATTATCATCGACGAAGGCAAGGTGGGTTATTGGCTCACGGCCGACGCCGCCGATAAAGACATTCAGGTACGAAAACTCATGCAAGAGAACCTGAGTTACCATGTCGAATGCGACGATTGCCGTTTTACGCTCAACGTCAAAGACAACAGTTATTTTCAGGAAGTCATACCGGTGCAGGGCCTGTATTTTACCCTGCACCACGCGGGTAAAGAGCTGCAGGCGCTCGTGCGTTATGAGAGTTCGACGATCGGCGACGGCGACTTTTTCGGTAAATTTAAAGCCTGTGTATCATTGCAATGCGACGATTTAGAAGGGTACTGGTATTTTAAACCGACAGGATTAAAAACCGTGCTACTTAACAATTTCCAGAAAGAATACGATATCACTTCGGGCGTGCTTTCGGGCGAAGTCGCTTTCGACCGCAATCTCGTCGAAGCCGAGCGCAAGGTGGGCGGCAAGACCGAAAAATTCCGCGAGCCGGTATCGAATTTTCGTATGGCGATGGCCGCGCGCGACTTTACCATTTCGAAAAAGAAGCGCGAGTGGTATCACTCCGATTCGTTCGCGATCGACACAAAAATGCTGATCCAGGGGCAGAGTTCGACCGGGTACGTGCGCGCGGCGCTTGAAAGTTACAATATCAACGCCGAGTTCGAAGACCTGCGCCCCGACGCGCTGCCTGAAAAGTATACGTTTCGCATCGAACCCAAACTTTTCGGAAAAAAACTGCTGCGCCTGCCGGCACAGAAAAAACTCTATGGCCTCACGAACCTGGCGATCAATCTGTCGGGACGCAACGGCAATAAGTACGCGAAGACCGAAATGAATCTCGATATCGTCGATGGTGGTTTTTCAGTGGGCGACGAGCGTTCCGTGCCGACGATTCGAATTCCCGAGGCGCATCTGGCGCTGGCGAATGAAAAGCTGAGCGGTGAAATTAAAGCGGCGAGCGGTTTATCGCAGCTCGCCGTGTCGGCGCAGGGGGCTCTCGAACTATACCCGGTTGCTTTTAAACCGCGGCTGAACGCGCTGATGCGCGAACATGGCCGCGTGCCGGAGCAGAAAATTTTTGCACTGCGGGGTCGTGTTTCTGCGCCGTTGGTTTCAGAGAATCTTTACTGGAACGACCTTAGGCCTTATGTCAACTACTGGCTCGACGAATACTGGGAAGAAGTGCGCGACGGCATGCATTATTCATGGCTGCCTTCGCATCTGAAACGGCGCGAATATTTCGTACGGTTTTTCGAATATATGGATTTTGCGATGCCTATCGAGGTCAAAAATTTCGACTGGGGTCAAAAAACGCCCTTGAAAGGCGAACTCTACTTCGCGCCGCAGTATTCGGGCGGCACGTTTCGCCTGTCTTCGGCTGACGGCAAAAACTGGACCAGCCTGTCGGCGTCGTATGCGGGTGACGAGGCGAATTCGCCCTGGTTTACGCATAACCTGCGGCTCAACCTCGACGGTGGGTATGACCTGCTCAAACCCTGGTTCGGCGGCGACTACTTCGAACATTTTTCGGGAGTCGAGATCGTACACGACAATAATTTCAATGGCGAGCGCGCCGCCGACCATTACCTGAAGACTATGTCGGTCACCGATATTCGCCTGAAGCGGGTGCGCCTGGGCGCGTGGGCGCGAGCGCAGCAATTACCGTTGCAATGGGAGACCGTCGATGTGCGCACCAACCGCTCGAATGGTTTTGGCGCCGTGACGCAGGTGCGCGCCGACAACGAGAATACGGTATTTTCGGGCTCGGGGGAGTATAAGCTGTTCGACCGGGTTTTAGAGACTAACCTCAAACATTCGATACTCATCAAATAACCCGGACCGGGTATGCATGACCCGAAATGCGGGTGACAAGGTGTGAAAATCCCCGGTTTAGCCGTGTGCCGATTACAGACATACTCGCAACGAACCTCGAGAAAAAAGCCACCCGCGACGGCTATGGCGCGGCGCTGCTCGATATAGGTGCCGAAAATCCCAAAGTCGTCGTGCTCGACGCCGACCTTTCGGGGTCGACGAAGACCAAAAAATTCAGTGAAAAGTACCCCGAGCGTTTTTTTAACTACGGCGTTGCGGAGCAAAACCTGATCGGTCAGGCGGCCGGCTTTGCTCTTTCGGGATTAATCCCTGTTGCGTCGAGTTTTGCCATGTTCGCTGCGGGCCGCGCCTGGGAGATTTTCCGTAACTCCGTATGTTATCCGCATCTCAACGTTAAAATTGCCGCCACGCATGCCGGTATTACCCTTGGCGAAGACGGGGCAAGCCACCAGATTATTGAAGATATTGCGCTGACGCGGGTTATCCCCGGCGTTACCGTGCTTGTACCTGCCGACTACCACCAGGCAGCGGCGGCGATAAAGACTGCGGTCGCTTTTAATGGCCCGGTTTATCTGCGCCTCGGCCGGCCGAATGTGCCTTCGACGTACCTTGCTACCGATACGTTTGCGATCGGCGGCTCGCATGTGTTGCAGCGGGGCAGCAAGATCGTTTTTATCGCGGCCGGTGTTATGGTCTACGAAGCCTGGAAAGCCGCAGCGCTGCTCGAAAAAGAGACCGGCGTAAAACCGACGGTGATCGACGCGTATTCGGTGAAACCGCTCGACGAGAAGACGATCCTCACCGAAACGAAAGATGCCAAACTGGTCGTCACTTTTGAAGAGCATAATATTATGGCGGGTCTCGGGTCGGCGGTTGCCGAACTTCTCGCCGAAAAACAGCCATGCCGGGTGCACCGCATCGGCCTCAGGGACGAGTTCGGGCAATCGGGCGATGCGGCTGCGTTAATGAAACATTACAAGCTGACAGCCGAGACCATGCTGCCTGATCTTATCGCGCTCGCGCAATCAGCCAAATAAATTCAAGGCCCGATACCAAAGGGCTTGACCCGGTATTGATTATTCGTTAGTTAGCGAAATAATATATTATGCGGATTGCCATCTTTACAGACTCCTTTTTTCCGAAAATTGACGGTATCGCCGTCTCGGTGCAAAACTTCTGCGAGAAGCTCGAGGGCAGGGGACACAAGTTCGTCATCTGCTGCCCGCGTTATGCCGAAGACGACAGCGAACTTATTGGCGCAAATATTCGTGTCGAGCGTTTCAAGTCGATGCCGTTACCTTCGTATCCCGAGATGCGCATCATTGTGCCGGGACGCAAACGCCTGCACAAGGTGATCAAAGATTTTAAGCCCGACCTGATTCATATTCAGACGCCGGGCTTTATGGGGCAGTACGGCGTTGCCGCCGGAAAGATCTATTCGATTCCCGTCGTCGGCACCTATCACACCATGATGAGCGAAGTGGGCATGTATGTGAATCCGTTTCGGCTGCTGAAACTCGATAAACTCTTGAACCGGTTTCGCCGCAAAAAAAAGATCGCCTCAAAACTCGAAAAAGTCACGCGCAAAAAACCGGCGTCCCTGGGCGGCAAGCTGCTTTTTAAACTGGCGAACCGACTCTATGAAAAATGCCAGATTATTATCTCG
>JAFLED010000323.1 GCA_017302045.1 Spirochaetota bacterium
ATTCCTGGCAGTGACTTTGCGGGTATCGTCAGCGAAGTGGGCTCTAATGTCACCCGCTTCAAAAAAGGCGACAAGGTCTATGGCATCAGCACTTCTTTTCTGGGCGGCCCGGGCTCGCATGCCGAAAAGACCGTGACCTACACCAGAGTTGTGCGCCATATTCCAGAAGGTCAAAGTTTTGAAACCATGGGGGCTATCCCCGTGGGTGCGCTCACTGCTTTGAACGGCCTCTATCTCTGCGGCGATGGCGGGCGCGCAGTTCAGGGCAAGCGCATTCTGCTTGCTGGCGCTTCAGGCGGCGTGGGGCACTTCGCGCTGCAACTCGCAAAATACTTCGGCGCGCATGTAACGGCGGTTTGCAGTGCGAAGAACATTGCTTTCGTCAAGAAGCTCGGTGCAGATGTGACGCTCGATTATAAAACCACCCCGCTCGCCATACTGAACGGGAAGTATGATATTTTCTACGACGCATTCGGATCAACCCCGTTGCCCGTAGCCGCGCGCTTGCTAAGTAAAGGCGGCAAATATATCACGACGACCCCACGCGGCCTCAATATTGTGCGCGCTATCCTTCCTTTTATCTTCGGCAGCCCGCGCGTGCTCATGGCCAACCTCAGCACGCGTAAGAGCGGCTTTGAACTCGTCGAAAAGTTACTTGTCGAAAAAAAGCTGCAGGCCGTGATCGCTGCAAGGTTTCCGCTGCAAAAAACGCGTGAAGCTTATCAGTCGCTCAGAGACGGCGGGCATGCCGGCAAGGTTCTGATCACCGTACCCTAAACCTATGTTTGACGCCGCCACTCCTGCGGCGTCAGGTTATACTTACGGCGGAACGCCGCGTTGAACGTCGCCTTCGAATTAAAACCCGAACGGTACGCAAGTTCCAAGACCGAGGCTTCGCGCTGGCTCTGTGCCAGCGCCGTGAACTCCTGCAGGCGGTATTCCGAAAGCAGCTCGTAGAAAGTTTTGTCATGGTGGCGCGCGAGCACCTGCGAAACCGCAGAGACCGGTTCGCCGATGATTCCCGCAAGCTTCGCGAGCGTCAGTTCGTTATCGCGGTGGCATTTTTGCGCCGAAAACGCCGCGTCGATACGCGCCCCAATCGCCTTAAGCTCGCTCTCGCCAAGCGCGGCTTTTGCGTATTTGGGCGCCGCGGCAATCTCGGCGACGAGCGCCGGGTCGATAAAACCCCAGAGGATCAGGTAACCCATCGCGATGACCAAAAGCGAAATACCCGCCCCCAGGATATTGCTGTTAAGCAGGTTGCGGTCGATCAGCGAAACGGCAAAGAAAGCACAGAGTACCACGGCGACACAGATACTGGTGGCATTGAGAATCCGCGCGAGCCGGCGCGCTTCTGTCGGCGAAGAATAGACGGCCGCCGGGCGCGACTTACGGTAAAAAGAAAACCAGCCGAAACCCGCCAGGAGAAAGTTCTGCAGCAACGTCACGTAGAGTAAGACCAGGCAGTCCGCGTGGATTTCCCGCATATCCTCAGTCAGGTACCGTACCTTCGTTTCCAGCGACGCGGCGAAAAACGGGACAAGGTAGACCACCTCGGCCAACGGCACGATAAAGAAGAGAAGATCCCCCCATCGCAGCTTTTTCTCGGCATGCCAGAAATTGCGGAAAGCAAGGTAGAGAAGCGGCCCCATGAGAGCCGCGGCGGGAAACCCCATGCGTGCAAGATTGGGCAGTTCGAGAATGCGCCGTGTGGCATAGAGATAGCCGATGAAGATGCCGAATGCGCACACGGCAATCAGGGCAAGAAAGTAGAGCATCCCCGGCTCGCGGCGTCGGCGGATGAGCAGAACCAGAAGAAAGGCCATCTGGAGAATTGCGGCGAAGTAGATAAATTCCATAAAAAAAGGTCTGAGCCCATGGGCTCGGACGACGGCTGCGCTTTAACGTGCTACCTTCGGTGAAAAATAACGGAGGCTTTCAATGAAAAAAACCATAATCACTTTGCTGTTCGCGGTGGGCTACACAAGCCTAAGCGCGGGGCCGGCGGAAAATCCTGCGGAGAACCGCTGGCAACTCGTTGCCGGGCTTACGCAGCCCATTCTGATGCATGGTGGAAACGTCGAAGTTAACTACCTTACCAAAAACTGGGTATTCGAATATTCGCACGGATTTCTGCTCAGCACCAATGTGTATCCCACCGCGACACAGACAGCGAGCGAACGCGCGCAGGGTCTGTCGATCACCCTGCCCTATTCGACGGGTGGTGGTATCGGTTACCGTATCACCGACGGGCTGAATGTTCGTGCAGAGTTTAAAGTGCACCGCTACGATGTGACGCGGGGCAATGAATCATTCGCATACACGACCTACAGCGCGGGGGTGGGTGTGTACTATTTCTGGTTGCCTTTGGGCGAACACCTGCTCATCGTGCCCTCAGTACGCTTCTGGCCGAATGTCGCTTCGTCGCTCGCCGGAAATAAATACACTTTCGCCGACGGCCAAACGCACGACGCGCATGATTTCAGCCTGTTCGCGAATATCTCGGTCGGCTGGCGATTTTGAGATATCTCAGATGATGGCGCCCAGACGTTGAATTCCTGCGTTGATGGTACCTGGGTCAACGCAGGAAAAATTAAGACGCATTGTGCGGTATTCGCCCGGAGTCACATAGAAGGGGTTTCCGGGCACAAACGCAACGTTATTCTGAATCGCCTTGTCAAATAGCTGCAGCGCAACCTGGCCCTCGGGAAGCGTTGCCCAGATAAACATGCCGCCTTCGGGTTCGGTGAAACTGACGCCCGGGGGAAAATACTTTCGCATGGCCTGCAACATCGCGTCGCACTGGCGGCCATAGGCGGCACGTATCGTTGCGATGTGGACGTCGACGTCGTTTGTTGTCAGGTAACGGTGTATGATCTTCTGGCAAAAGAAATTGGTGTGCAGGTCGGCGGCCTGTTTAGCCACGACAAGTCTTTCCATGATCTTTGCGGGGGCGACGATCCACCCTAAGCGGAAAGACGGCACGACGATTTTTGAAAAAGAACCGAGCAGAATTGTCTGCTCAGGAATATAGTGACGAAACGACGGCTGATCTTTACCACGAAAGCGCAGCTCGCCATAGGGATCGTCCTCGATAAAGAAGGTTCTGTGCGCACGCAGGATATCCGCAACAGCACGCCGCGTGGTGTCGTCGTAAGAGATGCCTGAAGGGTTCTGGAAGTTGGGCACCGAATAGAACAGCTTCGGTGAAGAGCGCTGTAATATTTCAGCCAGCGCCGCTATGTCAGCACCCGAAGCCAGCAATGGCACCGTTTCAAACCGGGGCTGATAAAGTGAGAGCGCCTGAATCGCGCCAAGATAAGACGGCTTCTCGAGAATGACGTGGTCGCCTTCGTTCAGCAGAATCTTGCCCAAGAGATCGAGCCCCTGCTGCGAGCCGTTGGTAATCAAGATTTCGTCGGGGTGCACCGCGAGGCCGTGCCGCTTCTGATAGCGCGCCGCAATGTACTCGCGTAACGGAAGATAACCTTCAGAAGTGCTGTATTGCAGCGAGTCTTTGAGATTATTGCGCAGTACGTGCAGCGTCGCCTCTTCGATTTCAGCTACGGGAAAAAGATCGCGATTTGGTAATCCTCCGGCAAAGGAAATCACTTCGGGTCTTACGGTGGTCTTCAGAATCTCGCGTATGAAAGAACGGGGTACGTCGCTAATGCGATCGGAGAATATGGCGTCGGCGTGGGTCATACGACAGCCCCGGAGAATGACTTACCCCTCCAAGCGGAAAGATAATGGCAGGCCGATCGCAAGATTCGGGTCGGCG
>JAFLED010000324.1 GCA_017302045.1 Spirochaetota bacterium
TAGCTTTCCCCATGTTAAGAGCGGATGCGACGACAGACTGGCAGGCATCATCCCCCCAAAGCATGATCGTACACCAATATAGCGAAAATCATCTTGATCGAACCCGTTTTTCAGGAGCCTGTTAGATGAATGTAACCGCTTTCAGTAAATTTTACCGCGTTGCTAACGAGATTCAGCAAAGCCTGCCGGATACGCGCCTGGTCAGAATAGATCTTCAGGGGGAAATCCGAAGGCAGCGGCGACATCGTCAGTTTTACATTTTTGTCTTTTAACAGGGTCTTGCCGAGTGCCATGACTTCGTCAAGGCATTCGGGAAGGGGGAAGGCCGTTTTGGTTAGGGAGAATTTTCCCGCATCGATCACAGAAAAATCGAGAATGTCGTTAATAACAGACATCAGGTTCGAACCGCTGGTATGAATGATATTCAGGTACTTTTCCTGCTCGGGACTGAGCGCTGTTAACTTCAGAATATTTGACATTCCGATAATGCCGTTCAGCGGTGTTCTCAACTCGTGTGTCATCATGGCGAAGAAGGCCGACTTGGCCGCCGTTGCCTGCTGCGCGACCGCCATCGCCTCTCTGAGCTCGAGGGTGCGCAACTCAACCTGCACCTCGAGATTTTCTTTCAGATTTTCTGTTTGTTTAAAACCCGCAGCCAGCCGCCGCGACAAGGCGACGGAGTGCGTCAGTACGGCGGCGAACACGCCATAGGGCGTCAGGTAGCCTGGCCCGATTAGAAACTGATTGTAGAGAATGTCGTTGATGACCGTGATCGAGAGTAAAACGAAGCCCAGAAAAATCGCCTGCGCCCCCTCACGGCGGCGCAGCATGGCGTTCGCCGAAACGTAATAAGAATAAGCCAGTGTAAGCACGATCGTAATCTGCGCGGGTAAGAGCGTATGGGTAAATATCGCCGGCGGTAGCGCCAAAGCCGGGGCGGCGAGGCAGGCAATCACGATTAAAAGGATGTTGCGGATTCGCTTATGGCCCTCGTTCTCGAATAGTTTATGCAGGTACATGAGAGCTGTACCGTTCGCCAGGTTAAACGACAGGTACTCCAGGCGTAGCAAGGTCGACCACTCGGCCTGGATAGGAATCTGCATCACGAGCCGATCGCCCGTAAGCAAGATGCGCACGAAAGTCGCGAGGCAGCAGAGTGCGAACCAAAGCGGCGCCCGATCGACGGGTCGCGAAAAAAACAAGCCGAAAAAATAACACGACATGAGTAAGACGGCACCGAGTAGAAAAGCTTCGGTGAGCTGCCGTGTACGCGTATACGCAGTCAGGGTTGGGGCGAGTCCCAATTCAAGCGGTATAGTAAATCCGCCGCTGCGGTGCGCAAAGTTGGCTATCTGTACGATGATTTCAATCTCATGTTTTTCTCCGCCGGGTATTTTTGCGATAACGGGTCGATACTCGGGGCGAAACTGCGGTTTCTGCGTCGCGACGACGCCATTGGCCGCCACGGCGATTCCATTCCAGAAAATACGGTAGGCGGATTGCTCATAGCGGCAACGCAATGCCAGAAGTTCATTTTGTATCTGACTTTTGCCCGGCAGAATCAGTTTCAGGCGATACGTCGCGTATCCCATGCCGCTCGCCGGAGCGCCCTCGAGCATAATGCCGTTCCAGCGGGCGGGTACGCGTACATATCCAGAGGGTTTGTGCTCTCCCGCTTTTTGAAAATCTGTAGGATCAAGGAGCTTGTTCCAGTAAATCTCCCATTCTCCATTGAGTTCGAGCGTGCCGTGGCGGTCGAAATCCCACGCCGCGCGCCCCGTCGTAGCGTCTTCGCGCAGATCGAGAATACCCGCGCGCGCTGCCACGGCAGGCCTGTCCTTTTTTTCGCAAGCGGCAAGGGCGAGCAGAAGAGTGATAGCGGCGAAATATTTTTTCACGTTTAGCGGCTCAGGTGAACTCCCGCAAGAGCCCCGGCAGCGTCACGCGTTTACATCTCGCTCAGCTTTTTCACGGCACCGGATTCGAGAGCCGCGCGTTCGACGGCTTCTGAGACCCGCTGGTGGACGTCGGGATTCAAGAGCGCCGGTACCAGTTCTTTACGGTCGCTGTTTGCAAGCGCCGCAATAGCCTGTGCTGCGGCGATTTTCATGCGGTTATTGATGCGCGCTGCACGTGCTGCGAGTGCACCCTTGAAAAGCCCCGGGAAGGCGAGGGCGTTGTTCACGCCGCGGCCGTCGGCGGCAAAGGCGGCGCCCGCTTCGATCGCCGCTTCGGGTTTGATTTCAGGGTCGGGATTCGAGAGCGCGAGAATAATCTGCCGGTGGCGAACCATCTCTGGTTTGATAAGGTTGGGCACGCCGGTAGTTGTCACAACGACCTGTGCTTTTTGCATCAGCTCCATGAGAGGCAATGGAGTACCCCCCGCGGCGCTCAGCCGTTGCCGCGCGTCTTCGGCAATGTCGGCCCCGTAAATCGTTTGTACCCCGAAACTTTTGAGCAGCCAGGCGATACCGGTGCCGGCAGCCCCGAGGCCAATGATACCCACCGAGAGCGAGCGCAGGTCGTCGCCGACATATTTTGTGGCGTTGAGCAGCGCGGCGAGCACCACAGTCGCCGTACCGTGCTGGTCGTCGTGCATGATCGGCATCTCGAGCTTTTCTTTAAGCGCAGCCTCAATGGCAAAACATTCGGGCGCACGAAAATCTTCGAGTTTAATGGCGCCGAACGACGGGGCGATGTTGACGATGGTATCGATGCAGGTCTGGATGTCTTTGCTGTCGATCAGTATGGGAATTCCGTTGAGACCCACGAGTTTCGAAAAAAGCACGGCCTTGCCTTCCATGACAGGCATACCCGCGCGCACACCGATATCGCCCAGCCCCAGAATCGCGGTACCGTTTGTAACGATGGCAACGGTGTTACGCACGTAGGTATAATCGTACATGAGCTCGGGGTCTTTTTCGATCGCGCGGCACACCGCCGCAACCCCCGGCGTGTAAATGCGCCGGATGTCGCTCGCACTTTCGACGGGCACACGGCTTTTCATTTCAATTTTGCCACCGCGGTGTAAGTCGAGCACCGCGTCTGAGACCGAAGCGACCTGAATACCGTCGAGTTCGCCCACGGCGTGCAGAATCTCTTGCATGTGTTCGTGATCGCGCACATAGATTTCGATTTCGCGCAGGTTACTTTTGCCGGCGCGTTTAATGAGCCGCAGGTCGCCGATATTACCGCCATGCATACCGATGGTTGTGAGCACCTTGCCGAGATAGCCGGGCTTATCCGTGATATAGACACGCAGGTTTTTAATGAGGTTATCCGTTGTGCGTTCGAATTCCATGCGCCGGAGTTTTTTCTGCGCACGGGGCGAATATCGGATTAAGTATTTCAGGCAATCCGAAGCTTTGCTATCGAATTGTCAGGGACCTTCTGAGAAAGCTCTTTTCAGCCTGATGCGGCGGCCGACGCGGGTGTATGACTGCCCCGGAAAAGCCCGCCCTGCGCGTAGTCGAAGGGCCGGATAAAACACCTGCCGAAATTGGCGATACCACGCAACACGACAAGGTCGAACGCCGCAAAACGCGCACCGTCATGATGGCTGGGGTACCCATTGGTTCGGGACATCCGATTCCCGTGCAATCGATGACGAAAACCAAAACTGCCGATTGGAAGTCGACGGTCGAACAGATTCTGCGCTATGAAGAAGCAGGCTGTCAGATCGTGCGCTGTACGGCGAATGACGAAGATGCCGCAAACGCTCTTAAGAAGATTAAAGAAAATATCCACATTCCGCTCGTCGCCGATATTCACTTTC
>JAFLED010000325.1 GCA_017302045.1 Spirochaetota bacterium
ATGATCGTCACCTGCCAGCCTGCCCACACGGCGCGTTCGGCCTGATCGGGTTTTTTCTCGCCGATGAACTGGCCCATGAGTACCGAGGTTGCCTGCGCAACACCCATCGCGGGCAGAATCGAAAGCATCATGATAGTCACGACAATCGACGAGGCCGCAAGCGCCGCGTTGCCTTCGGGCATGCGACCGATGAAAATTAAGAACACGCTGAACGCAAGACCTTCGAGCGCCCACTGTGCCCCCGAAGGTAAACCAAAGCGGATGAACCGCTGCATGAGCTCGCTATTCCATTTCCAGCCGGATGTCAGATGGTAGTCGCGGCGGTGCCGGTCAGAAAAAACCAGCCACATGCCATAGAGCGCCGCGAGGGCCGTGCCGATGGCTGTCGCGTAACCCGCGCCGGCGATGCCCATTTTGGGAAATCCCCATTTGCCGAGAATCATCGCGTAGTCGAGCACCGCGTTGGCAACAAGGCCGACGCCGTTGATCTGCATTATGACCTGCGTGCGGCCGAGCCCGGTGAAATACCCACTCGCCGCGGCCACAAGGGCCGTGGGTAGCGCCGACCAGCACATCGCGATGAAATAATCTGTTTCGAGAACCTGCGTCGTGGCAGGATGCCCCATGAGGCCGAAGAGCGGCTTCGCCAAAGGGATAAATCCTAAAAATAACAGGCCACCGATGATGCTGACATAGACTGCCTGCCAGACGGCCGGCCCAATCATGTCATTGCGTTTCGCGCCGAAGTATTGCGCGACGAACGTAGTGACATACGACGCAGTTTGCTGCAAGAGCGCCATGGGGGTCCAGAAGATGCCCATGACCGCAATCGCGGCGCCCATGGCGTCGGTAGAATAGTCCGCCAAAAAGAGGCGGTCGATCGTCATCTGCAGGTTCCAAAAGCTATTGGCGACAATGAGCGGCCAGGCGATATTCAGAATGGTGCGCCAGCGCGCAAGGCGGCCTTCGGGAAAATTTTCAATGGGGGTATCGGGAGCGTTCATTGTGGTAAATCCGTCCTATTTTTCTGCGACAGCTTTTAAACTTTGCAAGCCTTTTTCGAACTGACCGCCGATCATTTTGTCCATATCCATAAAGAGGCCAATCACTTTGGATACATACGCCATCGGTCCGCTCATTGCCCACGTAACGGTCGTATATTCGCCCTTGGGGGTGAGTATGTATTCAACGATGTTATCGCCAACCATGGGCTCGTCAAAGTGCAGGGCGACGGTCACGCGTTGATTGAGAGTGCTCTCGGTAATGGACATCCGCCCTTTGCCGGCCTCACGGTTGCCCTCCCAGACATAGCCTGCGCCCTTGCCGACCATGGGGCCAGTATAGGTGCGTTTCATCTGCGAGTCGGCTTTTTCCCAGGGTGACCATTCGACGCTTTTGCGCAGGTCATTCACATAGGGGAATATTTTCGCGGCGGGGGCCTTAATATCGACGCTGCGTTCGACGCGAAACGAGTCGGGACGGGTGGTAGCGTAAAATAAAACGCCACCGATGCCGATGAAGAATGTGAGAAAGAAGATTTTAACAATTTTCATATTTTTTATTATTCCTTACCACGGGCTATAGCCCGTGGCCAGTCGTCGTGATGGTGTTTTTGGTTTAAGATATATTTCCTGACGTTAGGCATATCTTTTTCAGAAACGGAAAAAAGGGCATACCCGGATTGCCAAAACAGATTACAGCCTTCTTGACGGCTGATTTCATACGAAGACTTGCCTTTGATCGCCCACATTAGATCGGGAATCGATATCCACTTCGAACACCTTATCAGCAGGTGCAAATGATCTTCGGTTCCGTTCAGTTCTAAAACTTCGCAGCTCTGTTGCCGGCAAATTCTGCGGCTAAGCTTATCGATATATTTCAGAACATCTTCCGTTAGATAGGGATAATTATTTTTTGTGTGCCATACGATATGAAAATATAGATTATAATAGCTGTGTCCCTTAGGCATGTTTCTCCGCGAACCTCAGTTGGCCACGGGCTATAGCCCGTGGCGAGACTTTTCTCCCTTCGCGCTCATTCTATTTCGCCAGGTCAAAGGCGTATGATAATTGAAAATCCATACGATCGTACTTGTCGAAGATTCTCAGGTCGGGATCACCCGAAGCGATGAAGATGCCGGTATACTGAACGTAAGTCGAGATCACATCGGTGATCTTGTAAGTGAGGTTGAGACGAAAGAGGATGTTGCTGTATTTCAGAAATGTCACTACGAATGAATTAAAGCTCAGCGTATCGCGCAGAAAATTTTTCGAATAACCGAACGCATACGACTGCAGCGGTTCGTCGCGGAGTAACTCCGCATCTTTTTTCATCGGGCCCGTCACCGAATATTCGAGAATAAAACTGCCGTACTCGGTGGTGTTGTAGTCGATGCCGACCGTCACGCCGCCCGTGTCGACGCCCTTCGCGTCATACGGCATCGTGATCGTGCTACAGGTGGTTGGGCATTCCGGATTCGGCAACTGTGTGGCTGTCTGGTTGAGTCGTTTGAACTGGTACGCGCTGTCGAATTTCAACAACATACCCCAGAGGGGAAAGTTCGCCGAGATACCAGTCGTTGTATAGGGAGAATGAACCGCCTCGAAACTGTAATCGGGCTTGAGGCGAAAGAGCGGGTCGCGGTTATAAAAACGCCCGCCGAAAACCGAGATCGCGCCACCCGCGAGATAACCGGTGTATTGCGCGCCTGCTTCGACCTCGCGGCCGAATGTCGGTGCCTTTTGAATGTCCGCACCAGGTATGAGCGAATACGGGTGATCACGGTCGGTATAGCGGCTATTCACCGGGTAAGGTATGAAGATCAGTTGGATCTCTTGCTTCGGCAAAAACCAATCGACGCGAATCGTATTTTGGCCGAGACGTGCCTCTTGCGGCTGCGCAAAGAACGCCTTCGTCGCATCGCGCGCGGAGATGACATCGGATACAGGCAGAATATCTGCCTTGCCCCACACGGTGATGATTTTGCCCGCAGATATGCTGACATTGTCGAAAGATTTTTTCCAGTAGAGTTCGGCAAGAATGGCTTCGAACTGGTAGCCCTCGCGCACATACGTGCTGTCCTTTTCAATGGCATACGAGGCGTTGTAACGAAAGGCTGCCTCGCCATAGATCTGACCCCATGAACTCTGCTGATCGAGGGTCAGGCCTAAAAAGGGCCCGAGAAAAACCCAGCGGTTATCGATCTGGCGGCCGAACTCGGCAGAGACCTTGCCGCGCAGCGGTAGTTTGGGTAGCAGCGAGGATTTCTTGGTTTTGTCCTCGGTGGCTTCTTTCGGTTCTTCGAATTCGAAATCTTGCGCGGGGAGCGGGGCAGTGATGAGGATCAGTGTTGTGAAGAGTATTTTTCGCATACCCCACCCCGTGCTACGCACTGCCCCTCCCCACTAACGTAGAGAGGGGCTTCTGTTCAAATCTCTTTCTCCCCCTCTCCACGTAGTGGGGAGGGGGTTGGGGGGTGGGGTTATCGCACATTGCCCATCTGGCTTTCACGAAACGCACTGTCCTGCACCGCGCGGGTGTCGAACAGGCTTTCTGGAATTGGTATGTTGATCTTCACTTTCTCGAGCTTCATGAGACTCATACGGCGGTTCTTATGGTTTACGACGATTAGCTGTTTCGAAACGGCCACGCCGCCGATGACTTCGATATCCTTCGAAAAGAAGGTCTTAACAAGGCGGTTCTGGCGGTCATAAGAATCGGATTTTAATACCAAATAGCTCGACTTATCGACCCAGGC
>JAFLED010000326.1 GCA_017302045.1 Spirochaetota bacterium
TCGGTACCTAAGGCGGTTATCGTCAAGGCGAACACGAAAGGTGTCGTCATGCAAAACCCACCAAAACCGAAGAAAAAACGCAAGAAGAAGAGCGGAGGCAAATAATGAAAATAGCTGCACAGTTGCCGGACAACCGGTATCAATCGAAAGGCGAGCTGGAATCGGCCGTCAAAATGCTGGGTGACCTGAACCGCGAAAAGAAGCGCCTGGAAACCGAGGCGAACGACAAGATCGCCGTCATTCAAAGCGAGCTCGCTGAGAAAGTTGCGCCTTACGACGCACAGATCGAGCACGTCGCGAATGGGATCAAGTTCTATTGCGACAGCAACCGCGAAGCACTTTTCGGCAAAGAAAAGACCGCAACGCTGATAACGGGTTCGGTGAGCTACCGCACGTTACCGGCTTCGGTTTCCGGAAAGGGCCTCAAGAAAACCGCTGATGGTATTCTCGAAAGAACCGGCCTGATGAGCGCGTTTGAAAAATTGCTCGCGCGATTCGGCAAGGTCTTTATGCGGATCAAATACGAGGTCAACAAAGATGCGATCCTCGCTGATCCAAAGAAAGCGAAGAAGCTCGGCTACAAAATCGACGAGGGCGCCGAGCGGTTCTACGTCAAACCCGCAGAAGCAGACGCAGAACTCGAAGTCGCGGCGTAAGGTTTTATGGCTGCGCTTGCCGAAAAAACCAACCGCCAGCTGAGGTCGATCTATGGGCTCGCCCGCAAGATCGGCCTCGACTCCGAAGGTCTTCACGATATTGTTTTTGGAATCACGAAGCGGAAAAGTCTCGCGGATTTAACCAGGGGTGAAGCGACTCTTGTAGTCAAAACTCTGCTCAAGCATGCAAACCCGAACGCACTCCGCAAAGAGAGAGGCAATATCATCTACCTGGTCACACGCGACCAGATAGAAAAGATCAGCGCGCTCGCATCGCGTATGGGATGGGGTGAAGATCAGATCAACAAGCTTTCGCAGCGCCAGTACAAAAAATCTTTCAGACACCTGCGCGTCAACCAGGCGCAGGGCCTTATCGAGGGCATGAAATCGATACTGGAAAGAAAAGGTACGGTGGCATCGTGAATGTAAAAAAGAGATTATGGGAATTCGTCACAGACGATTACGAGAATCCAGAAGACGAATACAACTGGTTCTTCGACTCGCAAGATAGAAGAAAAAGCACAACAAACAGAAAAAGCAGAGTAAGGCGGCGCCGTAAATGACGGCGAACGTGCATTCAGTCAATCTTGGTGCTGGAGTGATCTTTTCGCTCCAGATCACCGGCCTATCCATAGCAGAAGCGGACTTTTTAAAGTCATTTGCCAACACGGTTACCCGCGATCAAATAGAGCTCCCGCAGCATTCGAGCCATGAAGTGATTCTCGATGCGGCGATGCAGCTTTGCGACAAGTTCGGCAAAGATGATCCCGAGTACACGACCGCAGCCGTACGCCTGGCCGCGCTCGCCTTGCGGATCGCAACAGAAGGCGACGAGGCGTTTGATAGGGGTATCAGGAGGGATGTATGAATCAGAAACGCTCTATGAGAGTAAAGTTAACGGACGCAGAAAAGCAATTTGGCACAAGTCGCCTTCAGCATGCAGAGGGGCTGATAAGCCAGTTACCTAACAATCATGAAGGGCGCAACACATGGCTGATGAATTACGGCAGATCTGCCGAGGCTGTTAAGTTGAGAAATGCATATGGCCTTGTCTTCGATTCTGCGACGCAGGCAGCAAAATGAAAACCTTCAAAGGCAAGATCGCCGCTCAGGCGCGGTTGATGTTCAATCTAAAGGCATATATTTCGCCGGGTGTATCGATATGATCAGTCCCATGGAAGCGGGCTTTCTGCTGATCGCTCTGGTCGGCATCTATGCAACTGCGATCGGCAAAGAGCGCTCGGCCACAGTGCGCGAGTACTTCAGACAGTGGAAGCGCTGCACGCCAGTACGCTGGTCGCGGCGGACGTTGAAGAGGTGGGTGTGAAAACCTTCAAAGGGCGCATGAAAACCCTGCGGTACGATATTTGGGAAATGGATTCGCCCTTCATCGTTAATGCCAGAAACATGAAAACCGCGGTGCTGAATCTCATCAACGAAACGCAGCACCCGATTTTACAGATCACTATTTCCGACCCAGCGCTGAAAGCCGAAAGAAAAAGGCGGCTGAAAGCGAAACATCTTGAAGAACGAGGTAAAGCATGATAATCTACGTCGCCAGCAGCTGGAGAAACCAGCTTCAACCTGAAATCGTCGAGGAGCTGCGCAAGCTCGGACACACTGTTTACGACTTCAAAAACCCGCCCGGCAGAACCGGATTCTCCTGGTCTGAGGTTGATGAAAACTGGAAAAAATGGGATGTGGAAACTTACAAGGCCGCGCTCGAAAACTCTGTAGCCCAAGCCGGCTTCGATTCTGACTTCAACGCCATGAAAGCCGCGGATGCTTGTGTTCTGGTTCTTCCCTGCGGCCGCTCGGCGCATACCGAAGCGGGCTGGATGGCAGGCAAAGGCAAGAAGGTCTATGTGTTCATGCAGCAGCTCGAAGAAGCCGAGCTCATGTACAAAATCTATGACGGCATTCTGACCTCGGGAGATCAGCTGCGGGATATCTTCGCACAGCGGTAACGAAAATGAAAAAGCCTAAAAAACAAATCAGCGGCAATATTCTAGAAATCAAAACCCGGAACCGCAAGGGTCATAAATGGCTCGATGTCATGATCGATATCGATGCCAAAGGCGAGACCGAATATCTTTTCAAGGCAGAAGTTGGATCAGTACGGCGGTACGCAGAAGAGCGCGGCCTCGCTATTAAAGAGTTGATCGGCACGGCAATCACGATCGAAGTATGAGCGCGGTTGCAGATCAGTTCGGCGCCGAAGGTGCCCAGGAACACCGGGAAGAAGCTCTCAATGCCATTCGTACCGGCCACTTTGAGATTCAGGGTAACAACTTCCAATTTCGCGGTAGTAAACGGATCACGATCAAGAGCCTGCAGATCTTAGTTGAGTTTGAATACGACGGAGTCCCGGCAAAGGACTTCGCTGTTTTCAGCCGTAAGGTATGAGCCGCCAAGAGCTTCTCTTTCCGATTGACCAGGAAAACCGCGCAATCGCGGCGCGGTATCGTGAGACCTTTCGCGATCGAAAGATTGCTCGACACCTGATGTCGGCCGATTCATGGGAACGCGAGACGATCGAGATGCTGATGGAAGACTTCGCCATGACTCTCTATGAAGCGATCGACATGTGCATAAAGCACCCTGCGGATCGGGAATGAACGCAACCGAAAACAACAAATCGGCGCTCGCCGACGCAACGGTCTGCCCAGCTTGCGGATCTTCTGCGATCACGTTCACACGCACAGCTTACGAGGAGGCGACTGGCGAAAGCCTCGCGCGTGGCGACGCTCCCGATTACTTTGTTCACGGCGTAAAAGACGAGCTCGTCTGCCGTCTGTGCGATCATAAGTCAGAAGAGGTAAGGGGGAGCATCCCTCATGTTAGTTTTATTCGCAAATCAACGCAGGTCGTCGTTCGGTAATATGCACCGGTTCAAACAAATAACGAACAAAAGCTTCGCCGCTGAGTGTCAAAAGAGCTTGTTTTTTGTCGACGCTGGCGGACGAGTCTCGACAAAAGCGAGTGAAAAACAGCCGATTTTCCTCGAATTCCGTTCGGTATTTGTCTCATTTAATTAGCTTTTTGTATGATAACTATATCACCGGGGGACA
>JAFLED010000327.1 GCA_017302045.1 Spirochaetota bacterium
CCTCGCGGGCCATTCGACAGGCATGACACGCAAGGCGAAGATGTCGGTCGAAGAAAACGGCATCCTGTTCAAGGGGCCGCTCGAAACCCCCAAAGGCGTGGGCGTCAAAAGCATCAATGTCACCGCGCGTAAAGTCTGGAGCACGTACGCCAACAAGCGAGTCTTCCGGTCTTTGGCCGGCGTCGACACGGTTTTTTCGAGGGCGAATATCCCGATTAATATAACCATCATTCGTGAAAATATCGAAGACACCTACGGTGGCATCGAACACGCCTTGACCTATGATGTCGCGCTTTGCCGCAGATTCATCACACGTCCCGGTTCGCTACAGTTACACCGCTACGCCTTTGAAGCGGCACGGCACAAGGGTGCGAAAAAAATAACCTGCGCGCACAAAGCGAATATCATGAAAATCACCGATGGTATTTTCCTGGAAACTTTTTATCAGGTTGCCAAAGATTATCCCGAAATCGCGGCGAACGACATCATTGTCGACGATCTTGCCATGAAGCTCGTTGCAAAACCAGAAACCTTCGAAGTTATCGTCTTACCCAACTTCCAGGGCGATATCATATCCGATCTCTGTGCAGGTCTCGTCGGTGGTTTAGGATTCGCCCCTTCGGCGAATATCGGCGACAATATTTCGATCTTCGAAGCCGTACATGGCACGGCGCCCGATATTGCGGGTCAGAACAAGGCGAATCCCACGGCGCTTTTGCTTTCGGGCTGCATGATGCTGCGCCACCTGAGAATGGGCGATTATGCGGCGACGATCGAAAACGCCCTGCTCTTTGCCCTCGAATCGGGGGCGCGCACGGCCGACTTTGGTGATCCCGCAACTAGTGTATTGTCGACGAAAGATTTTGCGCAGGCAATCATTTCAAGCCTAGGCAGTAAACCCACGCTGACTCCGCTCGCCGAAGCGGGCGTGTCGGAAAGAAATTTTCAAAAACCGCATAAACCTCTCGCACACCGCATGCTCAGAACGGGAAACCCACCATCAGGCGATATTATGGGTGCAGATTTTTTCATCGAGAGCACGAAAGCACCCGACGAGATTGGCAAAGAGTTCACGCAATTGTGCGCGCAGGATTACGACGTCACGACGATCAGCAACCGCGGTACGCAGGTCTGGCCCGAGGCATCGCTCTTTACCGAACTCATCGATCAATACCGCGTGCGCATCGAACGTAAGCCGATGACAAAGGTAACCCAGGCCGAGATTCTGCAGTTTGCCGGCAAGGTCGCGGGCGCATTCAAAATCTGCTCGATTGAATACCTGATGGCGTATGGCGGTAAAAAAGGCTACTCGCTTGCCCAAGGGCAGTGAGTTAAAGCGTCATTTTTTCTTTCGCGCCTAAGCCTAACTTGCGGCTGAGGCGCGCGTAGATTTCGAGCTCTTCGGCGCTGAGTACCGACATCATACGAAAAATGTTCTGCAGATGCAGGGGAAAGAGCTCTTCAATAAGTTTTTTTCCCGCTGCGGTCAAGGTAATCCTGATTTGACGGCGGTCGTCGCCCGAGCGCGTACGTGCTACGATACCCCGTTTCTCGAGATTATCGATAATCGTTGTCATGTTCGCGCCGCTGCGCAGCATTTTCTGCGCGAGGGTTTTTTGGTTCTGTTCGCCGTGATGCAGCAGAATTTCGAGTACGCCCAGTTGCGACAACGTTATACCGTGCGCCTCGACATTGCGCGCCAGTTGATTCTGCACCGTATCGGCGCAGCGCATCATTTTCACGTAGGCATCGATCTGCAATTTCTCCGCATCGCTGCCGCCATAACGCTTAGGCATCTCTGCCGAGATCAGCTCTGAGAGACACCGTCAAGACATTGCCCTGGCAAAGGTTCTAAAGCATCACTCGCGCCTCAGACGACGCCCAGGGCTCGGGGTATCTGCGAGCGCAGAACCTTGCCATTCGCCGAACGGGGAAATTTCTCCAACTGGTAGATCTTTTTCGGCAGCTTATACGACGCCATCCGCTCCTTACCCCATGCCAGCAAAGCGTCGCCTTCAAACGTATGCCCCGCCTTGAGCTGCACGCAGAGTGCGATGAGAGTTTTCTCCGGACCCAGGATCTCGGCAAAGGCGACAACGTCGTCGATCGCGGCATGGTCGCGGTAGACACGCTCGATTTCAAACGGTGAAACCCGGTAGCCGAAAGATTTGATAATCTCGTCGCGGCGCCCTAGAAAAAACAGATATCCCTCTTCGTCGGCGCGCGCATAGTCGCCGGTCAAAAACCACCCGTCTTTGAACTGCCGCGCATTCGCTTCTTCGGAGCGCCAGTATTCGAGAAACAACCCCGGGTCGCTGCGGTGAATACACAGCATGCCCTCTTCGCCGGGCTTGACCGGCTGCAGATTCTCGTCGAGCAGGTGCGCGCGGTGCCCCGGCTGTATCTTACCCGCCGAATTCGGCTTTATTTTATCTCCGGGCCGCTGCGAGATATAATAGGAACATTCCGACATACCGAGCCCCTCGTAGATCGGGAAACCAAAGCGGGTCATCCAACCCGCCAACACCTCGTCGGTCAAATGTTCGCCTGCGCACATCGCATGTTTGAGATGCGGCAACGACGCCTTATCGACCTGGGTTTTTTGCAGTATCTGCCGGAAAATGGTCGGCACACCAATGAAAATATTGCAGCGGTGCGCTGCGATGAGCTGCACCCAGCGCTCGGGCGAATTCTCGCCCTCGTAAACCACCACAGTTTTGCCATGGTAAAGCGGATCCATCATCGCCGTACCCAAAACATAGGTCCAGTTGAATTTTCCCGAATGCATAATGCGGTCGTCGCTGTCCGGTTTAAAGTCGAACCAGTTCGTCGCCGCAGGTAACCTGCCCAATAATGCCTGCTGGCTGTGCAGAACACCTTTCGGATATCCCGTGGTGCCCGAAGTATAGACGAGGTACGCGGGGTCGGCACCGCGCGTCGGATGTATATCTGCGGCGGGCGGGATTGTTTTTAATTCTTCGTCTATCGCAATCGTAGCGTCCTCGCCTGCCGCGTAAATGGCTTTGAGCGACCTCAGAAATTCCTCGCCGGCGAGCGGCTGAAAAAGCCGCGTATCTGTGACGAGCGCTGCGGCACCGGAATTTTCGCAGAGGTAGGCGAATTCGGGTCCCGTGAGCATCGGCGAAGTCGGCACGGGAATAAATCCTCCGCGGATCGCGCCGAAAAACGCCGCGGGAAATACATAAGTATTCGGTAAGCGGAGCAAGACTCTGTCTCCCGGGATTAATCCGCGCATCTTAAAGCTCTGCGCGAATCGGGCTGAAAGATCGTCGAGCTCTGCA
Organism: Spirochaetota bacterium; assembly: GCA_017302045.1. Lineage (GTDB taxonomy): Bacteria > Spirochaetota > Leptospiria > Turneriellales > Turneriellaceae > Turneriella. The sequence goes on from JAFLED010000327.1 coordinate 3,303, forward strand.
TAGGTAAAATCTTTGTGGGCGAGCTTGTCGTCGACGAACACCATCGCGACTTTTTGCGCCAAAGGTGTCTTCGCGTGCCGCGCGAGGCATTCGTAGGCAATATTTACGTTCTCACCGGCGTGAATCGAATTTTTTTCAGAGTACATGGTTCGCTCCGTTTAAGGCATACGGCCAGATTTCGCGTATTTTTTCCGCCGGCAAGCTGGCGACGATGCCGAGCGCGACGTCGGCGAGATCTTTTTCTTTATTACCCAGCATGATCGAGCGCAGAATCACTTGCAGCGCCTTGGCGAACATCGGCGGGTCCATCATCTCGTCCTCGAAGCGTATGGCGCCACCCAGAAACGCGTTTGCCTTCACGGCGGCTTCCAAAATCCGCAACGAGCGGCGTATATTTTCT
>JAFLED010000328.1 GCA_017302045.1 Spirochaetota bacterium
GAGGCTTACAACGATTTCGCAGGCGACAAGGCGACAATGATGCCCTTCGTCGGTAAGTTGGATAACCTTGTTGTGACGCGTACCTTTTCGAAGACTCATGCCCTTGCCGGGTTACGCGCCGGTTATCTTGCGACGTCGAATACCGGCCTCATGAACGGTATGATGGCGCATAAAGATTCTTACAACGAAGATGCGATCGCAACGCGGCTCGCCACAGCGGCTCTTGAAGATAAAGACTGGCACCGGGCCATTCTGCGCGCTGTCACCACCGGGCGCGAGTTTCTGCGTGCGGAGCTCGTGGCGCTTGGCTTTACCGTATACGATTCGGCGGCGAACTTTTTGCTGGCGAAAGCCCCCGCGAAAATGGCTGCGGCTGAAATTACCGAAAAGCTACGCGCGTATAAAATGCTGATCCGCTATTATTCCGGTTCGGTCTTCTCTGATTGCGTGCGCATCAGCGTCGGGTCTGAAGGCGAGAACGCGAAGCTCATCGGTTCGCTGAAAGAGATCTTGAAGGCGGTATAAAGAATGGCCGGCGCCAATATGACTTACCGCTTTCTGTCGTGGCTGCGCCTTGCGAAAAAGCCGCCGCTCACCGATAACGCACCCAAAAAAGACTGGCACGAACACCACATCGTGACGCTGAAAAAGCACGAACGTTTTCGTGAAAAGGCGGATGGCATTCCGAATTTTGCGAATAAACCCGTATGGGTACATCTTTACCCGCGTAACGAGCAAGACCTGATCGAATTATTGCATCGTTACGATATTCACCCTTTGACCGTCGAAGATATCTTTAATTCTTCGAACCGCATCAAGCGCGAAAAATTTCCTCATTATACCTATTTCTGTTTTCGCGGCGTGCATCTGAATGGCAGTTATATCTCGACGAATGATTTCAACTTTATCATCGCGAAAAATACCATCATTACAATCTCAGAGAGCGAGCGCACGACCATCGACCGCCTGCTCGCCGACGAGTCGCTTTGCCGTGAATTGCTGAAGAAGGGGCCGGAATTCATTCTGCACCGTATTCTCGACGTCGAAACCGATCATACGCTGCACATCGTGCACGATATCGACCTGGCTTTCGAACGCTGCGAGAGTATGCTGCTCACGCACAGCGCGCAGCTCGACATCGCGATGGTCTTCGAACTTAAATCTTCGCTCGCGCTCATCAAAAAGCTGATTCTGACGCATAAAGAAATTTTCGACGAGATGCAGCTGCACGACATTAAACACTTCTCGCCCGATTCGGCGGCGTTTTTTCGCGACGTGCGCGACCACGCGATCAAGATCATCGATACCATCGACGGTATTTCGCAGGCGATCGCGTCGGCAATTGAGGCCTACAATACCATCTCGACCAAACGCACGAACGATATCATTCGTATTCTCACGATCATGACCGCGATCATGCTGCCTTTGACTTTGGTGACGGGGTATTTCGGCATGAACTTCAAAAACCTGCCGCTCACCGAAGACCACTATGGTTATCTGAAAACCATCATCGGCATGGGTGTACTCGCGCTCGCGATGATCGTGTTTTTTCTCAAGAAACGCTGGCTTTAGTCTTCGGGCGGCCGGTCGGGTTTCGGCCGGTAACGTTTATTCTCTTCAAACTCGCGTAATTCGTCGGCGTCGGGTGCAGGTGCGGCCCGGCGGTAGCCGAGCTTTTCGCTTTCGCTGAGGTCTTTCTCGTGGATCTCAAAAAAAATCTCGCGGTGGTAATTGGGGCAGGTATGGCAGGCCTGGCAGGTCGCAAGATCGCGAAAATACTCACGCAACAGGCGTATTTTGGGTTTGATGAAACGCGCCTTTTCGCTTTCGAACCCGGGGGCTGTGTAATGGCTCACGGGTCCCGAACTGGCGCACTTTGGCCCGCCGATAAATGCCCGCGTGACCCAGATCGTCGCCTCGGGTTTTTCTGCCCCGAAGAGGGGCAGTGTGCAAGCAAAGAGTATTGTTACGGTTTTACGCAAGGATTTAACTGCGGCCGAGTTTTTTCATGATCTGCGCCGCGATGCGCGTCGACATACTGCGCGGTGCCAGGCGGGTCATGAAGACCATGAATTTATTTTTGAACCCTGCGGTGACATAGGGTTTATGCCCGAGCGCATCGAGCGCCGCGGCAACCACCGGCGGTGCAGGCATCGCCCCGGGAACGGGTTTGGTCTCGGCGACGTTGGAAAATTCCGTTTCAGTCGCCCCGGGGCAGAGCGTGACGACATCCACGCCGTATTTTTTCATCTCGTACCACAGGCCCTCGCCCAACAGCAGGTCATAGACCTTGGTCGCTGCATAGTGTGTCATGTACGGCACCGCCTGGAAAGATACCACCGAGCTTACCATGATGATGCCGCCGCGGCGGTGCGACGCCATGATTTTGCCGTATTCGTGTGCGATGATGAGCGGGGCACGGCAATTGACGTCGAGCATTCTGAGTTCGTAGTCGAGATTGTTTTCGGTGAATTCGCCCGACATACCGAACCCCGCGTTGTTGACGACGAGACCGATATTAAGTTTTGCCGTATGTTTTTTCAGCGTGGCGATGAAGTTTGGCTTCGCGAGATCGAGCGGTACGACCTTCACCTGTATGCCATGCTCGAGTTTGAGAGCGGTCGCGAGTTCTTTGAGCCGGTCGGCGCGACGGGCGACAAGAATCAGGTCGAGTTTTTGTGCAGCGAGCTGACGCGCAAATTCGGCGCCCAGGCCCGATGAAGCGCCGGTAATCAGTGCCCAGGCGCCGTAGCGGTTGCGGAAGTCTGTCATCTGTTTACCTCTGTTATGCCGCCGCCGCGGCTTCGAGTTGTTTTTTCAGTTTCGCGAGTCCCGTACTGATGGCGAGTTTCAGCAGTTGCTCGACGACGATACCGCCGAAGCCCATATCGAAAGTAATATTCCAGTCGATAACGACTTGGCCGCCTGCTTCGCTGAAAGTGATGACACCGAGATGGTTTGAGAGCGGCGAACCGCGCGTGATTTTGTATTCGATCGTGCGCGGTTTGTCGCTTTTAACGACTGTCTCATCGAAATCAGACAGGCCCAGAATTTTGAGCGTGCGCACAGAACCAGTGCCGTTGACGCCTTCGCCGGGTGCAGCCGAATCTTTGACGCGGCGTATATCCGCCATCATCCATTCGCCCATGCGGTTATGATCGGCGATGCGGTCGAAGACTTCGCCGATCGGTGCGCGTATTTGCTCAGTAATGTGTGTTCGGTATTGCGCCATGCTTGCGCGTTATGGCGTGCCGATTCGCCGTCAAGTGAGAAGCGTGGGATTTCCCCTGCCGGTTTTACCGGCGCATGAACGCGATACGGTCTGCGAAGCTCCATTTGTTGACAGGGTGTTTAAAACGCAGACTCTTTCACAGCTCTCGAGTTTGGCACTCAGTTTGCTGAATTTATGGCAGAAGGGATCCTTTAGCAATCCCGCTAAGTTAGAAATATAGGAGATTTTATGGCGAAATTGAAATTTACGTCGTGGAAAGAAGTCATCGACTTCGCAAAAAAGAGCGGAGCGATTTTTTATGACTTCCGTTTTTCAGATATCGGCGGCGCATGGCACCACGTGTCATACCATGTTGACTCAATTACAGAAGACTCGTTCAAGGGCCTGCCTTTCGACGGTAGCTCGATTACCAAGTGG
>JAFLED010000329.1 GCA_017302045.1 Spirochaetota bacterium
CGCCTTATCGAATACGCGCGCGCCAACCACATACCCGTCTATATTCTGAGTTTTGAACACCCCGAAGTGGCGAGCGGTGGGCGTGAGCTTCTGACCGAGATCGCGCGCAAGACCGGTGGCGCTTATTTTCGCGCACTCGACATCGACCCGGCTATCGAAAGCCGCATGCGCGCTCAGAAAGAGGTGCGCTATTTGCTCAGCTATCAAAGCCAGATGAAAAAAGAAACACGCGGTCAGTACATCGACCTGCGCGTGATGTCGCGTTTCAGGCAGAAACGCGGCCTTGATCTGAGCGGGTATTTTATTCCATGAGGCGGATGTTTCGCGTTATACCGGTCTTTGCCGCGGCCGCCGCGCTTATTCTCGGGGCCGAGGCTGCAGACCAGTCGGCGCAGTATTTTTACGACCAGGCAAAGAATCTCGAGAAGAGCGGCGATACCATACGCGCGAGCGATATGGTACGTGAATCGCTGCGCAAGAACGGCGATCACGTACCGTCTTTGCTGTTGTTGTCGAAAATTCTTTCGGCGTCGCTCGATCTGAAGGCGGCCGAGTCGCTGGTGCAGCGGGCGCTGAAACTCGACGCCGAGAACGAAGAGGCGGCGATTTTGTGCGCCCGCATCGAGCATAAAATCAAAAATATTCCGGCTTTCGAGTCTTGTCTCGAACGCGCGGAAAAAAAGCGCCGCACGAATCCGGACGTGCTTTCACTGCGTGCGCAGGTGCTGATCGATAACGCGCAGTACGCGATTGCGAAGCGTAAGATCGACGCGATTCTACGCGATAATCCCGGTCATACAGAAACACACCTGCGCCTCGCGGGTCTGTATCTCAAACTCAAGCAGTTTGAAAAAGCGGAAAGCCAGTTCCGCAAGATTCAGGCGCTTCTGCCCGATAACTCCGAACTTGCCGTGGCAATCGCGCGCGCACGTCTCGACGCGTTTTTCAGAGGCTCGGCATACGGCGATTTTTCGCCCGACAGCGAGCCCGCGGTGCGCGCGCTTGAAGCCCTGCGGCACGCCTATTCGAACAACAGCGAGAACTCCGCCGTCAGCCTCATGCTCTCGCAGCTGCTCGCGGCAACCGGGCGCTGCGGCGAAGCAGGCGAATACCTCAAAAAGCTCGCGGGCGCCGAGGCCGAGGCGCGCAGCGTGGTGATTTTTTATGCGTTTTGTGATCCCGCGGCGGCGGCGAAATTGCTCGCCGATTATCTGAAGCGCAACGAAGACGACGATCTGACCCGCCATCAGGCAGAACTGGCGCAACTCGTGCAGAACAAGAAGCGCGAACACGCAGTCGCCACGAAAGCCGCGCGTTACCACCGCAACCTGGCAAAACGCGAGATGGAAGAAAATGCCGACGAGTTCGCACTCGCCGAGCTGCGCTGGGCAGAATTTTTGTTTCCGGGATATATCGAGGCGCACCGCGATCTGCTGCGCTTTTTCCGCACTAAAAAAGATTATGAACGCATGACGGATGAACTGCTGTTTCTGCGCGATGCGACGCAGAGCAGGGAATTCCGCGAACAGGTCGAACAGCTCGAGATCGAAAAGCGCGATCTCTGGTATCTGAAAGAGGGCGTTGCCGCACCCGAGCGCGCAAAAAATCCCGTGCCGGTGCATGTTTACCCGCTGCGCGCGCGCGACCCTCTGGTCGATCACCCGCTGGGCGGCGTTGCGATAGCCGATCGTACGCGCGTTGCGCTGCAAAACTATGGCCGGGTGCGTTCTGTTTCGCGCGAGATGGCGACGTTACCGCAGGCGCAGAAATTTAACCCCGAGAATTTACGGAAATTACGGCAAACCTATGCCGATGCGCTCAAGGCCGAAGAAAATCCGGCGCCGTTTCGCCGCCGTGGTTTGGGGCTTGTGCTGGTGGGCGATTTCAGCGAGCTGGCCCACGGCATCGAGATTGCGGCCGAACTCGTCGATGCAGAGTCGGGTATTCGTGTGGCCGGCATTGCCTTCAAGGCAGTGGGCCGCGATTTTCTCAACAAGGCCGTGGTGCGCCTTGCCGCGTTCGTATTCGAACATGCGCCGCTCAGCGCGAATGTGCTTAAAGTACAGGACGGCGATCGTATTCTTGTGAATACCGGTAAGCGCGACAAGCTGCCGAAAGACGCGCAGTTTGCAGCGACCGATAAGTTGGGCCGTACGGTGGTCTTTAAGACTATGCGCCGTGAATTCGATATACTCGAAGCGAAGAGCGAGCAGAGCGACGCCACAAAACATCTCAAGGCGGGCGATGTCGTGCAGTTAGTGAAATCAGAAAAATAGAAATGAGAGAGAAGAGGGGATGGAAGCCATCCCCTGAAAGGTCTTAGTTGAAGTAGAAAATCGCGCCGACAGCACCGCGGGCTGTGCCGATGGTCGTTGTCTTTGAAGGATCGTTTGTGTAGGTTGAGTAACCGAAACCTGCCTCACCGAAGAAGTGGAGCTGGTCATTCAGAGCGACTTGCAAGCCTAAAGAAAGCGAAATCCCGAGACCTGAGGAAGTGCCCGAAGTTGAAGTGGCTGGAGTTGTAGTCGTCGTTTTGGTCGATAGCGACGCATACGAGAATGCTGGTGATACATACAAATCAAGCGCATTCATTTTGGCCAGGTAAATGGGGACACCAATTGAAAAGACAAAACCGGAATCAGTCTTATCTGAAGTAGTGCTTGAATTTGTTGTATTTACCGATTGGTAACCTACGCCAGCGCGAATTGCCACCATATCAATTACGTGCCACCACGCACCAATCGTTGGCACGGTAGTTGTACCCGCAGTGACGCCAGTTGAGCCAGCAAAGCTGAAATCCACCCCGATTTTACCGCCTTTAACGCTCGCGAATACGCTGGTTGACGCCACAAAAGCGAGACCTAATATAATTTTCTTCATGTTTTCTCCTTAAGTAATGATTGTTGACTAAGCAGTTGCCTGCTATGCGACATAATACCGCCCGACAGGGTTGTAAAGGCAAAAGCGCAGGTTTGCGCTCTGAAACCTACTGCTCATCACCCATTAGACGCTTGAGGTCATAGAATCGGCTAAATATCCGATCCGGCCTGCTGCCACGCCATCCCGGCCGCGGCGGATCAGGCACCCTCCATGGTTGGCTACTTAAAGCGCCTCCTGCGCGTAGCCAACTAAGCAGCCTCCTGCTGCATTAGTGCGCCGCGAACAAAAAAAATTGGTTGACGGGATGCTCAATTTTTACTGAAAAACTATCGAGTTGTAAATAGTTTTCTGGGGGATATCCCCACAAGGAGCAAACTATGGAAATAACAGCCAATATCTCGACTTTGGGCCAGATGGTCATGCGTAACCCGCGGGTTGCCGCCGATCTGTTCCCGTCGGCCATTGCCGGGTATGTCTTGCAGCACGGCAATAACAATATATTGCAGGTAAATTCAGGACATGCAGTACATTACGACTGGACTTATTCGAATTTCGGGAATCCCGAGTTCAAAACCCTCTACCGCCGCGCCTATAAAGGACAATGGGATGCCGAAGATCTGCCGTGGAACACCCAGGTCGACCCCTATAACCCGAACATCGCGATTATTCCCGAGCGCCTCGTACCGGGTTTTGGCGAAAAGTTCTATCCCACCGACCTGAAGACACGCC